>JAJFHL010000001.1 GCA_021775615.1 Hyphomicrobiales bacterium
GGCCGAAATCGTCCGTCTGCGCGAAGAGCTGTCCGATGACATTCTGCTGATCGTCGACGAGGCCTATGGCGAATTCACCGGCGCGGCGGACGAACGCGTGTTCGATCTCGTGGAACGCGGCAACACGGTGGTGCTTCGAACCTTTTCCAAGGCCTATGCGTTGGCCGGACTGCGGGTCGGATGGGGCGTGTTCCCGCCGGCGGTGGCGGGTGAAGTGCGAAAGCTGCTCGCGCCGAACAACATCAGCGGCGCCAGCCAGGCCGGCGCCGCGGCGGCCATGCTCGATCAGGCCCATATGCGTGAAATCTGCGCCGAGACCGTCGACCTGCGCGAGCGTTTCGCGGCCCGGATCAGGCGGCTCGGACTGGAGGTGCCGCAAAGCCACACCAATTTCTTCGTCATTCGCTTCGGCGCGCCGGAAAGAGCCGCCAGCGCCGAACGCGCGTTGCGCAGGGCCGGTGTCGTGCCGCGCGGCCTTGCCGGCTACGGTCTGCCCGACTGCCTGCGCGCAACGGTCGGGCGCGAGACGGACATGGCCGTGATGATCGAAGTCCTGTCCCGGTGGACAAAGGAGAACGTCTGATGCCGACCACTTCACGAGGACTTGCGCGCATGGGCGTGCTGGTGCCGTTCACCAATACGAATCTGGAGGCCGATCTCGCCATGCTGCGGCCGGAGGGCGTGTCGCTGCATTTCGCACGGATCGGCGGTTATGACATTGATGCCGTGCCCGATGAGGAGCAGATGGCCGGCCTCGGCACCGCTTCGCTCGATGAACCGCTGCGGCTGATTGCGGGGGTGAGGCCGGATGTCATTCTCTATGGCTGCACGTCGGCGACGCTGACGCACGGTGTCGCGTTCGACCGCGAACTGGCGGCGCGCATTCATGCCCAGACCGGCGCCGCCACCGTCACCGCCGCTGGCGCCGTGGTATTCGCGTTGAAGGCGCTGGGCGCGGAGCGCGTCGGCTTCGCCTCGCCCTATGTCGGCGCCATCAATGTCAAGGCCGTGGCGTTCCTGGCCGAGGCCGGCATTGAGACGGTTTCCTGCGCGGATATCGGCCGCGAGCTCGACAATTACGGTCAGGGCGAACTCACCCCCGATGAGGTGTTTGATCTGGGTCGCCAGGCCGACCACCGCGATGCCCAGGCGATCGTGCTGTCGTGTACGGACATGCGCAGCGTCGAAACCATCGAGCGGCTGGAAGCAGCGCTCGGCAAACCGGTGGTTTCATCCAACCAGGCAATGCTGTTCGCCGCACTGAACGCACTGGCTTTGGATGTCGGCGCAATCCAGTGTGGAACCCTTTTCCGTACCCCGAAGGAATCGGCAGGCGAGCCCGCCCGGAAAGAGGCATAAGGCCAAGGTCGCTACGGCGCGCCGGGATCGAGCTCGCGATTCTCGTCGAGGAACACCCTGACGCGCTGCAGAAAGGGCAGCACCGCCGCGAAGTCCTGTTCGGGTATCTCGCTCATCAGAGCGGGGATCAGGGGTTGGAGCGTGGCGATGGCATCGTCCCGGGCGGCGCGCCCCTGCACCGTCAGGCTGACAAGCTTGCTGCGCCCGTCATGAGCGTCGGGCCGGGTTTGGACAAAGCCTTTCGCTTCGAGTTTCTGTACCGCGTTGGTCACCGCGCCCTTGGTGACCTGAAAAGACCGGGCCAGTTCGACCGGCGTCCTCTCGCCGCCGAGCCGCGAGAAGTGATTGAGCACGCGGAACTGGGACAGGGTCAGACCATGCGGAAGCCCGCGCTCGAACCGAGCGCGGGCCAGTTGCTCGATGATGCCGATTTCGTTGAAAAACCGAAACAGCAAGGGATCGTCGGGCGGGGGGTGGTTCATGCGGTGCGGATTCTTGTTTCGGCGCGCCAACGCGGACTGGGTTTGATCTGCGGACCATAGCCCAACCGGGCCAGCATTTGCACCCGCGCACCGGCGGGCGTTTGTAACAGCCGGTCGGTCTCTGCGTAGAGATCTGACATTTCCGAATACTCCTGCAGGACCTGCGACAGGGGATGCATGTCGACGCCCTGCGCGGTTGCCTGAAGATTGGTGCGGATGTAAGCGGAACCGGCGCTGATCTGGTCGAGGCGCGTATTCGACGCCGTGATCAGCCAGACATAGGCCATGCCGGTGCCGGTGATCTCGCGATACATGTCGAGGCCCTGCTGGTAGGCTGTGGTGCTGCGGTCGGCAATTGTCTCGCGGGTCAGCACGCCGAACAGGTTCAGCGTCTCCAGCATGGCGCCGCCCATGTCGATGCCGTCGGGATTGGCTTCGATTTCGGATTTGCCGATGCGCATCAGGTGAACGCTTTCCATCGCCGCGTCATCGGTCTCCATTTCCTTCAGAAACCCGCGCCATGTGAGGTCGCGCAGCTTGGCCACCATGTCGCCCGCCCCGGCCGTGTGGGCGCTGACGCCGGAGACCGGATCTGCGGCCTGTGCAATGGCGGCAATGTCTGAAGCGACGACGGACCGGGCGAGGTCGAACGGCTCCTTGTTCGAGCGCCGCTCCAGAACGTGCCTGAACAAGGGATCTGGCGTTCCCGCCTTGACCAGCTTCACCCGTGCGACCGGGCGGTTGTCCAGCTGTTCGTCCGAATAGCCGTCGGGAAACGGAGTTATGTCTGCGCGGTACCCGTCTTCGGCCGCTGCCATGCGCAAAAGCTCAAGGAAACAGCCGAGCCCGATGGTGATCTGCCGATTGAAGGGATCGGTGATCGGCAGCCGGCGGTCCGGATCACAGTACAGAACGATTTCGTCATCGCCCGCGAGATCGACCATCCAGGGCTGACGGTTGTGCGGATTGGGGGCGAGGATGGCGTAGGAGAGCGCCTTGCGGCGGGGCTCGGTCTCAACCGTGCCGGCGATGCTCCATGGTTCCAGTGCTTTCGTGGGCTCGCGGGTCATCGCGAAGGTGCCCGCCCCCGCAGCGAGGATCACGGCGGAAGAGCCGGCGATTTTGATGAACGAGCGTCGGGTCATGGCCATTCGGAGTGTCTCCTTCGTGAAATCAAAGTAGTTTAGTGTTAAACTATATAGTTCAATGTTGAACTATTCAAGGGGTGTGGCTGATTTTTTCGCGTTCACCGCAATGCCGGCAGGTGTCTCAAACAGTGAAACGGGGCGATGCGTGTTACCGTCGGCGGCAATTCCAGATACAATCGCCGCAAAGCGATACAGCCGATGAGGGAGACACCAGATGTTCGAAACCACCGTGGCCGGAAGCCTGCCCAAACCCGCCTGGCTGGCGGAACCGGAAAAGCTCTGGGCGCCGTGGCGACTTGAGGGCGACGACCTGGAGCGCGGCAAGAAAGATGCCTCGCTGGTATGGATCAAGGAGCAGGAAGCCGCCGGCATCGATGTGGTGAGCGGCGGCGAACAGTTCCGCGTCCACTTCGTGCATGGGTTTCTGGAGCAGATCGACGGGATCGACTGGCAGAAGAAGACCAAGATGGGTATCCGCGACAATCGCTATGTGGTGGACGTGCCGACGGTTACCGGCCCGCTCAGCCGCAAGGGTCCGGTGCACGGCGACGAGGTGGCCTTCCTGCGCGATCATACCGACCACAAGCTCAAGTTCACCCTGCCCGGCCCAATGACCATCTGCGACACCATCGCCGACGAGCATTATGGCCGGCGCGCCGACATGGCCATGGCCTTCGCAGAACTGCTCAACGCCGAGGCAAAGGAGCTCGAAGCGAAAGGCGCCGACCTCATCCAGTTCGACGAACCGGCGTTCAACGTGTTCATGGATGACGTCAAGGAGTGGGGTGTCGATGCCCTGCAAAAGGCACGCGAGGGCCTCGCCTGCACCACAGCCGTACACATCTGCTACGGATATGGCATTCAGGCGAATCTCGACTGGAAGGAGACGCTGGGCTCGGAATGGCGCCAGTATGAGGAGATCTTCCCTGCCCTCAACGCCAGCAATATCGATCAGGTTTCGCTTGAGTGCGCCAACTCCAAGGTACCGCTGTCGCTGCTTGGCCTGCTCAAGGACAAGGACCTGATGGTCGGCGCCATCGACGTTGCCTCGCTTGAAATCGAGACGCCGGAAAAGGTCGCCCAGACCATCAGGGACGCAATGCAGTTCGTCAGCGCCGAACAGATCAAGCCGTGTACCAACTGCGGCCTGGCGCCCCTGCCCCGCGATGTGGCGGCGGGCAAGCTGCGTGCACTTGGCGCCGGCGCCGAACTGGCGCGGCAGCAGTTGTAGGCGCGGCCGCGTAGCACATCATGGCCCGGATTGATGAGGCCGCCGTCGCCGGCGGCAACCTGAGGGGCATCGCCGCTTTGTCGGCCGGCATGGCGTTTCTTGTCGGCAACGACATCTTCCTCAAGCTGGCAAGCCCCGACCTGCCCTTCGGTCAACTGGTGTTCACCCGCGGCGTCATCGCGACAACACTGATCACGATCGCCTGTGTGACGGTCGGGGTCCACAAACAATGGCGGCAGATGTTTTCCGGCGCGGTGATGGGCCGGTCCCTGGCCAACATGTTTTCAAGCTTCTTCTATATCAACGCGCTGTTTCACCTGCCGATCGCCAATGTCACCTCGATCATGCAGGCAACGCCGCTGCTGCTCACCGCCATGGCCGCCTTCGCACTGAAGGAAGATGTCGGCTGGCGCCGCTGGCTGGCCATCGCAGTCGGCTTCGGCGGCGTGCTGCTGATCGTCCGTCCCGACGCCGGCGGCTTCAGCGTCTATTCGCTGTTCGCGATTGCGGCCATCGGCTTTGTCGCGGCGCGGGACCTTTTCACAAAGGTGGTTCGCGCGGATGTGCCCTCACTGGTGGTCACGCTGGCGACCTCGGTCGTTGTTACCGTTGGAGCCGGCATCTACAGCTTTGTTGAGGGCTGGGCCGATGTCTCAGCGCAGGAACTGACTTACATTGGCGCGTCCGCCGCCTGTCTCGTCTGCGGCTATCATGCGGTCATCGTCGCCTTTCGGTCCGGCGAGGTTGCCGTTATTGCGCCGTTCCGGTTCTCCATCGTCGTATGGGCCATGATCGGCGGATACTTCATCTGGAACGAGGCTCCCGATCTCTTCACCCTGGCCGGCATCGGGCTTATTGTGACCATGGGCGCCTACACGTTTCACCGAGAACGCATTCGCGCCAACCAGGAGCGCCCGCTGGCGGCGGATACGCGCCGGGAAATCTGACGACGT
>JAJFHL010000002.1 GCA_021775615.1 Hyphomicrobiales bacterium
AGACCGTCCATCAGCCGCACTTCGGGGTCGTAGTCGAGAACGTCGAGCGCCAGGTCCTTGGTCTGGCGCGCGCGCAGGGCCGGCGAACACAAGACCAGCTCCGGGGCGTGCCCTCTGTCGCGCATGAGACGGCCCATGCGCGGTGCGGCCTCGCGCCCGCGTGCCGCCAGCGGACGATCGAAGTCGGAAAGTGCGCCGTGGTCCCAGCTTGATTTCGCGTGCCGCAACAAATAGAGCGTAAGCATGATGTGTGCAGATCCTCTCCCGATAAAGACATTGCCGGATCGCTCTAGCAGCCCGGCTTTACGTCTTTGTGAACAGTTGACGGTGCTATGAGCGGACACGTCAACAGCTATTACGCGGCGACGCTGGAAGGCGCGCTCGATCTCCCGCGCCTGAAGACGCGCGAAAGTGCGGATGTCTGCGTCATCGGCGCCGGGCTCGCCGGACTGTCGGGCGCGCTGGATCTCGCCCGCCTCGGCAAGTCGGTCATCGTGCTCGAGGCCAACCGTGTCGGGTTTGGTGCGTCCGGGCGAAACGGCGGCTTCGTCGCCGCGGGCTATGCCGAAGGGATCGAGGCCATAACGCGCCGCGTCGGGCCTGAGCAGGCGCGCGAACTGTTCGGCCTGTCGCGCGACGGAGTGCGCCTGGTGGAGGAGAACATCGCCAGGTTCGGGATTACCGCCGCGCAAAGCCGGCCGGGAGCGCTGCAGGTGGTTCGGCATGATGATGAAAGCGCGTTCGCCTCGGCGCCAGAACGCCTGCAGCGGGATTTCGGCTATGACGTTGAGTACTGGCCGACGGAGAAGGTCCGCACCTGCCTCAAGTCAGGCAGGTACTTCCAGGGGCTCTACGATGCGAGCGCCATTCACATTCACCCGCTCAATTATGTGGCGGGGCTTGCGGCGGCCTGCATTGAGGAGGGCGTTACGGTCCATGAGGCCACGCCGGCACTCCGGGTGGAAGAGAGGGACGGCGGGTACGCGGTTTCAACCGCCGAAGGCGAGGTGACGTCACAGCACGTTGTGCTCTGCCACAGCACATATGGCAGAGGTCTCCACGCGAAGCTCGATCGCGCCGTACTGCCGGTGGCGACATACGTGGTCGCGACACGCCCGGATCCAGACCTTCTCGACAGGGCCATCGATATCCAGGCGGCGATTGCCGACACCCGCCGGGCGGGAGACTACTATCGGCGCCTTGCCGATGGCCGGCTGCTGTGGGGTGGCCGCATCACGACCCAACGGTCCGAGCCGGCGCGTCTGGCGCAACTGCTCAAGCGGGACATCGTCGCCATCTATCCGCAGCTGGCGGCGCTGGAGATCGACTATGCGTGGGCCGGTCTGATGGCCTATGCCACCCACAAGATGCCGGTTATCGGCCAGTTGCAGAGCGGGTTGTGGGTTGCGACCGGATTTGGCGGCCACGGTCTCAACACCACGGCCATCGCCGGGCGGCTTATCGCCGAGGCCATTGCCCGGGGCGACGACCGCTATCGGTTGTTCGAACCGTTCGGCATGCCCTGGGCCGGCGGCCCGATCGGCCGGGCCGCGACCCAGGCGGTCTACTGGTACTATCAGGCGCGAGACAGGATCGATGAGGCCCGGGCACAGCGCAAGGCCGGCGGACGACATGGAGCAAAGGCATGACGGAATTGGGAGGCGTCACGGCGGGGTTCGCGGGCCTTGGCTTTATGGGCAGGCACATGGCACGCAACCTTCTGCAGGCTGGCGCCGACCTGCACGTCTACAACCGGACCGCGTCGAAGGTGGAAGAACTGGTCGGGGACGGCGCGGTTGCGGCTGAAACGCCAGCGGCGCTGGCGCGGGCTGTGGAGGCTGGCGTCATCATCATATGTGTCGCCGATACTCCCGCCGTGGAGACCATCGCCACCGGCGGCGGAACCGGCCTGCTTGATGGCTTGAGCGAAGGTGCGCTCGTTATCGATATGGGCACGACCCGGGTCGAGACGACACGGGCGCTGGCTGAACGGATGGCGGCGAAAGGTGTCGGTTTTGTCGATGCGCCGGTGTCCGGCGGCGAGGTGGGGGCCCGTGACGCAACCTTGACCATCATGGCGGGCGGGTCCGAGGCGGATATCGCGCGGGCGGTGCCGTTCTTCGATCTGCTTGGCGGTTCGCACACCCATATCGGCCCGGTCGGTGCCGGCCAGGTCACCAAGTGCGCCAACCAGACCATTGTCGCGATAACCATGACGGCGGTGGCCGAGGCGTTGCATTTTGCCGAGAAGGGTGGCGCCGATCCGGCCAGGGCACGCGAAGCTCTTCTCGGCGGTTTCGCCGGCAGCCGCATTCTGGAGCCGCACGGCCAGCGCATGATCGAGAATGTGTTCGAGCCGGGAGGGCGGGCGCGCACGCGGCTCAAGGATCTCGATCAGACACTCGAGTTTGCGGTCCGGATTGGGGTTCGCATGCCGCTCCTCGAGCGCGACGCCGAGCTGTGGCGCGAGATGGTCGGGCGCGGTTGGGGCGACCTCGATCAGTCCGGCATCATGATGCTGACGCGGGCTCTTTCCGAAGACGCGGGATGACGCCGTAGTCCTGTTTATTGTTGTGCGCGGGTGCTGTTCCGCGCAACAATTGCGCCTGAAGCGGGCCGGCCGAGTGCGCTCGCCACAACACGCCGGGGGGCGTCATGCTGAGATACGCGCTACTGATTGCCAGCCTGATCTGGGCGATGACAGGGCAGGTGAACGCGAAATCGTTTGCCGAAATGTTCCCTGACAAGTCCTATGACAACCCGGACCTGACCGCCTTTCTCGAGCAGCTCGACTACAGGCAGGGAGAGATCCCGGTCGGCGGCGCCGACGTCACTTTCGTGGTTCCCGAAGGCTACTATTTCCTCAGTGTCGGCGATGCCGAGAAGGTGCTTGTCACTCTGTGGGGCAATCCTCCGGCAGCGGCGAACGGTATCCTGGGCATGATCTTTCCGGCGGATGCCACCCCCTATGACGACACCTGGGGAGCCGCGGTCTCTTTCGACGAAGACGGTTACGTCACTGACGAGAATGCCGACGAGATCGACTATGAAGAGTTGCTCGACACCATGAAGGAAGAGGCCCGCCAGGCCAACGCGGCGCGCAAGGAGCAGGGCTATGAGCCGGTGACGCTGCTCGGCTGGGCATCGCCGCCCTACTACGAGCGCGACAGCCACAAGCTGCACTGGGCGAAGGAACTGCAATTCGGGACGGAAACGCCGCATACGCTCAACTACAATGTGCGGGCGCTGGGCAGGCGAGGCGTCCTGAACATCAATTTCATTTCCGAGATGGGCCAGTTGGGAACAATCAAGCAGGTGGTTCCCGCCGTCATGGACATGCCACGGTTCGACGAAGGCGCGCGCTATGCCGACTATATCCCGGGAACCGACAAGCTCGCGGCCTATGGCATCGGCGGACTGATCGCCGGCAAGGTCCTGTCAAAGGTCGGGATCCTGGCGGCGCTCCTGGTGTTTCTCAAGAAGGGCTGGTTCATAGTGGTCATCGTGCTGGGAGGGGCCTGGACCATGCTCAGGCGCTGGCTGCAAAACCGCTCGCCGCCGCAGACCTGACCTGACATAACGCCCCCAACAAAACCGTTCCAGGCGGGTTTCCAGGCCGATGTCTCTGATCGTTGTTCTCGTTGCCGTGCTTGCGGTGGTGCTCTGGGGTGCGTCCCCGGTTGCTGCCAAGCTCGCCGTCGCCGACCTTCCGGTGATGGCGGTGGCGGTGCTGCGCACGGTGCTGGGCGGACTTGCGGCTCTGCCGGTCGCTCTTGTCATGCGAGTGCCGCTGCCCGCGACCGGCGATCAGCGGCTGCTGCTTGTGTTGTCCGGTTTCTGCGGTTTCGTCGGGTTCCCGGTTCTGTTCACCATCGGCGTCGGCATGACCTCGGCCAATCATGCCTCGATGATTCTGGCCTCTCTGCCGATCTTTACCGGCGCCATTGCAATGACCTGGGACGCAAAGCGGCCTCGGCCCCTGTGGTGGATCGGATGCGCTGTCGCACTTGCCGGCGAGGTGGTGCTGATTTCGTCGCGAGAGACGGGCACCGCAAATGCGGCAAGCCTCACCGGCGACCTCATCGTGCTGGCGTCGAACGGGTTTGCGTCGCTCGGCTATGTTGCCGGAGCGCGGTTGCAGCGGCAGGGCTATCCGTCGACCGGAACGACGTTCTGGGGTGTCGTCATCTTTGCGGTGCTTCTGGCACCGACACTGCCTTTTGTTCTCGGTGGGGTGGACCTGGACATGGTGCCGTTCGATGCCTGGGTGGCCGTCGCCTATCTGGCCATAGGGGTCACCATCGTCGGTTACATCATGTGGTACTGGGCGCTCGGCAAAGGCGGCATCGAGCGCATTGGTCTCATTCAGTTCCTGCAGCCGGTGTCCGGGGTCATCCTCGCCCTGTTTCTTCTCGGCGAGCGCTTCACTCTGATTTTCGTACTGGCCTCGGTGCTCGTTCTCTTCGGCGTGTGGCTGGCGATTCGCGCAAAGTGAAACTGAAGCTTGTTACGCTCAATCTGCATCGGCCCGCTCCCCCTGCCCAACCACCCCCAGGGTACCTTTGTCGGGTGGTTGGACAGGGGGAGCGGGCCGGCGCCGAATCACATAAGACGCAAAGCGCTTTATGCCTCGTTGCCCGGCACGTGCTCCAACAGGTCGCCGGGCTGGCAGTCGAGCGCCTTGCAGATGCTGTCCAGTGTGTCGAAGCGGATGCCCTTGACCTTGCCGGATTTCAGGAGCGAGACGTTCTGTTCGGTGATGCCGATGTGTTCCGACAGCTCGCGCGAGCGCATCTTGCGCTTGGCGAGCATCACATCGAGATGAACGATGATCGGCATCAGACGATCTGCTGCAGTTCGTGCTGCATGCGGGCGGCCTCGCGCATGACCCAGCCGACCACCAGGAGCAGGCCGCCGACCACCACCAGGAAATAGTCGTTGCTGCCCATCTGAACCACAAGGTGACGGCTGCCTTCCGGGTTGTTCATGGTCAGGAGGACGCTGACGATGGAGCGCGTGACGATGCCCGCCGGCGCGGCCAGCAGCAGCGCCGCACCGAAGCGCAAGAGCCGCTTTGACCCGTCGACCGAAAAATAGTGCCGGTCGCCGAAGAGACGGAAGAGCTCTCTGATCTGCCACAGGCCGTAGAGGACGAGTGCAAGGGGGAGGGCGGCGATCAGGGCCGCAAACAGGCGCAGCACGGGGCCGGCGCTGATGGTCGCGGTTGCGCCAAGCAGGTTCTGTGCGGCGGCATCCTCCAGCCATCCGGGCACAACCCAGACCGATGTGTAGGCGAGCACCATTATGGCGCCACCCGCCGTGATGACCCAGATCATCAGCCTGCTGACGCGCTCGATCCTGTCTGCCGGCGTTGCGGTTCGTTCTGAAGAGTTTGCCATGGTTGCGGTCTTTCATATTGTGTTGTGATATAAATTTATCGTAAAACAATAAAAAATGTAACACGAAGGTTGTGATGATGGCAGTGCGTTTAACCGGTATTTGCTTTGCGGGTCTGCTCGTGGCGTCCTGTTCGGGTACGGATTTGGCGGAGATCGGCCGCAATGCGGCGAAGGCCATGTTGCATGGCGCCTGCGGCAGTGTTGGCAATTGCAGCAATGTCTGTCCGGACGGCACGGAAGCCGGACCACCGTCCTACTCGTGCGGTGAGGGCGTCAGACGGCCTGATCTCGACCGTCCGAAAGGCCTGTGATCAGGGCGCTTTACTGGTGCGTTTCGCGCCGCGCCATGAAGGCCAGCCTCTCGAACAGGTGCACATCCTGTTCGTTCTTCAGGAGGGCGCCGTGCAGGGGCGGGATCATGTTTTTGGGATCGCGCTCGCGCAGGGTTTCCGGCGACACGTCCTCGTTGAGCAGGAGCTTGAGCCAGTCGAGCAGTTCCGACGTCGACGGCTTCTTCTTGAGGCCGGGCACTTCGCGAATATCATAAAAGACGTTCAGGGCTTCCTTGATCAGCCGCGCCTTGATGCCGGGGAAGTGGACGTCGACAATGTCGCGCATGGTGTCGGCGTCGGGAAACTTGATGTAGTGGAAGAAACAGCGGCGCAGAAATGCGTCCGGCAGCTCTTTCTCGTTGTTGGACGTAATGATGACGATCGGTCGGTGCTGGGCCTTGATCGTTTCAGAGGTCTCGTAGACAAAGAACTCCATGCGGTCGAGTTCCTGCAGCAGGTCGTTGGGGAATTCGATATCCGCCTTGTCGATTTCGTCGATCAGAAGGATCGGGCGTTCGGCATAGGTGAAGGCTTCCCAGAGCTTGCCCTTCTTGATGTAATTGCGGATGTCGTGTACCCGCTTGTCGCCGAGCTGTGAGTCGCGCAGCCGGCTCACCGCGTCATACTCATAGAGTCCCTGCTGGGCCTTGATGGTCGACTTGATATGCCATTCGATGAGCGGTGTGGAGAGCGCCTTGGCCACTTCCATCGCCAGAACGGTCTTGCCGGTTCCAGGCTCGCCCTTGACCAGAAGCGGCCGCTCCAGCGTGATCGCCGCGTTCACCGCGATGCGGAGGTCTTCCGTGGCGATATAGTCCTTCGTGCCCTCAAATTTCATATGTCTCGCTCATTGCTGCCTGCGCTCAAGGGGCCATCTTTTACAGGAGTAGCGCGCAGGTGGCCACCGTGCAAATTCACCGTTGCCTGGACGCGAATTAGCACACAGCCTTGCGCAAAGCGGGCATTCGCGCCGACAATGCGCCAACTCTGTCCCTGGCCGGCGTTCAGGCCGCCCCAATCGAGGTTCCGCACATTGGCACGCTATAGGGATTATCCCGATATCGTCACAGACGGAAAGCGGTCCGTTCTGCCGCCGGCGCTGCAGGACGCCGTGTCGTTGCTGTCGCAGGCGATCGCCGAGGGGAAGTCGGCGGAGGCACATCTGCCGGCCTATAGTGCCGAACTGGAGGCGCTGCCCGCTGCATCGATCATCCGTGCGGCCGATGAAATCCAGACCATAGGAGGCTTGTTTTCTGCGCAAGACATCGGAGGCGGTTTCTGGACGTTGTCGCGGTCGCGGCGGCCCGCCACACGCACGGCACAACTGAAGGCGCTGTCCGCAACCCCCGGGCTTTCCCGCTTGTTCGTATTTCACGCAGATGGGCATCTGAGGGAAGCGGCCCTGAAACTCTGGACCGACCCCCCAGGTCATCCGTTTGCTTTCGCGGCGCTGACATATCGTTTGAACGACTGGGTCCCGCAGGTGCGCGAGGCGGCGCGTGCGTGCGCGGAGGAACAGTTTCCGCGAACCTCCGCCAGGGTCATTGCCGAGGCGTCGTTCTTTTTGTTGCCGCAGTACCGCCGGTTGGGCCGTTGGGGCACGCGCGGACGTGATGTTCTCGAAGCGGCACTTTATCGGCCGGACGTGACGTCCGAGCTTGCCTTCTTGCTGATGCAACGGCCCGCCGGCCCGGTGGCGCAGGTGCTGCGGCAGGCATTGCGCCGGCCTGGTCTCGACGCCGCATTGCCGAAGCTCGCCCTCGACGCCGAGCTTCCGCATGTGCGCGCGATCGCACTGGAGACATTGCTGCTGCGCCGCGCCTCCTGGACCGTGGGATACAGGTTTGAATGGACCGACAAGAGTTTCGGCCGCGGCCGCCATGTTCCGGTGTTCGAAGACAGGACGGTTGAACACGATTTGGACGTCGAGCAGCTTGTGCTTCAGGGCGCGCGGGACCGGGCCGTTGCGGTCAGAAAAGTTGCCGCGCGCGGGCTCATAAGGCTGCGAGACAGCCTGCCTCCCGAGATGACCGAGGTCGGCCGCCTGCTGGCCAAAGACACCGCGCAGTCCGTACGATCACTCGCCGAATATTTCCTCAAGAAGGTCGCGAATGAGTGATGCGGCAGATTTTTCTCCTCGCGGCCGCAAGAGTTCGGCCGGTGCCCTTGCAGGCTTGCTGAGAACTGTTAGTGTGAACAACGGGAGCCAGGCGATCCGGCGGCCCATCGCTTGTTGAGTGCCAGGGGAAACATCACTTCATGGGATACCTACCGCATCAACCGGCTGCGTGGAATCGAACGACGCTTGCGGGCATGGTGGCGCTCACAATGTCCATGACATGGGCCACACCTTCCGATGCCGGCGATTTTTTCACAAGCCAGCAGCGTATCATTGAGCCGCGCCTGCTGATCCAGCGCGGCGAAACGATGCGGCACAGGATCAAGCAGATTGTTGAAGGCAGATTGCGCGTCGACGACAGAGCGCGCGGGCCGGGTGACATATCGGCGCTCGGGGCGGTCATTTCACCGGTTGCCGCAACCGCTGACGGCTCGCCGCTGTGGGGCGTGTGGGCCGATGGAAGCTACACCTATATAGAAAGCGATGATCCCGGCGCAGAGTTTGACGGGCCGCAGGTGGCCGTAGGTGCCGGTCTCGACCGCGTGCTGAACGATCGCCTCATCGTCGGCGTCAGTTTCAATTACGACCACTCCGACATCGACAACAGCATCGGCGGCGCGGGTTTTTCGCCGGGGCGGCTCAAGACCGACAGCTATGGGTTCGGTCCCTATCTGGGATACGCGGTGACCGACAACATCCTTTTCGATGCCTCTTTTGTCTATTCGTGGGGCGACAACGACATTTCCGACCAGGTTTCAACCGGGTCGTTCGACAGCGAAAGCTGGAGCGCCACCGCGAACCTGACGGGGTATGTCGATCTCGGCAATAACCTGACGCTCGCGCCCACGGCGGGCATCGCCTATTCCTACAACCGCGATGATTCATACGTGGACAGCATCGCAGCGTTCTTTCCGGCCCAGACCATTTACGCGGGCGTGTTCAACTTCGGTGGGACCTTGAGCTACCTCTACGTCATCGATGACGTGCGCAGCATCGAACCCTCGATCGGCATCGAAGGCGCCTGGGAGTTCGACATCCACGGCGAACCGCCACTCAACTCCGGACTGGTGGCGTCCAACGTCACCGATGAGGCCCTCGATTTCTCGGTCACCGGCGGGCTCGATGTCGTGCTGAGCGAGACCGTCAGCATGTCTTTGACCGGCAGTGTCGGCGGCCTCGGGCGCAAGGACTATCTGGAAATCTCAGGCGGCGGCCAGGTTACCGTGCAGTTCTGAAAGAAGCCGACGCCGCGCGCCTTGGTATTGAGTTTTCTAGAGCTTGTTGCGTTCGATCTGCACCGGCCCACGCCCCCTGCCCAACCACCCCCCGGGTACCTTTGTCGGGTGGTTGGGCAGGGGGCGTGGGCCGGTGCCGAATCACATAAAGCGTAACGCGCTCTAAGCAGTCTTCTCCGCCGCCAGCCCCAGCTCATCGATCATCGCGTCACGCATGATGAATTTCTGCGGCTTGCCGGTGACCGTCATCGGCATTTCCTTCACGAAGCGGATGTAGTGCGGGATCTTGTAGTGGGCGATCTGGCCGCGGCAGAAGTCGCGGATCTCTTCTTCAGTCGCGCTCTGGCCGTCCTGCAAAATGATCCAGGCGCAGATTTCCTCGCCATATTTGGCGCTCGGCACGCCGAAGATCTGGGCCGACTCGATTTTCGGATGGCGGAAGAGGTATTCCTCGATTTCGCGCGGATAGACGTTTTCGCCGCCGCGGATCAGCATGTCCTTGACCCGCCCGACAATGTTGCAATAGCCCTCCGCATCGATCGTGGCGAGATCGCCGGTGTGCATCCAGCCATCGCCGTCGATGGTTTCGGCGGTGCGCTCGGGCTCGTCCCAATAGCCGCGCATCACCGAATAGCCCCGGGTGCAGAGCTCGCCCCGCTGGTCGACCGGAACCGTTGCTCCTTCTTCATCGATCACCTTCACCTCCACATGGGGATGAATGCGCCCGACGGTGGCGACGCGGCGGTCGAGCGGGTCGTCCGCATCGCTCTGGAACGACACCGGGCTGGTTTCGGTCATGCCGTAGGCGATGGTGATTTCGCCGGCATGCATGTCCGAGACGACCCGTTTCATCAGTTCGATGGGGCAGGGGGCCCCCGCCATGATGCCGGTGCGCAGGCTTTTGAGGTTGAATGTGGCGAACTCGGGGTGGTTGACCATGGCCAGGAACATGGTGGGGACGCCATGCACGGCGGTGCAGCTTTCGCTGGAGAGCGCCCGCAGGCTGTCGAGTGGGTCGAAGGCCTCGCCGGGAAAGACCATTGTCGATCCGGCGCTGACGCAGGCGAGGTTGCCGAGCACCATGCCGAAACAGTGGTAAAGCGGCACCGCGATGCACAGGCGGTCTTCCGGCGTCAGTTCCATGGCCCGGGCGCAGAACAACGCGTTATTGACGATGTTGTGATGGGTGAGGGTGGCGCCCTTGGGGCTGCCGGTGGTGCCCGATGTGAACTGGATATTGATCGCGTCATGTGGCGACAGGGCATCGGAGATGGCGTCGAGCCGGTGGCGCTGGCCGCCGCCGCCGCGCTGCATCACCTCGTCGAACGAAAAGGTGCCGGCGGCCGGTGCCGTGCCGAGCTGGATGACCGTGCGCAGCTCCGGCAGCCGTTTGGCTTCAAGCCTTCCGGGCGTCGCGGTGTCGAGTTCAGGCGCCAGATCGCGCAGCATTTCGATATAGTCGGACGACTTGAAACTGGACGCGGTGATCAGCGCCTTGGCGCCCACCTTGTTGAGAGCATATTCCAGTTCGGCGCGCCGGTAGGCCGGATTGATGTTGACCATGATCAGGCCGATCCGCGCGGTGGCGAACTGGGCGATCAGCCATTCCGGCCGGTTGGGCGACCAGATGCCGATCCTGTCGCCCTTGTAGAGCCCGAGCGCCAGCAGGCCGGCGGCGAAACGGTCTATGCGGCGGGCGAGCTGATCATAACTCCAGGTTATTCCAGGTTCGCAGAAAACCGCCGCGTCGCGGTCGGGGTAACTGTCCACGGTGCGCTTCAGCAACGCGGTAACGGTTTCGTCCAGAAGCGGCGTGTCAACCGGTCCAACAACGTGGGACAGGCCGTCGTCAGGTGCGATCTTGGGCTCGGGGCGCGCTGCCATCGGTTACATCTGCCGCCAGTCGCCGGCGCGCTCGAAAGCGGCGGCGGCCTGGTAGATGGTCGACTCTGCGTATTTCCCGCCAACCAGCATCAGGCCAACCGGCAGGCCATCGTTCATGCCGCAGGGAATGCTCATGGCCGGATGCCCGGAGACATCGAATGGAGCGGTGTTGTTGAGCATTTCGAAGGCGCGCTGGCAGTAGAGCGCAAGCGACGCATCGGGCGGCGGCAACGGTGTGGCCTTCATCGGCGTGGTCGGCATCAAGAGCAGATCATAGGCGCCAAGCATGGCGTCATACTCGGCTTTCAGCTTGCGCGACAGATTCTGGCTCTTGGCATAGTAGTGGCCGCGGTGGTGCTTGAGAAAATATTCGCCGATGAACATGCAGACCTTGAGCGAATCGGAGAGTTCGTCGGCACGGCTGCGCCAGTTGGCGTGGTAGTCGAGCAGGCTCGTGGTGTAGAGGCCCTCCCAGCCGGTTCCCATGCCGTTGCCCTTCATCATCTGGTTGGTCAGCCCTTCCACGGCGATGGGCGTCCAGATGGCAGGTCCGGCAGAATGCATGGGGATGGAGACGTCGTCGACCGTCGCGCCCAGACCGCGCAGGGTTTCGGCCGCCGCGCGCACCTTGGCATCGACATCGGCCTCGGAATTGTCATGGCCGAAACCTTCCTTCAGGACACCGATGCGCAATCCCGAGACGCCGCGTCCGAGGGCCGCTGTGTATTTATCGGTCTGCGGCGCGTATTGCCGGGGATCTAGCCCGTCCTCGCCGGCGATCACTTCCAGCAACAAGGCATTGTCGGCAACATTCTGGGTCATCGGGCCGGTGTGGTCGATGGTGGTTTCAATCGGCATGACGCCGGAATAGGGGACGAGGCCGTGGGTCGGCTTCATGCCGTAGCAGCCGCAAAAAGACGAGGGCATGCGAATGGAGCCACCCTGATCGCCGCCGATCGCCATGTCGACCTCGCCGGCCCCAACCAGTGCGCCCGAACCGCAGGACGAACCTCCGGCGGAATAGCCCATCTTGTGCGGGTTGTGGATGTGGCCGGTGGCGTTGGTGTGGCTGCCGCCCGAAAGGCAGAAATACTCGCTGTGCGCCTTGCCGACGATGGTGCCGCCGGCATCGAGAATGCGGGTCACGATGGTGGCATCGATGTCGGGCGTGTAGCCTTTCAGGGTCGAGGCGCCGTTCATCATCGGGACACCGGCAAGACAGACATTGTCTTTCAGCGCAATCGACTTGCCGGTCAGGGGACCGCGTGGCGCGCCGCGAATTTCGGTCTTCACATACCAGGCGTTGAGTTGGTTTTCCTCCTGCGAGGGGCGGTGGCCCGAGGTGCGCGGATAGTCGACCGGCGGCAGGTAGTCCGGCATCGCGTCGACCACGTCATAGGCCGCGATGGTGTCATTCATGACCGCCATGAATTCCGAGATCCGCTGGTCCGACATGTGCATGCCGAAGCCCTCGACGATCTCTTTCATTTGCGCGTGGGTGGGCCGTTGGACAGTCATGTAACTATGGCTTTCATGCTGTGAGAAGTCCGCAAGCGGTGCGGACGGCCGGGAGGGTGCTTTGACGGATGTTGATGGCGAAGCCGGTGCGGCGGCGGCTCTGACCGGTTCGGTTCGGGCGGCCGCGGCGGCTTGGGCCGGCTTGGCGGCAGGCGCGGACATGGCCGGACGGCCGCCGAAACCGACGAATTCTTCGACGAGTTCGGCATTGGTGGCTTCGCCGCCGGCCACCTCGCCGGTAATCTCGCCTTTTTGCAGAAGCAGGACGCGGTCGGACAGCTCGGTGATGAACTCGAGGTTCTGCTCGACCAGCACGATGGTGATGCCGCGCTTGCGGCGCAGGTCCTTGAGGAGGTCGATGATCTCGTCGATGATCGAGGGCTGAATGCCCTCGGTCGGTTCGTCGAGCAGCACCAATTGCGGTTCGGATATGAGGCAGCGCGCGAGGGCGAGCAGTTGCTGTTCACCGCCCGACAGGGCGCCGCCCTCGCGGTCGAGCAGGCGCTCCAGGCGCGGGAAGTCGGCCAGGATGTTTCGTACCGCGTCCTCGTCGTCGTCTTCATGTGCGGCAACGCCCATGCGCAGATTGTCGAAGACGGAGAGCATCGGGAAGATGCCGCGCCCCTGGGGCACATAGCCGATGCCCAGCATTGCACGCTCGTGCGACGGTTCGTCGGTGATGTCGATGCCTTCGAAATGGACACTTCCGCCGGTTGCCGGTACCAGGCCGATGAGGGTCTTGAGCAATGTGGATTTGCCCATGCCGTTATGGCCGAGAATGCCGACGATCTCGCCGTCATGCACCGTCAGGTCGATGCCGTGCAGGATCGGAACCCTGCCATAGCCGGCCCGCAGTGCTTGGACTTCCAGTAACTCAGACGCGCTCATTGCTGGCGATGCCCCAGATAAACGTCACGCACGCGCTGGTCGCGGGCGACAGCATCCATGGTGTCTTCGATCAGGATACGGCCTTCGTGGAACACGGTCACCTGGTTGGCGATCATGCGGATGAACTGCATGTCGTGCTCGACGACGATCATCGTCGCGGTCTGGTTGATCTCCTTGATGAGGTCGGCGGTGCGCAGCACTTCTTCCTGAGTCATGCCGGCGGTCGGCTCATCGAGCAGCACCAGCCAGGGTTCGGCCGCAACCACCATGCCCAGTTCGACCCACTGGCGCTGGCCATGCGCCAGAACGCCGACCAGATCGTTGCGGATGTCGCCCAGCACGAGCCGTTCCAGGGTTTCATCGGTCAGGACCTTGGCGCGCTTGGCGCCCTGCCAGCGGCGCGCTGCCAGCCAGACATTCTCTTCCACCGACAGTCCGTCGAAAACGTTCGGCACCTGGGTCTTGATGCCGACGCCGAGTCGCGCGACCTCGTGCGGTTCGCGGCCGCCGGCGTGAAAATCGCGGATGACGACATCGCCTTCGGTGGGGGAAAGCTGGCCGGTGAGGCATTTGAAGAAAGTGCTCTTGCCCGCGCCGTTGGGGCCGATCAGGCAGCGCAGTTCGGCGTCCCACAGAGTGAAGTTGACGCGGTCGACCGCCACCACGCCGCCGAAGTGCTGCGACAGGTTGCGGGTTTCGAGAACGATCTCACCCGTCATTGGCGGCCTCCTGCTCGGGCCGTCTGGGGGCGCGGCGCCGGCGCATGCGTTTTTCACTGCGCAACAGCTTGGAGCGGGACTGGGCACGGTCCCAGATGCCGATGACGCCGGGCAAGATGCCGCGTGGGACCAGCAGCACGAAAACAATGAGGATAATGCCGAGCACCAGGTTGTTGTTGATGGACGCCTGGGTGCCGAGACCGGACGTCAGGTAAAACAGGGCGATGGCGCCGAGAACCGGGCCGATCAGGGTTCCCCGGCCACCGACAATGACCCAGATGATTGTGAGTGCGGTGTTGTAGAGATTGAAAATGTCGGGGGTCACCCTGCCGATGCCGTTGGCGAAGAGGACGCCGGCCATGCCGGCGATGCCGCCGCCGATGGCGAACAGGGCAAGCTTGTAGAGCCGGATGTCGTAGCCGAGCAGTTCGGCACGCAGCTCGTTTTCGCGGATCGCCACCATGACCCGGCCGAAATGGGTCTGTGTAAGCCAGACACAGAACAGATAGGCGAGAATCAGCGCCGCCATGGCGACATAGAACATGTCCTCGGGGTAGAGGACATTGCTGGGGTCGCCGGGAATATTGAGCGGCGGCGAGGTGACCCCGTTAAAACCGCCGAGGAGCGCATTGCCGATCTTGTATTCAGGCCCCGAGGTGCTGCGCAGCAGGGAATAGAAGATCAGGGTTACGGTCAGCGTGATGACCGCCAGATAAACATCGCTCACCCGACCATAGAAAATGAAATAGCCAAGGATTGCGGCAAAGGCGGCGGCAACGAATATGGCGATGAAGATCGGTGCGGTCGTCTCGCCGATATTGATCGCGGCAATGGTGTAGGCATATGCGCCAAGGCCGAAGAACATGGTCTGGCCGAAACACAGAATGCCGCCATAGCCCCAGACAAGGGCAAGGCTGAGCGCCAGGATGGCGAGTGCCAGGACGGTGGTCAGATTGATGATCGTGAAGAGTTCGAAGACCTGAGGCGCCGCGAACAGGAAGACGACGCCGACGGCGGCGGCGAACAGGCTCCATCGCGTCTCGCGCGAGCGGATCACAGGCTTTTCCTGAAGATGCGGCCGGTAATGCCGCGCGGCATCAGACGCAGCAAGATTACGGCTGCGACCAGCAGGGCCACTTCACCCATGGTCGGGCCGATGCCGAAGCTGACGATACCGTTGATGCCGCCGAGCAGAACCGAGGCCGACGTCGTGCCCGCCAGGATCGCCGTGCCGCCGGAGATCACCGTAATGAAGGCCTTGGCGATGTAGGTCGCGCCGATGGTGGGCAGAACGCCGGTGAGCGGTGCGAGCAGGGCGCCCGCAAAGCCGGATACCGCCGCTCCGACACCGAACGTGATGGCGTAGACCTTGGAGGTCGACACACCGAGTGCCGAGGCCATGTCGGCGGCCTGCATGGTGCCGCGGGCCACCAGCCCGATGCGGGTGAATTTGAGGGCGAGATAGACCACGACCGACAGCACGATGGCAACCGCGATCAGGAACAGCTCATAGCCGGATGTCGAGTATTCGCCGATCGGAACCGCGCCGAGCGGAGCGGATATGGTGGTTGCCGTCTGGGCGCCGAAGATTGTCGTGATCAGCCCGATCAGCACCAGACTGAGCCCCCAGGTCGCCAATAATGTGTCGACCATCCGGCCATAGAGATGCCGGATGAGGAGACGTTCCACGATCACGCCGATCAGGCCAACCACCACGGGCGCCAGAATCAGCATGGCGAACCACAGATTGACACCGTGATTGGTGGAAATGACGACGACATAGCCGCCAAGCATGATGAACTCGCCGTGGGCCAGGTTGATCACCCGCATCATCCCGAAAATAATCGCCAATCCAAGACTGATCAGAACCAGATTGGCGATCCCGTAGATGATCTGAAGCGCAAGTGCGATGGCCAGGTCCACGGCGCGAATTCCCTTCGGCTTTGTCGTCGCTGCAGTGCTTACTTGATGCCGGCAGCCTCAAGTCCGTTCTCAAAATAGAACTTGGACTGGTTGGGTTCTTTGACCAGATCGCACACCAACAGCGTATCGGCCGGTTGCTGCTGCTCGTAGGTTTCCAGAATGTTGTATTTCTGGCCCTGCAGTTCGGCGAGATAGACATTCTGCACCGCGTGGTGCGTCTTCGGCTCGACCTCAAGCTTGCCGCTCGGCCCGTTATAGGAAACCGGCGTGTCGAGGGCTTCGATCACGGCTGCAAGATCGGTGCTGCCGGCCTTCTTGACGCCTTCCGCCCAAAGATACGCGCCTTCGTATGACCGTGCAGCCAGTTCGTTGATATAGGGCGCATCGGCGCCGTACTTGGCTTGGAACCTGCCAACGAAATCCTTGTTGGTGGGGGTGTCGATTTCCTGAAGGTAGCTGTACGCGACAATCATGCCGTTGCCTTCTTCGGCCGAGATCAGGGTGTGTTCGTTGCCGACGCCGAATGTGGTCGATGCGATCGGAATGGAATTGTTCATGCCGGCCGCGGCATACTGCCGGTAGAACGCAACGTGGGCGCCGCCCACCAGAGCCGACATGACAAGGTCGGGCTTGGCGGCCTGGATCTTCTTGATCGTGGTGCCAAAGTTGTTCACATCCAGGGGGAAGAACTCCGTCGCGACATTTTCGCCGCCGTTGTCACGAACGTATTTCTCGACCCAGTCGGCGGTGATATGTCCGTAATTGTAGTCGGCGGCGACGATATAGACCTTCTTGCCCCATTTCTTCATCACATAGGGCACGAGTTTTTCAACCGTCTGCGCCGGGGTGGAGCCGGTGCAATAGGTGCTGCGGTCGCAGACGCCGCCTTCATAGAGTGTGTTGTAGAAATAGAGCGTGCGGAACCTGTTGAAGGTGGCGCGGATGGCCTCGCGCGACGCCGAAGTGATGCCGGCGTGCACCACGTCCGCCTTGTCGCTGGCGGCGGCCTGGGTGGCGAACTGGGTGTAGAACTGGATGTTGGACTGGGGATCGTATGTCTTGAGGTCGATCTGCTTGCCGAGGAGGCCGCCGGCGGCATTGATCTCTTCGACCGCCATCACGGTCGTGTCGACCATCGGCTTGCCGTAGATGTCGAGCCCGCCCGACTGGTCGAGGATGCTGACCATCTTGATGGTGTCGTCGGCGGCGGCGCGGCCGATGATGCCGGGGGCCGCCATAACGGCGGCGGTGGCGGATGTGGTTTGTAAGAAACGTCTGCGATCGAGCTTCATGTGACTTCTCCCTCTGCGATCTTCATGTGAGCCGCGCCCCTGCCGCGCGGTTTGGCCGGTCGGCCGCGATTATTTTTCGTTGCCGGCGTCCGGAGCGCCGTCGGCCGGCGCGTCGGTGCCGGTGCTGTCCGGGGCGTCCTGCGGCCCCGTTTCGGTGAGACCCTTGACGCCACCTGCGATGTTTATGCCGACCTCTTCGCCAAGCTTCTTGACCGCCGGCAGCTGCAGCGCCATGGACAGCACGCCATCGACGACCTGATTGACCACGGCATTGTCGCCTGAGCCGCCAGCACCGCCACCGGTGCTGCCGAAGCCGGTGATATGGTTGATGCGGATGCTGTCGATCTTCTCGGCCGGCTTCATCATCCTGCCGACGATTTCGGGCAGCGCCTCGATCTTGGCGAGGTCGAGCTTCATGGAAATGACTTCGTGGCTCTGGGCATTGTCGGCCCCGACGAGCGCCGTCTTGCCCTCTGCCTTGGCCAGCATTTCATCGCGGGTGGCTTCTGCCCGCACCGATGTCGACTTGGCGTGGGCCTGGGCCATCGCCAGCATGGTGCCGGTTTCGCTCTTGACGCGCGTGTCGTCGACTTCGGCCTGTTCCCTGGCGCGGATCACGGCGACTTCTTTGTCGCGTTCGGCGATGCTGCGCTGGCGCGCGGCTTCGACCAGTTCCTCCGCGGTCGTCTCCTCCGCCTTGGCGGCCTGTGCCTTGACCGCCGCCTTGGACTCTTCGATGCGTTTCGCGGCGAGCTGAATCTCCTTGTCGTGCTTGGCGGTCTCGGTCGCCAGATTGGCGTCGAGCTCGAGGCGGCGCAGGGCGCGGTCGCGCTCGATTTCGTTGGAGCGAACCTCTTCTTCGCGCTTGATGCGGGCGCGCTCACGGCGCTCTTCGGATTCCGCCTGGCGCTCGGCGATGTCTGCCTGGCTTGCGGCGCGGCTCTCCTCGATCTCACGCTGCTGCGCGATTTGCGCTTCTTCTTCCTCGCGTTCGATGATCAGACGCTTCTTTGTTGCGTCGAGCTGGCTCTGGCGCACCGATGTGTCCGCGTCCGCGGTGATGGCGGCCCGCTCCTTCTGGTTCGTGGCGATGATCTCCGCCAGCCGCCGCATGCCGACGGCGTTGAACGCGTTGTTCTCATCGAGCGCATCGAACGGGGTCTGGTCGAGCCGTGTGATCGAAACCGATTCCAGGTCGAGGCCGTTCAGTGACAGGTTCTCCGCCAGCGCCGCGCTGATTTCGGCGGCGTACTTGCCGCGCTGGTCCTGCAGGGTATCCATGGTGTAGCCAGCCGCGACCGACAGCATTGCGTCAACCAGCTTGCCCTCGAGGGTTTCGGCCAGTTCGGCCGCGCGAAACGATTTACCGCCAAGCGCCTGCGCCGCGGTTGCGACCCCTTCGTCGCTCGGCCGGACGCGGATGTAGAACTCGGCTGTCGCGTCAACCCGCAGGCGGTCCGCCGTGATCATCGATTTTTCGCCGCCGCGCTGAATCTCCAGCCGCGTCGTCTTCATGTTCACTTCGGAGACCTTGTGCAGGATCGGCAGGGCGAAGCAGCCACCGTCCAGAATCACTTTCTGGCCGCCGGCACCGGTTCGCACCAAAGCCACCTCCCGGGTCGCCTTCTTGTAGAACCTGTTGAGGAACAGTATCGCCACGACGATGGCGATAACGATGACGACGATCGTAATTACCCAACCCAACGTATGCTCCCTGCGCCAGCGCTTTGAAAGCCGGACAGTTGTCTGCACCAGCGCCGATCATTCTGTGCGGCGGAACGGCATTGCCGTGTCGCTGCGGACCTTTCGCGGCCCCTTAAGTCTGGGAGCCTAGACAATTGCCGAATTGCGCGTCAAACGATTTCCCGGCAGGTGGCTTGCGGCGCCGCATCGCGCCAAGGCGGCGCGCTGAAGCGGCAAATACTGCCGGGTAGCGAGAACTTCTTGCCGATACCAGACGTTACTTGCATTGGAAAGTAAACACTCAACCCATTGAAAACAAAAGACAAAGCACTTTGGCCCGCGCCTTGCTCCAGTCAGCTTCGAGTTTGTCTGTCATCACGCCGGTGCGGTCACCGGGTCAGTGGTTTACTTGGAGGTCATGAGATGGGTATTTTTGGTGCGTTGACCACTGCAATCAGCGGGCTGCGCGCGCAATCCTTTGCGCTTCAGCATATTTCCGACAACATCGCCAACAACCAGACGGTCGGCTTCAAGCGCACCGAGACCAGTTTCGTCGATCTGGTGAGTGGCGAGTCCGTGCCGCAGCAGCATCAGGGTGGCGTGGTTATCGCCAACTCGCGGGCCACCAACACGGACCAGGGCGACATCATCGCCTCCGACGTGGCGACCCATGTGGCGATCAACGGCGATGGCTATTTCATCGTCGAGAAGCCGACCGGAATCAATGACGGCAATCCGGTGTTCCAGGGCACCGACCAGTATTCGCGTCGCGGCGACTTTTCGATCAACGCGGACGGCTTTCTGGTCAACGGTGCGGGGTACTTCCTCAAGGCTCTGCCGGTCGATCCCACGACCGGGAACGTTTCGGGCACGCTGCCCGAGATCATTCAGATCACGCGGGACTTCCTGCCGGCGCAGTCGACAACGAATATCGACTACCGCGCCAACCTGGCGGAGGTGCCCGAAACGGTCAATTACGACCCGTTGCTTCCCAACAGTGAATTGATTTCCGTGGCAGGCTTTACCAGCATTCCCACCAACGGGTTCCTTCAGACCGGTATCATCGACCTCTCCGGTGTCACTGATTTGACGAGCCTTGCGGGCATCGCGAATGGCGATCAGTTTTCGCTCACCGCCGGTGCGGTGGGGCCGACCACGATCACGATCGATACCGCCGACACCGCCACCGATATTGCCAACGAAATCAATACCGCGTTCGGCGGTGGTGAGATCGTTGCCTCTGTGACACCGGCCGGATTTCTCAAGATCGAAACCACCAACGGTTCGCCGCTTCAATTGGCTGATGTCACCGGCTCTCCGGTCAACGATCTCGGCCTGTCGACAGGTGCCGTCACCGGCACGGTCATCGGCTCGGAAGTCTCCAGTTTTCTGGACAGTACCGTGGCTGGTGGTGCGATTACGTCGTTTGATGCGACGGGTGCACCGGTCAATATCCAGTTCCGCTGGGCCAAGGTCGACAGCACGCTGAACGGCGGTGTCGATACGTGGAACCTGTTCTATCTTGAAAACAGCAACGCCGCCGGCTCCGATGTCGCCTGGCGCAATGTCGGGGTCGACTATCAGTTCGGAACCAACGGCACGCTGACCAATCCGGCCACGCCGGGGATTGTAACGATCCCGTCTCTCACCGTTGACGGTGTTGCGCTCAGCAACGTCACGCTGGACCATGGCACGACCGGCCTCACGCAGTTTGCCGACGCCACCGGCGTGGTGCAGGTGACCGACATCGATCAGAACGGTTATGCATCGGGTGAACTGACCGGGGTTTCGATCTCCAGCGCGGGCCGTATCGTCGGCGTTTACTCGAACGGCGAGGCCCTCGATGTCGGCGAGATCGGTATTGCAACGTTCAACGCGGACGAGTTCCTGAAGAAGCTCGATGGCGGCGCCTTCGAGGCCACCCAGGAATCGGGTGCGGCGCTGCTCGGCCTTCAGGGCCGCCTGGTGGCCCAGTCCCTGGAGGGCTCGAACGCGGACATCGCGGACGAATTTTCCAAGCTGATCATCACGCAGCAGGCCTACACGGCGGCGACACGTATCGTCACCACCGGCGACGAAATGCTGCAGGAAGCGGTGAATATGGTCCGATAGTTGAAAGCGGCGTCTGGCGCGCCCCGCGCCGGGCGCCTTTGTGCCAGGTAATCCTGAACCCTTGGATCTGAGCGATGTCCCTCCAAAGCGCCTTGAGCATTGCACTGTCCGGTCTTCGTGTCACCAACACGAGCATCGACCTTGCCGCGCGCAACATCGCCAACGCGAATACTCCGGGCTATTCGAGCAAGACGCAAAATCCCGTCGCGACCCTTGGAGGGGGCGTTGCCACGGGTGTCACCACCGGAGAAATCCAGCGCGAAGTCGACATCTTCCTGCAACAGCAGTTGCGCACGGAAGTGGCGATCGGGGCGCAGGTGGATGTGCGCGCGGCGTTCCTGGCGCGTCTCGATGCAATGTTCGGCAAGCCGGGTGAAGCGAACGCACTCGACACCATACTCAACAACGTCGGCACGGCCTTTCAGGCACTGGCCACAACGCCGGACGAGTTCGGTGCCCGCGATACGGTGGTGAACCAGTCGGTGGCGCTCGCCAATCACCTCAACCGGCTTTCAGAAGACATCCAGTCAATGCGCCAGGAGGCGGAAGTCGGCATCGCCAATGCGGTGGCCGAGGCCAATCTGGCAATGGAGGAGATCGCCAAACTCAACAGCGAGATTAAATCGAGGTTTGATGACCCCAATGGAATTGCCGATCTGGAGGATCGGCGCGACGGTTTCATCGATCAGCTTTCACAGTTGATGGACGTCAAGGTGATCGAAGCGGACAGGGGCGCGGTTCGGGTGTTCACCGCCGCCGGCAACCTGCTGGTGGATACGCAGTCCGTCACGCTGAACTTCGATGAGCGCTCGGGGATTGATTCGTCGTCGCTGTACAGCAACGTTGACAGCGAACGCGGCGTCGGAACGGTGACACTCAGCTCGTTCGGCGGCACCGCTCTCGATCTGTTCGGGCAGGGCGAGTTCCGGGCCGGCAAGATTGAGGCGCTGCGCGCACTTCGCGATGAAACACTGGTTCAGGCGCAGGCACAGCTCGACGAACTGGCTCACGGTCTGGCCCTCAGCCTGTCCAGCACGCAGGTTGCCGGCAGTGCGGCCACGGTGGGGCTACAGACCGGTTTCGATCTTGATGTCGCGAACCTGATTTCCGGCAACACGATCGAGGTTACGGTAACCCAGGGTGGGACGCCGCAGACTTTCACGTTCGTGCGAGTGGACGATGCCTCGAGTTTGCCGCTTGGCAACGATGCCACCGTCAATCCGAATGACACGGTGATCGGCATCGATTTCAGTGGCGGCCTGGCCGGCGCGGCGGCGGCGATGGATGCGGCGCTCGATGCCGCACTGGGCGTCGATGTCGCGGTCTCGAACCCATCGGGCACCACACTGCAGATTCTCAACGATGCCGGGGGCACGGTCACCATTGATGCGGTCCAGGCCGTCGTTACCCCAACCGCGACGCAGGACAATGGCCTCCAACTGGCGATTTTCAGCGACGGTAGCCAGCCCTACAGCGCAAGCTTCGACGGCGGCTCGCAGAAAGCCGGATTTGCCGGCAGGATCACGGTGAACGCCTCGCTGCTGAACGACAGTTCGCTTCTGGTCCTGCATTCGACGTCGCCGGCGACCGGAAGCGGCGATCCGGCCCGTCCACTTGAACTGCTGGCGCGCTTCAACGACACGTCGTTTGCGTTTGCACCGGGAACCGGGATCGGAGGCGCCAATACGCCACTATCGGCGACAATCGGTGAATTCGGACAGCGGATCGTCAATTTTCAGGGGCAGCAGTCGCAAATCGCACTGGCCGGACAGGACGCACAGGCAATTGTGGTCGGGGCTCTCAACGACCGGTTCCTGGGCGACACCGCGGTCAATGTGGACAATGAACTGGCCAGACTGACCGAGTTGCAGAATGCCTATGCGGCAAATGCGCGTGTGATGTCCGTCGTCCAGGAACTCATGGACATCCTGATCAGGATTTAAATCGGGGCGAGTAGGTAAATGGTTTCAGCACTCAGTTCAATCAACTCCGGGATCGGCGGTCTGCACAGGGATGTCCTTGAACTGCAGAGCCAGATCAATGAGCTGCAGCGCCAGCTGACGACGGGCAAGAAATCGGAGACTTACGGTGGTCTCGGCACCGACAGACTGTTGGTCCTGTCATTGCATGAACGCGTGTCCTCGGTGAACGCCTTCTCCCAAACTGTGGACCGTGCGCAGATCCAGCTTGATGTGGTCCAGCTCCACCTCGAACGGATCCGGAGCATTTCGGCGGAAACCCGAACGGACACGTTCCTGCCCGACTACACCACGCTCAGCAACGGCCAGACATCCGGACAGATCGGGGCGGCGGCCCATCTCAACGAGACACTGTCTCTTCTCGGCACCGACGTTGCCGGCCGGCACGTGTTCAGCGGACGTACCACCGATGTGGACCCGGTGGTCACATCGGATGTTCTCCTCAACGGCGATGGCACCGGCGCCGGGTTCCGTCAGGTCGTAACCGAACGGAAGCTGGCCGATCTCGGCGCTTCGGGCCTTGGTCGGCTCACCGTAACGAACACCTCGCCGACCGTATCGCTGGCGGAGGATGCCGCCGGGCATCCGTTCGGCATCAAGCTGACCGGAGTTTCCAGCACTCTGACGGGAACGACGGTGGCGGGCCCCGTGGGCTCGCCGGCGGCCATTGACGTGACCTTCTCCGCGACCCTGCCACAACCTGGACAGAGCATACGTTCGACCTTCACCCTGCCGGACGGCAGTCAGGAGATCTTCGAGCTGACCGCAACCGCAAACTCGCCGCCGGGACCGAACGAGTTCCTGATCGGGGTTGACGAAACCGATACGGCAAGCAACTTCGAGGCCGCGCTCAACACGGCCCTGCAGACATTCGGTGCGACCAAGCTCGCCTCGGCGTCGACGGTGGTGGCGGCCGACAACTTCTTCTTCTACGATTCCGCCAACCCGCCGCAACGGGTTGACGGACCGCCGTTCGATACGGCGGTGGCGTTGCGCGATGCCACGGCGACGGACACCATCTTGTGGTACAAGGGCGACAATGAGCCGGGCTCGGCGCGCACATCTGCCATCGCCCATGTCGACGACAATCTCGACATTGCATTCGGCACCCGCGCCAATGAGGATCCGCTGGCGACCGTCGTCAGCCGCCTTGCAATACTGGCGTCGGAAACTTTCGACGGAACGGTTGCGAACGACGAGGCGCGTTACTTTGCGCTGACCGACCGCGTTGCGGCGGATCTCAATTTCAACAACAAGGTGTCGGTCGACGACCTGGTCACCGAACTTGGCTTCAAGCAGCGCACGCTCCAGGACGCACAAGACCGCCACAACGCCACGAAGAATTTTTCTCTCACGTTGCTGCAGGAGAAAGAGGGCACGGACGACTTCGAGGTCAGTGCCAGGATCCTGCGTCTTCAGACCCAGATTTCGGCCAGCTTCGAATCCACGTCCTTGCTGTCCCGGCTCTCCCTGGTGAACTTCCTCTAGACCAGGATCGGACGCCCTTTCCGGGCCCGCACCGGCACGGCCGAGTTCAAGACGAAAATTTTTGGCAACAAAAAAGGCCGGAGGTTATCCGGCCTTGTCGTGTCTTGATGCGCTGTTGGCTTACTTGCCGCGCAGTCCTGCTGCAACATCACGGTTGATGGAGATCAGAACGCCGAGCTTTTCCGGATCGGGCCTTGCGTGGACCGAAACGGTGTGCCGGAAAATGAACACGCCAAGGGAGGCAATGTTGTTCTTGATTGCAGGGGGCAGGGGGTTCTCGTTCTCGGAGACCGAAGAGACGAAGACCGTCCAGAGCTTGCGGTTATACTGCAGGGCATGGCTCAAATTTTCACGGTTGTCCTGCCAGTTGTCCTGGACGTGTTGCAACTGCGCTGCCGATTTGATCAACAGGGCCGCTTCCCGCTCCCGGGGGGTGACGGTGTTTTGTGCCGTAGTGCTATAAGCCTGCGCTGCGTTTTGCATTACTTAACAAACTCTCCTCATAGGCGATCATCGCCTGTGTTGCCTTCAGTGCTTTGTAGTATGAATCGGTTAATATGTTGTTATTAATCTCAGCAATATGGAACGTCATACTTGGCGCTGCGGCGATGAGTTCATGTACTAGATTGAAGTATATTTCATGCTGATCTTGCGGCCGGGCCGACAGATACATCATCTGGACGAGCAGGTAGATTTTCTTACACGGCGTATCTGCGTCCTCGGGGCGTAGAATATCCTTCTCGCGGAGTATCGGGGCATGGCCTTCGATGAAGAGCCGGGTCCTCTGCTTGTCATTTGTGATGACGGAATCGCCGAGTATGAACCGCTCGCCCGGTTTTAGTTCAACCTTGAGTGCCATGTGCTTTCCGTCTGTGTTGCAGGCGGCGAATTATAACTGATTCGCGGCTGCGCCGACTGAGATGCGGTAGGCCATAAGAAAATGGCGGGAGAAAGACTCCCGCCATTTCCGTGTTCGTTTACAAGGTCGATTAGAACAGGCGGAGCACGTTCTGTTCGGCCTGCGTCGCCAGAGACAGCGAGGTGGTGGAGAGCTGCTGCCTGGTCTGCAGTGACAGCAGGTTGGCGCCTTCCTCGTTGGTGTCGGCCAGGGTCAGGCCGGCAGCGCCGGTTTCCAGAACGTTGATCAGTTCCTTGGTGAAGTCCTGGCGGACTTCAACCACACTCAGGTTCGAACCGAAGGTCGAGGCCTGGGTGCGCAGGGTGCCGATCGCGGTATCCAGCTGGGTCAGCGTGGCATTGACGTTGGTGTTGGTCTGGAACGAATCCGTGGCAGCGGCGGCGATGCCCAAGCCACCTGAGTCCAGATCGACACCGGTGATGCTCAGTGAGCTGGAACCGGTTTCGTTGAGAATCACGTCCAGGCTGTCGCTCTGAAGCAGGTTGTTGCCGTTGAACGAGGCATCACGCGCCAGCTGATCGATCTGGGTCAACAGATTGTTGAATTCTGTCTCCAGTGCGGCGCGCTGGGCGTTGTTGACGGTGGTGCCGGTAACCGGAGCGGTGGCCGCATTGTCGGGCAGGCCAAGACCGGTATC
>JAJFHL010000011.1 GCA_021775615.1 Hyphomicrobiales bacterium
ATAATCCCCGTATCGCGCTTCGCTCGAGAGCGTCTGTTGTTGGGTTGCAACAGGACATTCTCCGGGGCTGGCTGGCCGGTTCAGATCTGGAGATACACGGCGGGTTCGGCATTGCGGTGGTGTTCCGGAAAGGCGTATCCCTACCCAATCTGCGCTACAGGCAGGCTTCGAACAGCGCCCGAGTGTTTTCCGCGGTCATCTCGATGGGATTGCCGCCGGTGCTCGGGTCGGCGAGGGCCGATGTGGTGAGCCGGTCGAGATCGGGGTGGGTGACGCCGAGGGCGGTCAGGTTTTCCGGGATGGCCAGCGACCGGTTGAGGTCGCCGACATAGGCGTAGAAGCCGTCATAACCGCCCTCGATGCCGAGATAGGCGGCGGCCCTGGCGAGGCGGTCTTCGACCGCCGGGCGGTTAAAGCGCAGCACCGCCTGCATCACCACCGCGTTGGTGGTGCCGTGATGGGTGTGGTGGATCGCGCCGATGGGGTGGGAGAGCGCATGGATCGCGCCCAGCCCCTTCTGGAAGGCGGTGGCGCCCATGGCGGCGGCCGACATCATGTGGGCGCGGGCTTCGAGATCTGAGCCGTCCGCATAGGCGCGGGGCAGATAGTCCTTCACAAGGCGCATGCCTTCCAGCGCGATGCCCTGGCTCATCGGGTGGTAGTGCGGCGAGCAGAAGGCTTCGAGCGAATGCGCGAAGGCGTCCATGCCGGTGCCCGCGGTGATCGGTTTCGGCATGCCGACGGTGAGTTCGGGGTCGCAGATCACCTGAGCGGGCAGGAATTTGGGATGGAAGATGATTTTCTTCTCTTCCGTTTCGGAATTGGTGATGACCGAGGCGCGGCCCACTTCCGAACCGGTGCCGGCGGTTGTCGGCACCGCGACGATGGGCGCGATGGCGTCGGCGTCGGCGCGGGTCCACCAGTCTCCGACATCCTCGAAATCCCATACCGGGCGGGTCTGGCCCGCCATGAAGGCGACGGCCTTGCCGAGATCGAGCCCCGAGCCGCCGCCAAACGCGATCACCCCGTCATGGCCGCCGTCGCGGAACACCTTGACCCCGTCATCGACGTTCTTTTCGTTCGGGTTCGGGTCGACCTCGGAGAAGAGGGCGCGGCCGAGGCCGGCGGCATCCATCAGGTCGAGGGTCGCGGCCGTGATCGGCAGGCCGGCGAGGCCTTTGTCGGTCACAAGCAGCGGGCGGGACATGCCGGCGGCGGAACAGGCTTCAGCGAGCTCCGATATGCGTCCGGCGCCGAACTTGATGATTGTCGGGTAGGACCAGTTGGCGGTGGGAGAGGTGGTGTCGCTCATCTGTCTTGTCTCGTGATTGGTCTCGCGGCGTCGCCGGAGCAGTTGAAACGCGGGGCTCAGGCTTTCCTGAAGTGATAGGATTTCGGGCGGGTCAGGTTGTGATAGCCGATCACCGAGAGCCCGCCGCCGCGGCCGGTGTCCTTGCAGCCGGTCCAGCACAGCGCCGGGTCGAGGTAATCGCAGCGGTTCATGAAGACGGTGCCGGTTTCGATCCGCGATCCGACACGGGCGGCGCGTTCGGGATCTTTGGTCCACACGGCGGCGGTCAGGCCGAATTCGCTGTCGTTCATGAGCGCGACGGCCTCGTCGTCGCCGGACACCTTCATGATGCCGACCACCGGGCCGAAGCTTTCGTCGCGCATGACCCGCATGGAATGGTCCACATCGACAAGGATCTGCGGCATCAGGTAGGTGCCGCCGTCTTCAGGAAACAGGGCCGGATCGATCAGGGGCTTTGCGCCGTCGGCGATGGCCTCGGACGTCTGGGCGCGCACTTCATCGGCAAAGCGGATGTTGGCCATCGGCCCGAGCGTCGTCTCCGCATCCAGCGGATTGCCGAGCTTGTAGGCGCTGACGATCGATACCGCCTTCTCGACAAAAGCGTCGAACAGCGGTTCAGCCACATAGATGCGCTCGATGCCGCAGCAGCACTGGCCGGAGTTGAACATGGCGCCGTCGACGAGCGTCTCGGCGGCGGACTCGAGATCGGCGTCCTCCATCACATAGCCGGGATCCTTGCCGCCGAGTTCGAGGCCGACGCCCGTGAAAGTGCCGGCGGCGGCCCGTTCCATGGTCTTTCCGCCGCCGACCGATCCGGTGAAGTTGACGAACCCGAAGGATTTCGCCGCGATCAGGGCAGACGTGGTGTCGTGATCGAGGAAGACGTTCTGGAAGACGTCTTCCGGCACGCCTGCCTCATGGAAGGCCCGCGTCATGCGCTCGCCGACAAGCGGTGTCTGCGAGGCGTGTTTCAAGAGCACGGCGTTGCCGGCGATGAGGGCCGGGGCGACCGAATTGATCGCGGTCATATAGGGGTAGTTCCATGGCGCGATGACCATGACGACGCCGTGCGGCTCGCGCGCGATGCGACGTTCGAAGGTGTCTGAGTTCTCGACGATGATCGGGGCGAGGGCGTCTGCCGCGATGTCGGCCATATGGCTGGCGCGCTCGTTGAAGCCTGAAAACTCGCCGCCGTAGCGGACCGGGCGGCCCATCTGCCAGGCGAGCTCGGGCACCACCTCGTCGTTCATCTCGCCGACCCGGGCGACCCCGGCGCGGACCAGCGCGATGCGTTCGTCGAGCGGGCGCGCGGCCCAGTCTTTCTGCGCGGCTGCGGCACGGGCGGCAGCTGCGCTGGCGTCATCGCGCGACAGCATCGGGCGTTCCGCATAGAGCGAGCCGTCGATGGGAGAAATGCATTTCACGGTTGCGGACATGGGTCAGGCCCTCTCGAAGCCGCGGCGCAGGTCCCAGTCGGTGACGCGGCGGTCGGCCTCGAACTGTTCCCACCGCGCGGCGTGGACATAGTGGTCAATGACATCGTCGCCCATGGCGGCGCGCAGCATGGAAGAGCCGTCGAGCAGGGCTGCCGCATCACGCAGGGTGCTGGGGATCTCGCGGCCCTCGCCGCCATAGGCGTCGCCGGTGAATTCGGGCTCCAGTTCAAGCTTCTGCTCGATGCCGGCCATTCCGGCGGCAAGCAGGGCCGCCATCGCCAGATAGGGGTTCAAGTCGGCGCCGCCGACCCGGCATTCGACGCGCACCGCCGCGGTCCCCGCGCCGACGACCCGGTAGCCCGCGGTGCGGTTGTCCATCGACCAGACCGCCTTGGTCGGCGCGAAGGTGCCGGCCATGAAGCGCTTGTAGGAATTGATGTAGGGCGCCAGGAAATAGGTGATCTCGGAGGCGTGGGTAAGAAGACCCGCCAGGTAATGGCGCATCATCTGCGACATGCCATGCGCGTCGTCCTTGTCCTGGAACGCAGGCGTGCCGTCGAGCCCGACCAGCGACTGGTGGACATGACTTGAGCTTCCTGCATGGTCGTAGGACCATTTCGCCATGAAGCTCACGGCGCGGCCCTTGCCCCAGGCGATTTCCTTGACGCCGTTCTTGATGATCGCATGGCGGTCGGCCATGGTCAGGGCATCGGCATAGCGGACATTGATCTCCTCCTGGCCGGCATCCGCCTCGCCCTTGGAGTTCTCGACCGGCACATCGGCGCTGTTGAGCCCGGTGCGGATGGCCTGCATGACATCTTCCTCCTTGGAGGTCTGGAAGATGTGATAGTCCTCGTTGTAGGCGCTGATCGGTATGGCGCGCGCGCCGTCGGCGATCTCTTCATAGGAATTGCGGAACAGGTAGAACTCCAGCTCCGAGGCCATCATCGGCTTGAGGCCCATGGCTTCGAGCCGGGCGATCTGGCGCTTGAGCACCGCGCGCGGCCCGTGCGGCACATCGGCGTGGGTGTGATGGTCGAGCACGTCACAGAGCACCAGTGCGGTCTTTTCCAGCCACGGGATACGACGGAGGGTGCCGAGGTCAGGCTTCATGGTGAAGTCGCCATAGCCGGCTTCCCACGAGGTCGATTTATAGCCTTCCACCGTCTCCATTTCCTGGTCGGTGGCCAGCAGGTAGTTGCACGAATGGGTTTCCTCGAAGGCGCTTTCGACGAAGAATTCCGCCTGGAACCGCTTGCCCATGAGACGGCCCTGCATGTCGGTCTGCACCGCCAGGACCGTGTCGATCTCGCCGGCGGAAACCGCCTGCTTCAGGTCTTCAAACTCCAGTTTTCCCGCCATTTACCTGCGCCCTGAATAGACTCAAAAGAAACAGGGTGGGCGATTGGCCCACCCTGCATGGTGTCGATGTGATCAGCTGTAGCGGTAGGGCACGCCGACCTTTTCCATCACCGCCTTGTAGTCCTTGAAGATCTGGACCACCTTTGCGGCGCGCGGGCTTTCGGACCCGAGCTCTTCCCAGAAGCTCTCGGCATCCTTCACCACGGTGTCCCACTCCTCGGCCGGAATGGTGGTCAGTTCCATCTTCTTGCCGTTGACGCGGAGATCGGCTTCGCCGCCCCAGTACCAGACCTGACGATAGTAGTGCGACTGGTCGATGGTGATCTTGAACAGTTCCTGCAGGTGCGGCGGGACCTTGTTCCAGCTTTCGGTGTTGGCGAAGTAGGAGCCGCACCAGGCCCCGGTCACGTTGTTGAGCAGCGCATAGTTGCAGACATCCGCCCAGCCCACTTCATAGGCTTCGGTGAAGCCGCACCAGGCGACGCCGTCGAGATCGCCGGTCTGGATCGACACTTCCACGTCTTCCCACGGTACTGTGACCGGGATCAGGCCGTAGCGTGACAGGAAGCGGCCGGCGGTCGGCACACCGAACACCTTCTTGCCGTTCATGTCGGCGAGAGAGCGGATCGGCTCCTTGGTGAAGATGTGGCACGGGTCCCAGGCACCGGCGCTGAGCCAGGTGACATTGTCGACTTCGCCATAGGCTTCGGCCCAGATTTCGTTGAGACCGTAGCGGTCGAACAGGACCGGCAGGTCGAGGCTGTAGCGGGTCGAGAACGGGAAGTAACCGCCGAACACGTTGATGTCGACCGGCGAGGCCATGGTGGCATCGTCCGACTGCACCGCGTCGATGGTTCCGTTCTGCATGGCGCGGAACAGCTCATCGGTCGGCACCAGCTGATCGGCGTAGAAGAGTTCGATCTCCATTTCGCCGTTGGCGGCCTTGTTGAAAGCCTCGATCTGCGGCTTGATCACATGGGCGCCGAGTGGTGCGCCGGAATAGGTCTGCAAGCGCCACTTGATGGTTTCCTGGGCGCGCACAACAGCCGGTGCGGCGAGGGTCGCGGCACCTGCGGCACCGACGCCCGTCAATACTTTGCGTCTCGTTGTCATCTGAATCCTCCTGTTTGTTGCGGATTTGGTTTTGATTTTGGAGAAGTTTGCTTCTCCCCGGGGTAATTCCTTTGTTTGTGAGGGGTTCGGATCATTTGTTGTAGACATACTCCGGCAGCCACAGGGCGATCTGCGGGAACGCCATGACAAGGATCAGCGCCAGGATCATCACGCCAACAAACGGGGTGATCGAACCGTATATGTCCCTGATGGTGATTTCCGGCGGCGCCATGGCGCGCATGAGGAACAGGTTGTAGCCGAAGGGCGGCGTCATATAGGCGATCTGGCAGGTGATCGTGTAGAGCACGCCATACCAGATGAGGTCGAAGCCAAGGTGCCCCACCAGCGGCACATAGAGGGGCGCCACGATGACCAGCATGGCCGTGTCGTCGAGAAATGTGCCCATCAGCAGGAAGGAAAGCTGCATCAGAATCAGGATCACCCAGGGATCGAGACCAAGCTGTTGAGTGAAAAGCGCCTCGATTGCCTTGACCGCGCCGAGCCCGTCGAACACGGCGCCGAACGTGAGTGCCGCCAGAATGATCCACATGAACATGCAGGACACAGCCAGGGTCTGCCGCATCGATACCTCGAACACCTCCCACGTCATGCGCCGGCGGATGACGGCTGCAAGAAATGCCGCGGCCGCGCCGATCGCGGAACTTTCCACCAGCCCGGTCCAACCGTTGACAAACGGCACGATCATCGAAGCGAAGATTGCGGTCGGCAGAAGGCCTGCAGGAAGGAGCTTCAGCTTTTCCCCTAGCGGGATGTTGCGTTCCTCCTCCGGCATGACCGGGCCAAGCTCCGGCTGGATCCTGCACCGAATGGCGATATAGATGATGAACAGGCCGGCCATCATCAGGCCCGGGAAGACGCCGGCAAGCCAGAGCTGCCCCACCGGCTGCCTGGCGATGAGTGCATAGAGGACGAGCACCACCGAGGGCGGCACGAGGATGCCAAGCGACGCGCCTGCCTGTATTACGCCGGTCACCATACGCTTGTCGTAGTTGCGCTTCAGGAGCTCGGGAAGTGCGATGGTCGCACCGATCGCCATGCCGGCAACCGAGAGCCCGTTCATCGCAGAAATCAGAACCATTAGCCCGATGGTGCCTATGGCGAGGCCACCGGGGATCGGTCCCATCCAGACGTGGAACATCCGGTAGAGGTCGTTCGCTATCTTCGACTCCGCGAGTATATAGCCCATGAAGATGAACATCGGCAGGGTCACCAGTGCGTTCCACTTCATCGCCTTCATCGCGGCGCCGAAGGCGAGATCGACAAACTCGGACCCGGTTCCCCAGAGCAGCAGCGCCGAAATGGTGGCGACGGAGCCGATCGCGCCGAACACGCGCTGGCCTGTCGCCAGCATCAGCATCATCGACACAAACATGAGGATCGCGATCAACTCGTACGGCATTCAGCCGGCCTCCCCCTGGGGTTGACTTTTTTGATCAGTTTTCTCTTCGGGGGTGCCATCGAAAGGCAGTTCTCCGCGCAGTCTCAGCACGTCCTTGAAGAACTCGGAGACCGCCTGAAGCAGCATCAGAAAGACGCCGAAAGACATGATCGCCTTGATCGGCCACCACAATGGGCGCCACAGCGTGGGAGCACGGTGATTGGGATAGGAATAGAGCGCGGATTCTATCCCTCCATAGAGCAGGACTGCCAGAAAGAACATCAGGAACAGCACTGTAACCAAGTCGAAGAAGGACTTTGTCCGAGGCGACCAGGATCCATAGAAGAGATCCATGCGGATGTTGGCGCCAAGTTGAATTGAATATGCTCCGCCCACAAGGTAGTACGTCGCCAGCGTGTACTGAGACATTTCGACCGTCCAGTTCGCCGGCGTGGTGAACAGGAAATCGATATCGGTGATGATGCCCCAGTACAGGATCGCAGCCATCACCAGCAGTCCGTACATGACGACCCGGCCGATCAGGTAGTTCGTGCGATCGATGACCCGGATGAATGTCCGTATGGCAGACATCATCATGCCGTCTCCGCGTCGGTGGTGAGGTTGGCCAGGGCGGAGTTGAGCCAACCACTCAGCATTTCCGCCATCTGCCTTTGAGTGTCCGCCGTGGCGATCAGATCGCTGCGGACCTCGAGCATGACGTTGGCCAGCCCATTGCGGATGCCGTGCAGTTTCAAGGTGTGGGTCACTCCGTCTTCGGGAGAATAGGGTTCATTGCGTCGGACCACGTGTTCGGTGTGTTGCTGCGCAGAGTGCAGCATCAGATCGGCAAGCCGGCTGTCGCTGTCGTGCAGAATGCCGATTTCCACGTCCCGTGTCTTGCCGAAATAGACCGGCGTGAAACTGTGTATGGTGACCAGGGCCGCGTCTGATGGCGCGACCTGGATCGTCTCGGCCACCACATTGCAGAACGGCGAATAATAGTCGCGCTCCCGCGCGGCCCTTTCAGTTTCGCTCAGATTTGCATTGCCGGGAACGTCATGGAGCTCACTGCGCGCCAGCACCGCACTGGGATGTCCAGGTTCGCGGTTGCAGTCATAGACCAGGCGCGAGACAAGGCTGGCGACCAGTGGAGAGTGCAATGTCTCGCTCATCTGAACCGCGAGAGCCATTGCGCCGGGATCCCAGGCGATGTGGCTCCCGCGCGCATCGTCGTCGAGCCCGAGGCCGTTCAATGCCGACGGGATCCGGTTCGAGGCATGTTCGCACACGAGCACGAACGCGCCGCCGCTCTGCGGATTGACGACCTCGGCCACCTGCTCGAGGTCGTGGCTGACATTAGCGCGCGATAGTTCAACTCCCCTCATGTGAAAATACTCACATGTTCCAAATTCTGCTGTCAATAAAGTTTTGAAACAATTTCTTCACGTCAAGTTGGTTTGTCGGTAAACTAACTAAAATTGAGGTCGCGGGGAGTGACGGAAGAAACCAAGACCATAGCCGAAATGCTGCAGGGCCGGTTCGACACGCTGACCCGGGCCGAGCGCCAACTCGCCCATTCGATCCTGGAGAACTATCCGGTCTCGGGTCTGGGCTCCATCACCGCCATCGCCGAGGCTGCGGATGTCTCGACCCCGACCGTCGCCCGCATGGTGCAGAAACTTGGGTTCAAGGGATTTCCGGAGTTCCAGGCCGAGCTGCGCCATGAGCTTGAGGCCAAGATCTCAGGCCCCATCGCCAAGCGCGACACCTGGGTCGAAAACGCACCGGACAAGCATGTTCTGAACCGCTTCACCGAGGCGGTGATCGGCAATATCGAACAGACGCTTGCCCATATCGATCCCGACACTTTCGATGCGGCGACGTCCATGCTGGCGGATACGAAACGGCGGGTGTTCATTGTCGGCGGACGTATCACGCGGGCGCTCGCCGACTACCTGTTCCTGCATCTGCAGGCGATCCGCGAACGGGTGACCCATGTGCAGGCCATCTCGAACGCCTGGCCGCACTACCTGCTGGACGTTTCCGACGGCGACGCGGTGGTGATCTTTGACGTGCGGCGTTACGAGAACTCGACCCTCAAGCTGGCCGAGATGGTGCACGAACGCGGCGGCCGGATCGTTCTGTTCACCGACCAGTGGCGCTCGCCGGTGCACAAGTTCGCCGAACACAGTTTCTCAAGCCGCATCATCGTGCCGTCCGCCTGGGACTCGTCCGTTGCGATCCTGCTTCTGATCGAAACGATGATCGCCGCGGTGCAGGAAGCGAACTGGGAGCACACCAAGCAGCGCATGGAAGAACTCGAGGTGATGTTCGACCGCACCCGGTTCTTCCGCAAGTTCACCTGAACGAAGGCGGCTTCAGCTCGGTGGTTTAACGATGAGGGTTCTGTCTTCGCCGGCAAGGCCGACGAGGACGCTTGATCCGGCATCGTCGACCCGAAACACGCCGTACTTGGCGGCGCTGTAAAGGTCCGCGTCGCCTTCCTGGAAGAAGAAGGATTCCGCGCCGTAGCGCAGGCCCTCGGTATCGACAAAGAGCTTGTACCTCATGCGGAACTCGCCGTCCTGCAGGGCGGAACCGTCATCGGCCCGTGCGAATGTCGCCACGCCTACATCGTCGAGTTTGAGGATGACACTGCCGCGCAACGGCATCTTGGCCGCGGCTTCGTCGTCCGGAAAGGCGGCATCCGCATAGCGCAGGCGCATATAGTCCCCCTGCATCAAGGACCGGGGGTCGACGGGGTACAGCTCGAAAAACACCTGCCGGCCGTTCTCAAGCGTGTCTTCCTTGTCCGCGATGGACAGATTGACCGAACCTAGCACCAGGGCGAGGCCGGCAAGTGCAATGAGGATCCGAGCGAGTTTCATGACGGCAGCTCTTTGTGGAGGAGGCGGGCCAGGAGGCCCCAAAGCGCCAGCAGAACGACCCCGACGCCGGCCAGCATGAACGACTTGTGGAGCAGGGTCAGGTTGAGATCGTAGTAGAACTTCCAGAGGAAATAGATTTCCAGAAGCACTCCGATCAGGGCGAGCACCCGGGACCCGAGCACGAATGCCAGGACGAGAATGACCAGCGCGGCGCCGGCACCCGGCGGGAATATGGCGGACACCGCAATGGCGGCGGCTGCGAAAAATGCCAGTTCCGCCCGGGCGGTCGTGTCGGTTGCATGACGCCAGAGTGCATGGAGCAGGTACAAGATCAGCGCAACGAAGATCAACTGGGCGATCCAGCCGGACGCAGCCACGCCGGCGAAACCGAACTCGCCCTGAAAATCGAACATGATGGAGAGCACCGGGCCGACCAGGAGCAGAACGCTCGCCGTCGGCACAAGGTCGCGGCGCGGCGGATAAAGATAAAGTGCAACGCCTGCCGCAACGCCGAGGGCGGCGACCTCGAGCATGAATGGAAACTCGTGCTCGTGCAGCGCCACGAAGACCAGGATAACGGTCCAGGCGGACGACAGGCCCTGAAGCAGGCGGCTCTCGATCCGTGCCGCGGTGATCACGGTAAAGGGCACGCTTGCCAGCGCCGACGGCCAGACGGTCTCGAAATGCATGCCGATGCCGACCGCCGCCATGGCCTGACCGGCCGCCGCCAGCGCGGTTGCGAAGTGGGTCGCGAACACGCCCGCCGCCGCGCGCCGCAGCATGACGAAGCCTGCTGCAAAGAACATCACGCCGACCACGGCGAGCGCCGCGCTGAAGCTGTCGTCTTCCAGGCCGAACACCAGGTTTAGGAAGAAGCAGCAGAACGCGATCACCAACAATGCGGTGATCCAGGAACCGAAGCCGAGCATGACCTGGACATACCAGGGGTGCTCCTGCTCTCTTCCGCGCGGCGCCTTGGCGATGGCATTTTGCGCCGCGCGCCGGTCGACGCCGAAGCCGGTGCAGAACTGATCGAGGTTCATCATTCACCGGCCTCCCTGAACTGAGCGCTCAGGCCGCTCAGGAGCTTGGCCATGCCGGCGGTCACGCCGACGCACCACAGCGTCAGGATGGCGAGGGCGCCAAGGATGGCGAAATTCTCTTCGTCGTAACCGATGGTCTCGCCGATGAACTTGCCGCCCACGGCCATCAAGAAGAAGGCTCCGGCCCCGATCGAGAGCGCAACGCCGCCAAAATCGCGCAGCAGGCGGGAATAAACAACGAGGCCGGCGCCCAAGATCGCGATAAACAGGACTGCTGATATCCATGTTCCGTCGAGCTCGAAGACATAGGCGACCGCCGGCACGAAGTAGCAGGCAAGTGCTGCGAACACCAATACGTATCTGGTCCAGACAGGCGCCAGCCAGTCAAGGCCGGCGCGCAGAGCGGCCTCTCTGGCGGCCAGCGCCACCACCGGAACGGCTCCCACGACAAGCAGCACCTGATCGCTTTCCAGCCGGTGCAGCGGCACCAGGATCTGTTCACAGTAAAACCCGATGGCAAAGCAGGCCACCACCAGCCAGACGAGCCAGTGGGCGGCGCTTCGCGAGATCAGCACCCAGGGTGCGATCAGCAGCGCCCAGGAGACGAAGAGCTGAAAGGCGTCGGCACCGGTCTGATAGACCTGGCCGAACACGGCGAGAACGACACCGGTGAGGACCGAAGCGGATACCAGCAGCGCCTGCCCTGCCGGCCGGTCGAGCCCGGTGACAAGCGCGGCCAGGGCAGTGACAACGATGCCGGTCTGCACCACGGCGAATTTCGCATAGATCGGCATGTCGGCCCAATTGAAGGCAAAGAAGAAGACAATGCCCGCCAGCACATGGGCGGCGCCGAGGGCGAGCAGCGCGCGCAGGGCCCAGGTCGACCAGAAATCACCGTCCCTGATTGCGTAGGCAGCCTCCGCATAGGCGCCGGCCGGCACGAGACCGGCGCGGCGCAGCATATTGAGATCGGACAGTTTGATGGGCTGGCTCCTGTGCGGGTGTGCTCGGCGCGGTCAGTCGGTCTTTGCGGCGGTCATGCGCGCAACGAGATCTTTGACGTCCTCGATGCCGAATGATCCGGTGATGATGCCGCTGCCGCCGGCGATTTCCGTAACGACGATCGGGGCGGAGATTACGGTACCGTCGACAACGATTGCAAATGCGTTGCCGATGTTGTTGCGGGTTATCTCGGCAAACAGTTTCGTTGCTTCAGGCGACAACCGGAAATAGATGGCCGGAGCGTTGGTCGCTTCGTCGAAGCCGGCGGAAATGTCGACAAAGTCCGCATTGCTCAGGAAGGGCCTGATTGCAACCAGGTAGTTCCCGTCATTGCCGTTACGCGCCGGGACAATCATGTAGCCGTCCGGAAGTTGTGACGATGTCGCCTGTTGCGCGGAAATGGTCGTGTGTACCAGATGCAGACCGAGGATGTGCCTGGACGCCCCGGCCGCCTGCGTGCCGGTCAGAGCTGAGAGAAACAGAACAACAGACAATAGCGCCGCAAAGCCGCGGCGCTGAATAAGCTTCGGTGAAAGAACGCCTGATCGCATCTCATCTGGCCTTTCCGTCTTTCCGTGGCCCGTTCCCTTTTGTGCCTTTCGACATGGTGCATCCGTGCCTGCCTCTCGACTATAGTGCCGCCGGGGCAAACAAGGAGACCTGGGAGCCTATATATGCCGAGCCGCACAGAAAACCATAGCCACCCTCTCGATCCGCTGTCAGCGCCGGAGATCGAAACCGCGGCCGCGACCGTCCGCTCCGAGGCAGGCCTGGATGCATCGGCTTTCTTTGAAACCATCGCATTGAGCGAACCTTCGCAAGCCGATCTCGCCGCCGGAACCACGCCGCGCGAGGCTTTCGTCGCCTGCTATGAGCCCTCGAGCAACAAGACCTATGACGGCGTGGTCGATGTCGATCAGGGCAATCTGGTGCGCTGGGATCACCGGCCGGGCGTCCAGGCCCGTATCGCCGCCGATGAATACAAATGGGCGGCCGAGATCGCCCGGGCGGATCCGGGCGTCAGGGAGGCCTTTGCGAAGCGCGGTATCACAGATCTTGATGCGGTGCTGATCGAGGTCTGGACGGCGGGGAACTACGGCATTGCGGAAGAACAGGGCATGCGCCTTGGCTATTGCCACTGCTGGCTCGGCAACGAGGCGGGCGACATGCCCTATGCGCGGCACGTGGCCAATCTCCATCCGGTGGTGGACTTGAGAAAGGGCGAGGTTCTGCGGGTCGACGATTTCGGCGTCGTGCCGCTGCCGCCCGATCCGGGGCCGATGATCTCACGGGCTCCGCGCGACGACATCAAACCGCTGGACATCAGACAGGACGAGGGCCCGAGCTTCACCGTCGAGGGCCATCAGGTGCGCTGGCAGAATTGGCGCGTGCGCCTCGGCTTCAATGCCCGCGAAGGGCTGACGCTGCACGACATCGGCTATGAAGAGAGCGGCCGGGTGCGGCCGATCATGCACCGCGCCTCGGTTTGCGAAATGGTCATTCCCTATGGCGACCCGCGTCCCGGCGCCTTCCGGCGCAACGCCTTCGATACCGGCGAGAACGGCATCGGCCCGTTTCTCGAAGAGCTGTCGCTGGGCTGCGACTGTCTTGGGCTGATCCGCTATTTCGACGTGGTCTCGCACGACTGGCAGGGCAAGGCGAAGCCGATCAAAAACGCCATCTGCATGCATGAGGAAGATTTCGGGATCCTGTGGAAGTATCCCACATGGATCACCGGAACGCCGATGGTGGCACGCTCGCGCCGGCTGGTGATCTCCTCCATCGCGTCGGTCGGCAACTATGTCTACGGCTTCTACTGGTATTTCTACCAGGACGGCACCATCGGCACCGAAGTGAAGGCGACGGGGGTGCCGTTCCCATCCGCCATCGCGCCCGGTGAAGCGTCCGAGTGGGGCCGGGTGATTGGCGAGGGCATCGATGCCCATGTGCACCTCCATTCGTTCTCCTACCGCTTCGACATGTGCGTCGATGGGTCGGGCAATGCGGTGCGCGAGGTGAATTTCGAGGCCGCGCCGATGGGGCCGGACAACCCGATGGGCAACGCCTGCCGATCCGTCGAGACACCGCTTGAGACCGAACAGGCGGCGCGGCGCAACATGTCGCTCGATAGCGCCCGGTCGTGGAAGGTCATCAATCCCGGCAAGATGAACCGCCTCGGCCAGCCGGTGGGCTACCGTCTTGCTCCGGGCACCAACGCCATGCCGTTCGTCGACCGTCAGTCGCCGGTCGCGCGCCGGGCGGGCTACATGTTCAATCATTTCTGGGCAACGCCCTATGAGGCCGACGAACTGCACGCGGCGGGCTGGTATCCGAACCAGAATCCGGGCGGAGACGGGCTGCCGAAATGGACGGAAGGGGACAGGCGGCTCGAAGGCGAGAGCGTGGTCGTCTGGTACACTCTCAACTACCACCATGTGCCGCGCCCCGAGGACTGGCCGGTGCAGCCGGTGGCCTATGCCGGCCTGCACTGGATGGCGGACGGCTTCTTCGACGAGAATCCGGCGATGGACGTTCCGGTGGGAAAGAAGGGCTGAGAACCCTCAAGAACCGCCGCGGACAACCGCCACGGCGATGCCGTCATGGCCCTTCTCGCCGACCTGCTGGATGATGGTTGCTTCGACGCGGGGGTCGGCGGCCAGCGCCGCGTTGAAGGCGCGGGTGCCGCGGATCGCCTCGTCGGTGCTGTCCCCGTCCAGGATGCGTCCCTCGCGGACCACGTTGTCGCCGAGGATGAGGCCGCCGGGGCGGGTCAGGCGCAGGGCCCAGTCGAGATAGGCCGGATAGTTGGCCTTGTCGGCATCGATGAAGACGAGATCGAAGGGCGAGTCGCTGCGCTCCTCGAGCTGCGGCAGCGATTCCAGTGCCGGTCCAACCATCACCTCCACTGCGCCTTCGAGGCCGGCGCGGGCGACATTCTCCCGCGCCACCGCGGCGTGTTTGGGATCGTATTCCAGTGAAATGAGTTTGCCATCTTCGGGCAGGGCACGGGCCAGCCAGATGGTGCTGTAGCCGGCCAGGGTGCCGAGCTCCAGAATACGCCGCGCCCCGGTCATTCTGGCGAAGAGATACAGCATCTTGCCGAGGCTTGGAGAGACCTGAATCTGGGGCAGGCCGGCCTCGTGTGCGGCTTTCAGAGCATCATCCAGAATCGGGTCGGGCGGTACGAACAGTCCATTGATGTAGTGGTCGACATTTTCGAAAAGCGCTTTGCTCATGCGGTGCCTCCAACCGGCCGGTTTTCCCTCAGGGCAAGGATCGCAAACAGCGCAACGCAGCTCAGCACGACGGCGCCGCCCGCGAGGGTCCAGATGCTCGGAACCTCGCCGACCACAAGCCAGGCCCAGACCGGACCGAGAATGGTCTCGGTCAGGGTGAGCAGAGTGACCTCGGCGGCCGGGATGTGCCGCGAGGCATAGGTGACAAAGGTAAATCCGAGGCCGATCTGGACACTGCCGAAGACGATGGCGACGATCAGGTCGTGGGTCGAGATCGCCAGCGTGTCGGCCAGAAAGAAGCCAAAGGCCGCCGCAACCAGCCCGGCAAGCGAGGTTGCGGCCAGCATGTCGAAATTGCGCGCCTTGCGCAGCAGAATGATGAAGATCGCATAGGTGACCACGGCGCCGAGGGCGATCAGGTTGCCTTTCAGCCGGCCCGCCGCGACACCTTCCAGAACCATGATGCCGACGCCGAGGAGGGCGATGCTCAGGATCGCCGCGGAGGTCAACGAGATCCGCTCGCGCAGCACCAGCCAGGCGAGAAGCGCAGTGGCGAGCGGACTGGCGCCGATCACGAAAGTGACGTTGGCCACGGTCGTGTTGAGCATGGCGAACACATAGGCGATCAGCCCGACACCGAGACAAAGCGCAATGGCGAGACCGATGCGATCGATCTGGCGATAGCGCTCGATCACCCGGCCGCGGGAGCGCCAGCAGACGATGGCGAACAGGGTCGCGAAGAAGGCAAGGCCGCGATAAAACATGACGGTCCAGCCGTCCGCCTCTTCGAACATGCGCACGATGGGGCCGCCGAAGGACAGCATGGTTCCGCCGGCGAGGGCCAGAATCACGCCAAGGGCGTGGCTTGGCTGGAAAATCTGGTCGCCGGTCGCGGGCATGACCCTGCTCTAACGCAGGCCGGTCATCTTGATGGTCTCGGCGATGGCAGCCGCGCCTTGCTGCGGCGCCATGATGTGAACGCCTGCGACACCTTCGATTTCCTTCAGTCCGGCGATCGCCTCGACGCAGATGGCGCGGCCCTCGGCCTTTTCGTCGCTTGCCTCTTCCATACGCTGGATGACCTCCGGGGGAACCGAGACGCCGAACAGGTTCTCGTTCATCCACCGCGCCGACTTGGCCGAGGCGAGCGGGCCGATCCCGACAATGAATTTCAGCTTGTCGGTGATGCCGTGTTCACGCAGTGCTCCGAAATAGCGCTCGGCGATGCCCGCGTCATAACAGAACTGGGTCTGGGCGAACTGGGCGCCGCACTCGATCTTGCCCATGAGGCCGTTGGGCTTGAAGTCTTCCGGCGGATCGAACGGCGCGTCGGCGCAGCCGAGATGCAGGCTCGGCGCGTGTTTGATGTCGCGGTCGGAGGGGAGTTTGCTCGTGTCGCGCATTTTGCTGGCCAGAGCCAGAACGCCCTTTGAATCGAGATCGAACACCGGCTTCGCGTCCGGCTGGTCGCCGGCGGTCGGGTCATCGCCGTGCAGAACGAGCAGGTTGTGGATGCCGAGTGCCGAGGCGCCAAGCAGATCGCAGGTGATGGCGATGCGGTTGCGGTCGCGGCAGGTCATCTGCAGCACCGGCTCGATGCCGTTCTGCGCGAGCAGGGTGGCGGCGGCAAAAGACGACATCATGGCGCGCGCGCCCGGCGCGTCGGTCACATTGACCGCGTCGGCCAGTCCTTCAAGCGGTCTGGCGCGCGCGATGACGTCCTCGGCCAAGGCCGAGACCGGCGGCGTGATTTCCGCGGTGATGACAAAGTCGCCCCGGGCAAGTTTGGTTTGCAGATCGGCCATGGATACTCCCCGCAGCGGCTGATGAATGCTGCGCTCTGTTACAGGCTTGGCGGTGAAAAAGCGACCATAAATCAAGCCTGCATTCCTCACACACCCCATCCGTGACTTTCGTCAGGTGAAACGCGGCGCACTGGCCTAATCACCGCGCCCGATCTACCATTTGGGTCATGAGTTTCGCGGTCAGGCAGATAGTGCGCGTTACGGTCATCACGATGGTGTTGTGTCTTGTGACGCGCGGCGCATCTGCGCAGACCCCGGTTGAGCTCGAGCTGGTGCTTGCTGTCGATACTTCAGCAAGCGTCAGCAACGATGAATATGTGCTGCAGATGGTTGGCATTGCCGACGCGTTCAGGCATCCCGAGGTGCTGGAAGCCATCATGTCCTACGGCGCATCGGGGATCGCGGTGACGCTGGTGCAGTGGAGCGCCGGGGATCAGCAGGCGCAGTCGATTGGGTGGCACCATGTTTCCGGCATCGGCAGTGCGGAACGGCTGGCGCGGGCGATCGAAGGCTCGCCGCGGGCGTTCGGCGTCAACACGACGGCCATAGGCTCGGCCCTGCGGTTCAGTGTCCGGCTGTTTTCCGGCAACGGCTTTGCCGGCCGCCGCCAGACCGTTGATGTTTCGGGCGATGGCCGCAACAATGCCGGGCTGGTGGCCTCTACGGAGCGCGACCGCGCGGTCGCCGCCGGTGTCACGGTGAACGGACTGGCGATCCTCAACGGCGATCTTGAGCTGGAGCGCTATTACCGGATCAACGTGATGGGGGGGCCGAGGTCCTTTGTCGACACGGCCGACGACTTCGCCGATTTCGCCCGCGCCATCCGGGACAAACTGATCCGGGAGATTTCGCCGATCGTCGCGCAGGGGCCACCGTCCGGGCGGCGTGTTGCCGGTACCCGGCAGGGTCCTAAAAAGTGAAGGTGGCGAAGCCCACCGTAATCCCCGCCGAGCCGACGATCATCAGCACCTTGTCGCCACGCGCCACCTGGTCGCGCTCGATGGCGAGGCTCATGGCGAGCGGCACCGACGCGGAGGCGGTGTTGCCGTAGTCCGCATGGGTCGGATAATAGGCGGTGTCCGGCAAGTTCAGCTCATTGGCCACAAGATGGCTCGCCATCATGCTGGCGGCATGGGAAAAGCAGATGTCGTAGGACCCGCCATGGAGCCGGTCGGTGGTCTTGAAGGTGTCGACGATGTGACCCACCGTTCGCGACACGATGTTTTTGGTGTCGGCGGTAAATTTGCGCACCGAGAGCCCGGTGTCCCGTAGGCCGGGTGCATACATATGGGCGTTGTCGAGCGGCAGGAGACAGAGCTCGTAGTCGTCTGCGAAGGTCTTGAAAAGAAAGAAGAAATCGTCGCTGTTGCTGCGCGACAGAACGGTCGCGGTGGCCGCCTCGCCAAGGGTGAGGGCCGCCGCGTAGCGCCGGGCGGCATCGGCGTCCGGCAGGTCGAAACGGACATAGTCGAACATGCCGCATTCGAGGCTTACCAGGAGCACGTTCTCATACGCGCCCGACTGCAGCATGCCGTGCACCACGTGGGCCGCCCGCAACCAGCTGGCGCAGGCGTCAAGCACGTCGAAACACGTGGCGTTCGAGGCGCCGATCTCCTTTTGGATGGCAATCGCCATGCAGGGCTCAAGCCAGCCGCGGGCGATGCTCGAATAGACGATAAGGTCGATGTCCTCGGCTGTCTTGCCGGCGGCGTCGAGGGCCCTGGATGTGGCTTTGCGGGCAATGTCGATCGCCGATTCGCCGTTCAGTGCAACATGGCGCCTTTGGGTTCCGGCGGCCTTGACCACCAGACGCAAGTGCCGCTCGATCGCGCGCCACTCGTCGTCGCAATAGTGTTTGCGGTTCTGCGAGGCGAACATCTCGAACGCCTGCTCGTTGGTGATAGCGGTTTCGGGCACGGCGTGCCCTACGGCGTCTATGCGCATGTCACTTAAGCAAACGGGCGCCAGCCGGCGACCCGCTCATCCCTCCACCCTCGATGCCAGCGGGCAGGCTAGTCCGAATTTCGAACCTTTCGCAAGCGGAACGAGTGGAAGAACCGGTCATTTTTCCTTGATGCGGCAGCGGCTTCCCATAAATTGGCCCGATGATGCAGGCGTTCAATCATGCCCGGTTCGCACTGCTCGCGGTGGCACAGGTCGTGGCGATCGCCGGGATCGTGGCAGGCGGCGGCTGGATGTGGGCGGGCATTGCGATGTTTCCGCTCTTTTGCATCGTGGATGAAGTTCTGGGGGACGATACCGGCAATCCTACCTACCGCTTTCCCTTTGTGCTCGATCTGATCCTGCATCTGACCCTGCCGCTGGTGGCCATACATTCGGTTCTCTATGCCTATTTCCTTGCAACCGGGGACCCTTTGGGGCTGGAGTTTCTGGGCGCGGCGCTGTTCGGCGTCGACTTGGGCGCGCACCGCGCGGCAACGTCCACATTGGATCTGGTCGGCGGCGGCGTGGGGCTGGCTCTGTTCGTCGGTTCCGGCGGTGTCAATGTGGCGCACGAATTCGTTCACCGATACCGCGAACCCGCCTGCCGCGTCGGTGGGCTGGGGCTTTTGTCCTTCACCTGCGACGCCAACTGGTGGATCTACCATCTGTCAGGCCACCACACGCGCGTTGGCCTCGAGGACGATGTCAGCACCGCCCGGCGGGGCGAATACATCTTCGCCTTCATTGTGCGTTCGATCTGGGGCACCAACGCGTTCGGCTTCCGGTTCGAAGCGGATCGGCTCCGGCGCAGGGGACTGCCATGGTGGCACTGGTCGAACCGTGCGCTGCGTGTCCAGGTGTTTCCGGCATCGGTGGCGGCGGGATATGCATGGCTGGCCGGATGGCCCGGTCTTGGCGCCTATTTCGCCATCGCATTCGCGGGCAAGGCATTCCTCGAAGCCGTCAGCTACATCGAGCATTACGGGCTTGTGCGGGCGCCGGGAGAACCGGTGGCGCCACGCCATTCGTGGGACTGCTATCGGCTTTTAACCAATACAGTGCTGTACAACCTGCCACGCCATGCGGATCATCACCTCGCCGGGCACCAACCTTACTGGCGCAACGCCGCCCGTACAGACGCCCCCCGGATGCGTTTCGGCTATGGCGCCACGATCCTGGCCGCGTTCTTGCCACCGCTGTGGCGCCGGCTGACCGAGCCGGTGCTGGCGGACTGGGATGCTCGGCTGGCAAACTCCTCCGAGCGCGAGCTGCTGACCGTACGGGGGCTCGCGCCGGCCACCTGAAAGGCCTTAGGAAATTGTTAACGGCGATTGCGGATCGCCGCGGCAACACCCGCCGGGTAAGGCGCAGGTTAAGGTCAACTGGTTATCGTTGGCATGCTTTCTGCTTGATTTAGGAGGCAAATTCAACGGCGGACCACGTACCTTTTCATGGCACTTTTGCTAAATAGCTCGGACCCAAGCCCGGAAACCCCGGTTTCCACACCGCTTGCACGCCTGCAGGCGTCGGTTGAACGTTCCGCAAGGGCGCATGCGGCGTCGCGAGGTGCGTCATTTCAGGACGATCCGCGCGAAAACGGCGAAACATGCGCCGTTCAGGGTCCGCCTCCGGGCAGCACGCTCGTCGCAAGTGACTGTGAAGGCTGCGATATTTACGTCTGTACTGACCTGACGGCCGCGGCCGGACCCTGGAAGCGGTTCCAGGAAACCGCCGAAATGTCGCCGTTCCAGTGTTACGAATGGCTGAAGCACTGGTCCGACGGCTATGCCGAGAGGGGCCGGATAGAGCCGTACATCGTCTTTGTTTACCAAGCCGGGCGGCTCAAGATGATCGCTCCGCTGGCCCGCGAAACCGGTGCCCTGGCCAACCGGCTGATCTGGCTCGGACACAAGGTCAACGACCACAATGCGCCGCTTGTCGATCCGGCCTGGATTGGCCATCTGGATGATCGGCGCGCGGCGGCTCTTTGGCACTGCATCACACGGTCTGCAGATGGTGCGGACTATCTCCACCTGATCCGCCACCCCTCGCGCCTCGGGGCGCACCCAAATCCATTCACCGGCGCGGATCCGCAGGCCTATTCGAGCGATTCCCACTATCTGGGCCTCGCCTCCGACTGGCCGGCGTTCTATCAGCGCCTGCGTGGCACGAAATCACGCAGACGGCTGCGCGAAAAGCAAAAGAAGCTCGGTAAGGTCGGCAAGGTGAGGTTTCGCCAGATCCGCGACGCAGGTGAGGCGCGTTTGATGATCGCGACACTGCTGGCGTGGAAGACAGAACACCTGGAAAACCGTGGATCGCGAAACCCGTTCGCTGACGGCCGCCTGACCACGCAATTGTTCACACTGTCGGGCGATGCCGCCGCGGCACGCCTGATGCGCGTCTATGTGCTGGAAGTCGACGGCCGGCCCGTGGCGGCGACGGTTGCGCTGGTGCACGCGGGAACCTTCAACTTCTTCATTCCGGCCTATGACGATACCGGCATCCACAATTGTTCGCCGGGCACCATCATGCTGGTCAAGCTGATCGAGCTTGCGGCGCGGTCCGGGCTCGCCAGGTTCGACTTTTCCCTGGGCGATGAAGCCTACAAGGACGAATGGTGCGACACGCTGATCGAGATCACCCATCAAACCGAGGCCTTGACGGTGCGCGGCGCCGTCCCGGCGGCGTTGAAGCGTGCCGGATTGCGCCTCAAGCGGAAGATCAAGGCGAGCGACCGGCTGCTTTTGGCACTCGAAGGCGTCAACGCCGGCCGCATGTCGTTTTTGCGCCGGATCGGCGCGGCGGCAGGCGCTTGAGCCGCGGCGCTTTGAGCGAACACGGGAGCGGACAGATGACACTGCAATCCGATATGACGGGACACGGGCTGGCGCGCGAGGGCGTTGCTGCCCGGCGCTACGGTCTCGATGGCGTCAGCCGCCTGCTGACACTTGTGATTGTGGCATTGCCGGTCCTGTTCATCGCGGCGGTTGGGGCGCAGCCCTGGATCGATCCGGCGGACCTGCTGCGCGATCCCCTGGCCGTTGCCGAGCTCAGACAGCCCGAATGCTGCAAGGTCTATTACGGAGCGGTGTCGAATCTCGGCGTTCTCGTGTGGATGGGCGGCGCCGCCATCTGCCTGTTTGCCGCGGCGGTGGTCCTGGCACAGGGCGCGCGTGTGCAAGCCGCCGTGTTTCTCGCGGCCGCCGGCCTGTTGACCGGTTTCCTGGCGATCGACGATCTGTTTCTGGTGCACGAGAACGTGCTGCCGGCGCTCGGTGTGTCGGAGCCGGTGACGTATGGCGCCTACGGCCTGCTGGGACTTGTCTATCTCGCCATTTCGTGGCGCGAAATCCTCCGGCACAATGTCGTTCTGCTCTTTGTCGGCGTCGCCCTGCTTGGAACCAGCGTTGTCATCGACTGGATGTTCCACAGCGAACATCCGATGCGGATCCTTCTGGAAGACGGCGCCAAGCTGACCGGGATCTGCGCCTGGGTCGGCTTCCACGTCATCGCCGCCTGGACCATTCTTTCCGCGGCAGCCGTTCGGCCGGTGCGTCCCGACCATTTTGTGCAGCCGGCAGAATGACAGGCGCGCCTCAGGCCATCTCTCAGGCGCGCACCGCGCTGCTGCTCGGCAACTACCGCCCGGCGCTGGCGGTCGCCCGCTCTTTGACGGCGGCGGGATATCGCATCGTTGTCGGCGCCGAAGGAGACGAGGGCGGGTGCGAGCTGTCGAAGCATGTCGCGGAGGTGTGGGACCACCCGCCGCTGGAAGACGGCGCGGACGGCTTCCTCGAAGGCCTGGAGCGGTTTCTGGAGCTGCGCTTCGACATTGAAATCGTGGTCCCGATCTCGGAGGAATTCGTCAACCTGCTTGCCGATGTCGGATGGACGGCGCCCGAGGGTGTTGTTCTGGTCGGGCCGGCGCACGAGGTGGTGCGCACCTGCTCCGACAAGATTGCGACGCTTGAACTGACGCAGGAGATCGGCGTGCGCACGCTGCCGTTCGAAATCGTCACCGATCACCGCGCCCTGTTCGAGCAAGCGGCAAGGACCGGCTATCCGGTGGTGGTCCGGCCGCTGGGAACCACGGCCCGGCTCGGCCATAAAAAAGCGGTCATCGCGGCGACGCCGGAAGATCTTATCGAGGATGTGCCGGAATGGCCCGAGGAGCATGAAGAACTCCTGTTGCAGCAATGTGCCTCCGGCCTGCGGCACAATATCTATTTCGCGGCGCAGGACGGCAGGCTTATCGGCGTCGTTGCAAGCCGCATCCGCCGGACCAACCATCCCGACGGCACCGGGCTTGCGGTCCGTGGAGAGACCATCGAGCCGCCGGCGGCCCTGGTGCGCGACACCGAAGCACTGGTCGGCGCGCTCGACTACACCGGCATCGGCCTCGCCCAGTTCATTGTCGACACCGAGACCGGGGACCGGTGCTTTCTGGAACTCAACCCGCGGATCTCGGGCAGCCACGCCGTCCCCGACGGCGCCGGTGTGCCGCTGAGCGCCATGGCGGTGGACCTCGCCCATGGCCTGAACATTGCCCGCCCGGGCTCGTGTCTGCAGGGCCAGTCCGGGTTGCAGTACGTCTGGACATCGGGCGCGCTGCTCGGAGCCAAGCTTGCTTATCTGCGCGGCGAAATTGGCCTCTGGAAGGCTTTTTCCTTCGCCGTCGATGCCTTTGCCGACGCGTTCGTCGCCGACATCCACCTCGTCTGGTCGTGGAGCGACCCGAAACCCGGGATCCGCGCTCTGTGCGCGGTCCTGCCGAGGTTCACGCGGCTTCGCAACGCCATCGCTGCGGTTCTGCCCGGGCGCCGCGCGGCCGCCATTGAGACAGGCCGCTCGCTCAACGATCCAACTCTGGGGAAGGTACATGACAAATACTGACATCCTGAAACGCGCCCGGGACACGGAACTGGCACTGGAGCCTGCCCGGCTGATCGGCGTTGCCGGTCCGATTGCGAGCCGTCCTGTTGCTGCGCCGCGGACGGCGGCGCAGGTCCGCGTTGTCGATCCGGAGCAGTTCGACGAGATCGCCGCCCGCTTTGCCGATGTGAACCAGGAGCAGACCGCCTGCTATGTTCGTGCGCGCTGGGGTGCGCACCGGCTTGAGACCGTTACCATTGAGCGCAACGGAACCACCATCGCCGCCGCCGCGATCATCCTGATCCGCCTGCCGATGATCGAACGCGGCGTTGCCGTCGTCAAATGGGGCCCGTTGTGGCGCAAGGCCGGCGCGCCGGCCGACGTCGGTGTGCTTGACGCTTCCCTGGCGGCGTTGACGCATGAGTATGTCGAGCGCCGCGGTTTCTATCTGACCGTCATGCCGCACGCCGATCCGGGCTGGTCGGAGCCGACCGCGTGCGCGCTGGAGACGTTGGGCTACGAGGCCGGTGGGTCTCTCACCTCGCCGGCGCGCTATCTGGTCAACATGGCGCTCGAGCCGGAAGATCTGCGCAAGAGTCTGGGCCAGAAATGGCGCTACAACCTCAAGAAGGCCGAGAAGAACGACTTCGACATCGAGGTCGTGGACCCGGCCGACGGCTATGGCCGCTTCATGGCGCTCTACGATCAGATGCTGGATCGAAAGCGCTTCAAGGACACCTCCTCGGTGCACACGCTGCCCGATCTCATGGCGGCCGGCGAGGCGGCCTTCCGCCCGATGATCGTCATGGTGCGTCACGACGGCAGGGACACCGCCGGTGCGGTGATCGATACGTCCGGCGAGCGCGCCGTCTATCTCTACGGCGCGACCGACGACAGGGCGCTGCCGCTGAAGGCAGGATATGTGCTGCACTGGTGGATTGCCGAGCGCCTGTGCGCCGATCCCTCGGTGCTCTGGTATGACCTTGGCGGCGCCGATGCCGATCACGGCCTGCACCAGTTCAAGAAGGGCTTCGTCGGCAAGGACGGCGTCATCGAGACCACGCCGCCGATCTATCATCGCTGCGGCTCGACGATGAGCTGCCTGATCGGCAAGGCGGTCTATGGCCTGCGCGGCCTGAAGGCGGCCGCCGGGAACCTGGTTTATCTCGTCGCGAAACGATAGCGAATGACCAGGCCCAGCCTTTCCCAGCTGCTGACCCGATCGGGCGGGCTGATGGCGGCGCGCATTGCCGGCGGCGCCATCGCGCTGCTCACCAACATTCTGATCGCGCGCTATTACGGCGCCGAGGCGCTCGGCATATTCGCCCTGGTGATGGCCTGTGTGAGCCTGGTCGCCATCGTGCTTCCGTTGGGTTTCCAGGCGGTCAGCATCCTGTTCGTTTCACAGTATCTCGAACAGGACCGCCGCGATCTGGTCGCCGGCTTCGCCGACCGGGGCTACCGTAATGTGGCGGTCCTGACCGGCCTTGCCGCCGCGGGCGTCGCGGTTGCGGCGCTCCTCGCTCCGTCTGGCGGATGGCGCGAACATGTGGTCAACGCCGCCTTTGTCGTTGCCATGGCCCCGGCCGTGTCGCTGATCAACTTCAACTGCAACATCCTCAACGGCTGCCGGCGCCAGTTCGCCGGCCTGCTGCCCGACCTCCTGATCAAGCCCGCCTTCATGACGCTGGCGGTGTGGTTCTCGATCAGCCTGTTCGATGGCGCGTCGACGCAAATGATGCTTGGCGCCATCTGCCTGGCGCTGTGGGCAAGCGCGCTCTGCCACGCACCGGCCATGCGCGGCGTTCTGCGGCGCGACGGGCAGGCCCCGCCGGAAGAGACCCGGCGCTGGCGTCAGGCGGCCTGGCCGTGGATGGCGATTTCGGCCTTGTCCGACTACTTCATCGAACTGCACCTGCTGCTCGCAGG
>JAJFHL010000101.1 GCA_021775615.1 Hyphomicrobiales bacterium
GCCGACACCGCGGATCTGGCCGCGCTCATCGGCTACACACCGCAGACGCCGGTCGAAACCGGCATCGCCAATTTCGTGAAGTGGTACCGCGACTACTACGCCACAGACTGATAGCTCCCATCCGAGGTGGAACGCCCCGCCGGGCGCAGACAAGCTGCTCGATCTCGTTGAAACAGATCAAATGATCTTTGCTCAACCGGTCCCGGTTAAGCGCGGTTTGATCCAGGCTTCCGCGCGCCGTGACGCCGACAGAACCTGCGCGCAAGCAGTTACCACAGAACCGGCAAAGCGCTTGACAGGTTCAATATTAGCTAATTAACTAAGCTAAATTTCTTAGGGAGTGAATTCATGGACCCACTTGTCCTTTATGACGCACCAAACAGCCCGTGCGGGCGTCGCGTGCGCATATGCTTGATCGAAAAGGCTATTCCCTTTGAAATCCGATGGATGAGCCTTGGGCTCATGGATCAAAAGCAGCCCTGGTACCTCGAGCTCAATCCCAATGGGCTGGTGCCGACGCTCGTCCATGGTCCTCAGGCATTTTATGAATCGAACGTCATCAACGAATACATCGACAGTCTCTTCCCCGATCCGCCGCTGGTGCCCGATGAGCCGTATCTGCAGGCGCAAATGCGCATGTGGATGGCATTCGAACTTGATTGGGCAAAGCCATTCCGCGATGCGGTTTACGAAACAATGGGTAAGAAGCGCCTGCAGGACACCGACATCTCGCCCGCCGATCTCAAGCGCGAAATCTCCGCGCGCACGGACAATCCGTTCTATCTCAAGTTTGCGCTCAACGTGCTGACCAGGCCGAAGAACGACGAACTGATCGCCGACCGGCACCATGTCCTGGCTGAAAAGATGGCGCTCATGGAGGAGCGCCTGAGCGACGGGCGCACGTGGTTGCTCGGCGATGCATTCTCGCTGGCGGACATTGCGCTCGGGCCGCGCACCGAGATGTTTCCGATAATAGAAATGGACGATGTCTATGATCGCTTTCCCCATGTCGGCGCTTTCATGCAACGGCTGCGGCAGCGCCCCAGCTGGGCGATGTCCGACATCAAACCGGACAGCCTCGAAGACGTGACGAAGGTGCCGGCATGACACGGCATCGCCCGGGAGCCCCCACCGCCGACAGGAACCACAAGCACGAACGCCTGCCCCTTACCGTCTCGCGCGCGGAATTGCTCGTCGACGGGACGGACGGAGCCTTCCGGCACCTCATCCACCGCTTGCTTGCCTATGCCAGCAGCCTTGAAACCATCCGTGCAGGTCTTGGCGAGATGATCGGCCTGTCGGGCGTGCAATACACCATGCTCATCTGCATCGCCCACCTGCAGGACGGCAAGGGCGCCGGCGTCAAGGAAATCGCCGACCACCTGAACTACACCGGTGCGTTCGTAACCATCGAGACCGGCAAGCTCGCAAGCCTGGGTTTGGTCGAGAAGCGTCGCAACCCGGGCGACAAGCGACGGGTGCTGCTGAGCATTACGCAACACGCGCGTGATCTCCTGAACGACCTCGCACCGGCCCAGCGGCGGATCAACGACACTCTGTTCGCAAGCCTGGACCATGCTGGCTTCGAGCACCTGTGCACGCTTGCCGAAAGCCTGTGCGCGGATGCCAGGAGCACACAGGCTCTGGTCGAATTCCTCACCGACAAGAAACTCGCAAATCAGTCATGAAAGCCGCCGACGCAAAACGGAGAACCGCAAATGGCGAACGTCACTCAAAAATCCGTCGTCACCATGCAGGCGCGCGGCGCCGTGGTGCACCACGCGCGAACCGACGTTGCGGTACGCGATCTCACTGTCACCATCGATGAGCCGGCCGAGCGGGGTGGCACGAATCAGGGGGCGACGCCGACGGAAACCCTCGTCATCGCTCTTATCGGATGCACCACCGTAGTTTCGCACCGCATCGCCGACAGGCTCGGCATCACGCTCGAAAACATGAGCGTCGACGTGGCCGCCGACTTCGACCGCCGCGGCGTCATGCAGGAAGAGCACCTCACGGTACCGTTCCCGAAAATGGACCTCAGAATAACCGTCACAAGTTCGGCACCCGACGATCAGATTGAGCAACTCAAGGACGATCTGCGAAAATTCTGCCCGATTTCAAACGTGATCCGGCAGTCAGGCACGGACCTGACCGAGACCTGGACCGTAAACCGGCCGGGCTGACCCAAGGGAGAACCACGATGCTACGCACGGGGAAGGAACATCTGGAGCGCCTGCGCGACGGCCGCGTCGTCTATGTCGGCGGCGAGCGGATCGATGACGTCACCACGCATCCCGCATTCGCCCACGCCGCGGCAACCGCGGCGGCGATCTATGACATGAAGGCCGATCCGGCAAACACCGATGTCACTGCCTTCGAAGAAGGCGGTGAGCAGTACTCCTCATACTACATTCGTGCAAAAACGCGCGACGACCTGCGCAAGCGTTCTCAGACGCACGCCAGGATCGCCGAGGCGACCTACGGCTTCTTCGGGCGCTCACCCGATCATGTGTCGAGCTTTGTCACCGGCATGTCGACGAGCCCGGAAACCCTCAACACCGAACACGGTGATTTTTCCGGAAATCTGCTGTCCTACTACGACCATATGCGCAAGAACGACACCTATGCCGCATATGCGGTCCTGCCGCCCCAGGCGGCGCGCGATCCGGACTTTTATCACAAGCAGAATCTCCCCGTCCCGACACTCCAGGTTGTCCGTGAAGACGATGACGGCGTGGTGATTTCGGGCATGAAGATGCTGGCGACCGGTGCCGTCATCGCAGATGAGATCTGGATCGGCAATGTCATTCCGCTGGCGCCGGACCAGGCGAGCCAGGCGATCACCTGCGCCATACCATGCAATACGCCGGGGCTCAGCCTTTGGTCGCGCAAGCCGATGGAGCCGAATGCCGCAAACGAGTTCGACAGCCCCCTCACCTGGAAGCTCGACGAGACCGACGCCATGGTGCTGTGTGAAGAGGTCAAGGTGCCATGGGAGCGGGTGTTCTGCATCAACGACGCAACCCATTCCTACCGCATCTACAACATGACCCCGTCGCACTGTTACGGCAATCACCAGTCAAACGTGCGGTTCCTCACCAAATTGCGGCTGATCGTCGGACTGGCGAGCAAGGTGACCCAGTCGACCGGCGCCAGCAAGATCCCCGCCGTCGCCGAGACCCTCGGCCGCCTGGCATCCTGGGAGGCGGGGCTGGCGGGCATGGTGCACGGGCAAATCGAAGCCGCGGAGAGCTGGCCCGAAGGCTATCTCACGTTCAATCGCCGCATGATGTACGCCGCGCTCAACTGGTGTACCGAGAACCACTCGGCCATCGTCGACATCCTGCGCGAACTGTGCGGCGGCGGCGTCTTTCAGATGCCGGCGGACGTCACGGTCATGCATGACCCTGTCCTGCGCGAACGGTTCGAAACCTACTGGCAAACACCGCAGATGGAGGCCGTCGAGCGCATGAAACTGTTCCGGCTGGCGTGGGACCTCGTCGGCTCCGAGTTCGCCGGACGCCACCAGCAGTATGAGAAATTCTACGCCGGCGCCTCGTTCATCGTGCGCGGACACAGTTTCCGCGAGGCGCCCTGGGGCACTTTCGACACCATAGTCGACGACCTGATGGGCACTTATGACGTGCCTGATGCAGATGTCGCGGAGGCCGCCGAGTAAGGCCTGTACCAAACAAGCTGCCGGAACTATTCTCCGCGTTCTCGATCGGCCGCCACGGCCGGTGCGACCTGATCGACAATCGGAGACCCGCGACATGACCGAGGCCCACCCCTTTGACCGGGCAACCGCCCTCACCCCCACTGGGGACGGCCGCTCTGCCGGCGCCACATCGCACGACTACGCCAATCTCGCCGGTCCGTTCGGCGGCGCGACAGCGGCGGCACTTCTGAGGGCGGTGGTCGAACACCAGGAGCGCTTCGGAGATCCGATCGCCCAGACGGTGAACTTTTGCGGCGCCGTCGCGGACGGCGAATTCGCGATTTCTGCCAAGAACGAACGCACCGGTAGACACACCCAGCACTGGTCGCTGGCACTCACTCAAAATGATGAGGTGCGCGCCACCGCATCTGTTGTGTGCGGCACCCGGGCGCCGGCCTTTTCGTATCAGCCCGAGGCCGCGCCATCCGCACCTTCCCCCGAGGCAGTACCGGTCGCTCCAACGTCTGGAATGATGAACTGGTTGCAGCGTTACGAGTTCCGTTTTATCGAGGGTATACCGTCGTTCAACAAGACACCGCATCCCGAGCCGGCCAACTCGCACTCGCTGTGGTGGGTGTCAGACCTGCCGGCGCGTTCGCTCGACTATGTGTCTCTGGCCGCGATTTCAGACGCCTTCTTCGTCCGCATGCTGCATGTGCGCGGAACGATCGGCCCGCTCGGCACCGTCTCCCTGACGACCTATTTTCACGCCACACCTGAGGAAATCGCCGCACAGGGGACAACACCACTCCTCGGTGCCGCCCATGCCAAACGCTTCAACGGACGCTTCCATGATCAGCACATGGAACTGTGGGGCAAAGACGGCGTGTTGCTCGCCACCGGCACCCAGATCGTCTGGTACAAGGACGATGGCTGATCGCATTGTCGCATGGCGGAATTGAGCGTTGCGGCAGAGACGGAAGACATCCACTCTGCGACCAGAGCAATAACCTATCCGGCGGTCGGTCGCTGGCGGTCGAAGCACTATGCGGGCAGTCCTTTTTGAACATTTGCGGACGCGCGTCTTCTACGGCTGGATTGTCCTGGGCGTGGCGACCATTGCCATGTTCGGCTCCGGTCCCGGCCAGTCTCACACCTTCAGCATTTTCGTCGACCTGATCGCCCGGGACCTGGGGATATCCGCCACGTCCATTGCATCCGCCTATGCGCTTGCAACACTGTTTGCTGCATTGGGCCTGTCCCGCATGGGAACCATGGTGGACCGTTTCGGCGCCCGCCGCGTCATGCTCGTCGTGGTCGTGCTCCTGGGTCTCGCCTGCTCCGCCTTTGGCGCCGCCGTCGGACTGATATCACTTTCGCTCGGCTTCATGCTGGTGCGATTTCTCGGCCAGGGTTGTATGATGATGGGCGCCAGCAATCTTGTGGCGCAGTGGTTCAATGCCCGGCGCGGCTTCGCCATGGGCGTTGTGATGTTGGGTTTCGCCGCCTCCATGGCGCTGCATCCGCTTCTGGCGCAGTGGCTGATCGAGATGGTCGGCTGGCGCCAAGCCTGGATCTGGCTGGGTGCGATGACCTGGTGTCTCCTGCTGCCGCTCCTCTGGCTGCTGGTCTATGACCGCCCGGAATCCGTCGGACTGCAGCCGGACGGGGCGCCGACCCACACAGATGGCGGTCAGACCGGCACCGGCGCCCTGCAGGGTCTGGCGCTTCGCCCCGCGATGCGGACGCCGGCCTTCTGGATCATCGCCGCCGGTCTATTCACACCCGCCATGCTGATCACCTCCCTGTTCTTTTTCCAGGTATCGATATTCGAGCAGCACGGCCTGAGCCGGGAGTTCGCCGCAAGCATGTTCGGGGTTTCGGCGCTCGCCATGGCAGCGTCCATGCCGGTGATCGGCTGGATCCTCGACCGCAGCAACCCGAAATATGTCTTCGCCGCGTCACTGGTGCTGCTGGCCATGTCGCTGATCAACATCACCTTCGTCGAAAGTACCGCCACCGCCACCGCCTATGCGGTTGTCTTCGGCATCAACACGGCGGCAAACATGACGTTCTTCGGCTACATGTGGGCGCGGTATTTCGGCCGCAGGCATCTCGGTTCGATCCAGGGCGTCGGACAGACCATCGGCGTGGTCGGGGCATCGCTCGGTCCCCTGCCGCTCGGCATCGCCTTCGACATGGTCGGCTCCTATGATGGCGTGCTCCGCCTACTGGCGGTCATCCCGCTCGCCTGCGCCGTACTCGCCCTGTTCCTGGTTGCACCGAAACTGCCCGCCTCCGAAGCAGAAGGGTAACCCATGACACAGTTTGAACTCGCACCCGGCGAGGCGCTTTACTTCGAGTATGAAGCGCCGACATCCGCAGCGCACACATTCGTCTTCGTCAACGCCCTCACCGGCAGCACGGACATGTGGTCGGGTGAGATTTGCGCCAAACTCAGGTCCGAGGGATACGGCACCTTGTGCTATAATTTCCGTGGCCAGGCGAACACCCTGTTTGCCGACGACACCGCGCTGACACCCACCCTCATCGTCGACGACCTGCGCCGCCTGCTCGACCACGTCGTGCCACCGTCGCCCATTCTCGTGGGACTTTCCATCGGTGGCCTGTTCGCCGCCCAGGCTATTCTGGCCGGCGCCGGGGCCTGCGGTCTGGTTCTTGTCAACACCCTGCGCAAGCCCGGCCGGCGTCTCGACTGGATCAACCAATCCATGGTACGTCTCGCCCGCATCGGCGGCGGGCGCCTGGTCATGACCGCCAACATGCCGGTGCTGGCCTCGCCCAAGTTGCTAGCGCAGATGTGGAACGCAACCTTCTGCGATGCCGACTACGAGGCACCGCCTGAGACCGACGGCCTGTTCCGCCTCATGGCCGGCTCGCTCGAAACCGACTGGGACCTCGACTACGAGAAACTCGACTTGCCGGTTCTGCTGCTGACCGGCGCCCATGACAGACTGTTCCGCATCGACGCCGACATCGCCGAACTCAAGGACCGCATCCCGCAGGCGAAGGAGAAGTGCTACGCCGACGCCGGCCATCTGATCCCTTTGGAAGCGCCGGGCCGGCTCAGCGACGACCTCGCAGCCTTTGCCAAAGGCTGCGTCGGTTAGAGCAAATTCACTGCTGATACTTCTTCGGCGGCTGCGGATTGTTGGCCGGGTTCGTGTCGTGCTTGGTGAGTTTGGTCACCATGTCCCCTCCGCAGACTTGCGAAATCGCACCGGCAGCAGGTCTGATGAACTGGCTCCAGCGCTATGAGTTCCGCTTCGTCGAAGGGACGCCGACTTTTTCCAAGACGCCGTTTGCCGAGCCGGCCAGCTCGCACTCCCTTTGGTGGGTTTCAGATCAGCCGCCACGTCCATTGGATTATCTGTCCCTGGCGGCGATTTCGGACAGCTTCTTTCTCCGCCTCCTGCATGTGCGCGGGACCTTTGGCCCCATGGGCACCGTCTCGCTCAGCACCTACTTCCACGCAACACCTGAAGAGCTGGCCGAACAGGGCACGGCGGCGCTCCTCGGGGCCGCCCGCGCCAAGCGCTTCAACGGCCGGTTCATGACCAGCACATGGAGTTGTGGGGCAGGAGCGGCGCCCTACTCGCCACCGGCAGCCAGATTGTCTGGTACAAGGAATAGCGCCCGGCGCCGGGTACTTCGAACGTGGTACGAACGATTTATTTAACATTTTAAGACATACTCAACGCTGCAAAGGGTGCAGGCATGCCCCTGACACAGGGGAGCAACGTTGAATATTGGCAAAAAGCACCCACAAGTGGCGACGAATGCGAGTTTCGGCACGTTTGTCGCCACGCGATGGCGGTGCGGCAGTGATTTACCGACAAATCCGCGGAAAATCGACTGCGGCAAGCAGGTCACCCGTTCGGTTCGCGGCACCGGGACGGCAGACCAATGCAAACTCGGCAGCTCCCCGTCACGATGCAATCAACCGTTGAAGACTCAGAAGACTCAATAGCAATGAGCACTATCGAAAATCGCGATGCCCCCCGCAGAAAGCTGTCCATGACAGCCGTTGTCGGCGATCGGAACTGGGAGAACAGCATAGACTGCGTTGTCTCGGACGGAAGCCAGACCGGATGCCGGCTCAAGTCGGATCGCATCACCGAGCTGCCTGACGAAATCTATGTCAAGATAGCGAGCTTGAAGCAGCCTATCAAAGGCAACATCGTCTGGCGAAGAGCCGATGCAGCAGGTGTTCAATTTCAATGGGACCGCTCGCAAAAAAGCGACGATCGCCCGAAGCAAACCCCAAAAACCGAGTTCTCCGCGGTCCTCTCCGATCGCCAGGGGCAAGCCAAAGTCAACTGTTTGGTCCAGCATGCCAGCGCGTCGGGCTGTTTGCTGATCGCCGACGACATCGCCGCCCTCCCGGACGAGATCAGCTTGAAGCCGGAGGGCGTTAGCGCCTCGGTTGCGGGACGCATCGTCTGGCGCAATGACAACGTGGCCGGCGTGCGGTTCGTCTATAAGGACGCCAAGGCATCGCACGCCACCGCCGGGTCGGACGCCGATGAACACTCCAAGGGCCCTGCCGCATCCGCCGATCCGGATCAAAACCTTGCGAAACACAGCTCCAAACTTGGTGAAGAGACCGACGAGCTTCTGACGCTCATCGAGGCCACGGTCGACTCAGCTGGAGCGTTGGGACGTTCAATCGATGACGTCGAGTCCACACTGCGCCAGATCCCCAACTCCAACAAGTTCAAGACAGTCGTTTCGTCTCTTGTCGATGTATCGCGGGAAATGAGCGAGACCAACATCGCATTGACGCAACAGCTCAGCAATTCCGGGCAGCAGATCAAGGAGATTCACGACAAGCTTGAAGCGGTTCGCCACAAATCTCTGACGGCTGCCTTGACGGAGGCCACCGATCGCTTCGGCTTCGATCCCGAGCTGGAGCAGATGATTGCCGCATCCGAAAGCAGCGGCCAACCGCTGAGTCTCGTGGTCATCGGTATCGATCATTTCAAGCAGTTCAATGACAGTTTCGGCCATCAAACCGGAGATCAGGTGTTGAAGATGGTCGCCGACCAGATCAGGCAGGGTGTGAGAGACACCGATTTGGTCGCACAATCCGGTGGCGAGGAGTTTGCGGTCATTCTGCCCAACGCGCCGCCTGAGAAGGGCGCATTGCTCGCAGACAGGGTACGCCAGCAAATCTCCGGGAAGGAACTCTTCAAAAAGGCGACAAACCAAAGTCTTGGAAACGTAACCCTTTCCGCTGGTGTCGCAGGCAGCAGGCCGGGCGACACCGCCGCCTCACTCACCGCACGCGCCGACGGCTTCCTTACCGAAGCCAAACGCGCCGGCCGCAACCGCGTGGAGGGAGATGCGAGTGCGGGCGCCGGTATGGAAAGCAGCACCGCTGCGAGCGGGTGATCGGGATGAAGTTAGGCGTTATCAACTACCGTTTCTTAAGGCCCGCCAACATATGCTGCATACGAATGTTTTTGCCGTGTGCCGCTACGCCGCCGCTGGTCCGCGCTGCGGACAACAGACGGAGTTTGCAGGCCTCCCCGTGACGGCTCACCGGACAACATGGAACGCCCACAATGAACTTCATGCGTCGACCTGCTGAACGATCTCCGCGCCCCAAGGACAAAGCTACGTCCATCAGGATGGATGCAGTCCTCCTCGGGCTGTTCGGTGCCGCAGCGTATCTGTTTTCAGTCAACGTTGACGGATTCGAGGCGGTGCATGAGTTCAGCAGGGCGCACGAGGATTGGGAAATCGACGAAGTCGTCACGGCGCTTCTTATTTTCCTGCTTGGGCTGTCGGCCTTTACGGTCAGACGCCTGTTCGAACTGAAGGACGAGATCACTCAGAGAAAGATCGCGAAGAGAGAGCTCATCTCATACCAGGATAATCTGCAGAAAACCTTGGATGAGGCGACCGAGCAATTGAGAATCAAGGCGGAGGAAGCAGAACGGGCACTGGACAGGGAAGTGGAGCTCAACCAGGTCCAGCGTCAGTTTATTTCACTGGCTTCCCACGAGTTCCGGACGCCGCTGGCCATTATCGACGCCACGGCGCAACGAATTCAAATACGCGCAACCCGGCTGACCCCCGAAGATCTCACCAAGAGATGCCACGACATTCGAACCGCGGTCAAACGCATGTCCAAGCTCATGGAGACCACCCTTTCTTCGTCTCGTCTGGATGCGGGTGAGCTCTCCATAAACGCCGCACCCTGCGATATCAGGAGCCTGGTGCTGGAAGTCTGCACGTCGCACCAGGATCTCGCCGGCTCTCACGTCATCACGTGCGACGTGGCCGACATCCCCGACGCGATCAATGCGGACGCCGACTCGGTCCGCCAGATGCTTACGAACCTGCTGTCGAACGCCATCAAGTATTCACCCGCATCGCCGGACATTCAGGTCAAAGCCTTGATAGACGGCGACCAGGTGGTCATCCAGGTGAAGGATCACGGGGTCGGCATATCGCAGGAAGATCTGCCTAAAATGTGCAATCGATTTTTCCGCGCCGGGACCTCGACCGGCATCGCGGGCACCGGCCTCGGCCTTCATATCGTGAAGACACTGGCGGAAATGCACGGCGGATCGATTGGCATCGAGAGCGAAGCCGGTGAAGGCAGCACCTTTACGCTCCGGCTACCGGTACACGGTCCCGCTGATGCCGCAGGCTCAACGACCAAAGCCGCATGAACCATGATTGAGACACGACCAAGGGAAACAGGAGAATGACAACACTGCTTTGCATAGAAGATGAGCCGGTGATGCGCGAAGCCATCGCAGAGACACTCGAAGACGAGGGCTATGACGTCCTGCGGGCCTGCGACGGCCAGGAGGGGCTGGAAACCCTCTTGGACCACAAGCCCGATCTGGTGGTGTGTGACATCACCATGCCCAACAAGGACGGATATCAGCTGCTCAAAGAGGTTCGCTGCATGGATCAGATCATTGGCGAAACGCCCTTCATCTTCCTGACCGCACTGGCGGACAAGCAGGATGTTCTCGACGGCCTGAACCAGGGCGCCGACGACTACATCGCCAAGCCTGTCGATTTCGATCTCCTCAAGGCGAAGATCGCATCGCGGTTGCGGCAGATCGCGCGTTTCAGGCAGCAGCGCGACTCCGAGCAGCAAACCTCCTGGTACCTGGAACCGGCCTGATCCCGGCGGCACGCGCAGTCTGCGTCCAGAATGTTTCATTTCCAGCGACGCGCCGCGGCCCTCAGGTCAGGCCGCCGCCGGCCGGGACGGGACGTGCTCACTGCTGATATTTTTTCGGCGGCTGCGGATTGTTGGCCGGGTTCGTGTCGTGCTTGGTGAGCCTCGTCACCATGTCCCCTCCCGCAAGCGGTTTCAGGTCCGCCTCCAACGGGTCCGCCTTTTCGCGCGCATAGACCTCGTCGCCATCGACATAAAGCGTAAACGCCTTGATGTATTTGGCTTTTTTTGCGGGATCTTCGATCGTGTCCTTGGTCCACTGATAGAGCGGATACTTGTCCGTACCGTTCTGCTCGGCTTCCGCCACATAGCCCGCGAAGGCGTCAAACTGGCAACTCAGCTTGGCATTGTGCTTCTTGAGGATATCCGCCAGCGGCCTGATCGCCGCGTTGTCAGGATCGCGCCGGGCAATTTCGGCGAACTCGTCACTCAGATTGATCCGAACCTGGAACAGCCACTCATCGCTCATTACATCGCTCATCACTATATTTCCTCTTTGGTCAGGCGACCCTGGATCACAATCGACTTAGGTGGTTACATCCAAGTCGGCAAGCATGATCGGTCGTACTATTCTGGTGCGGGATCGAACAGCAGACCCGTTGTCCAACAGCGGATCAAGCCGTGAAGGCGCGCGCTTCTTGAACTCCTTAATCCGCTCCTGCCATGTGCCATCTGATTGGGGCGTTGATGCGACGGTGATGACCCGCCTGTAGTCGTTGAGGCCGCCGATCACGAGCCGGTTCGCCGCTGCCGGATCGGAAACCCGGTTCTCGACGATGCGCCTGACGGCGAGCGTTTCGGGCGGCCGCGGTGCGCGCGCGCCTCGTCTGCGAAGGCGGCAAAGTCAAACCGGGCGAACAGGCTCTCCATACTGAACGTCGCCACTTTCAGCTTCATGGCGCGGCGCTCCCGGCGGCCTCCGCCTCGGCGGGAGCCTCCAGTTCCATGTCCACGGCACGCCCGAACGCCAGGATCGGAACTTCCTCCTCGCGGCCCTTCACCGCGATGCGTTCGGGGCGGCCTCCGGCAACGGACAGACCTGAGACCTGCACAGTCGTCTCGGAAATGACGAGCTGGCAGGTGAGCTCCTTGCAGGCGCTTTCCAGCCGGCTGGCGGTGTTGACCGTGTCGCCGAGCGCGGTGATGCGTTGCGTGGCGCCAGATGCGCCGCCCACCCCGATACGGCCAAGAATGGCGGGCCCGGTGTGAATGCCGATGCCGATGTTCAGAGGTTTGTCGAGATCGGCCGCCAGGCTCTTGTTGAGCGCGGACAACACGCCGCTCATGGCCCGTGCTGCCGCCAGGGCATTTCGCGCGCCCTCTTCCGCACCCCTTTCCATACCGAAGATGGCCATGATGCCGTCGCCGATGAACTTGTCCACATAGCCTCCAGAGTCCGAGATCGCATCGGACATCTGGCCGAGATACTGGTTGAGCACGAAGACCACATCGTAGGGCAGCCTGGCTTCCGACAGGGCGGTGAATCCGCGGATGTCGGCGAACATGATCGCAACGGTCTGCTCGACACCCCACAGGTACTTGTCCTGGACCGCCACGTCGGTGACCGTGATCTGCCGCGCCGGCAGCAGGGTTGCGACACAGACATCGGATCCCGGCGAAACCTGGCATGCGAGGCGCACATTGGCGCCAGCGCCCACCCGCTCCAGCACCTTGCGTTCGGCATCGCCTGCTTCGGGCAGCGCCTCGAGGCCTTCGAGAACGCGCACCCGGCAGGTCGAGCAGCGCGCCCGTCCACCGCACACCGACGCATGGGGGACCCCGTTTGAGCGGCTGATCTCCAGCAAGGTGGGGCCAATTTCGCTGGTGACCGTACGGCCGTCCGCATAGGCAACCTTCACGGTCGGCCGGAACCGGTCAAACACCGAGCGCCCCAACCGATAGACCACGGCTACGCCAACCACGAAGAGACACGCCCAGAGCGCCGTGTCCATCGCCCCCACGATGAACTCGATTTGATCTCTCTTATATGGAGACGTGTAGAGGCCTTCCGCCCGGGCTTCGCGGCCGGCAACCGCAAACCCCGCGAATGCCAGCACCGGAACAGTGACGGCAAGTCCGTTCAGCAGCCATACAAAGCGGCGATACCAGGGTGCCATGCGCAGCCAGAAATGGATGCCCACGCACCCATGCACCCACACGATCAGGATCAGGGCGCCCTGTCGATAGGCCTCGGCCGGCCACATCGCCCACAAGGCGTAGGCATAATTGTCATCGATGCCGAATATTTCATGCGGCATCCGGGTGCCGAGCACGTGCCGCAGCAAAAGCAACGGTATCGCCAGTCCGAACACCAGCTGCACCGCCTCCCAAAGGGTCATGCGCCAGCCCCGGCGCTGCACGAACTTGAGCAGGGCGAAATAGATGTGAAGCAGCAATGCGCCATAGAGCGCAATGGTCCCCGGCGGGCTGCGCCAGATTGCCGTGCGGACATTGCGCATGGCTTCCATGGCGTCGATCGATATCAGTCCGAGGGCGTGGTTGACCAGGTGGGCGGCAGCGAACGCGAACAGGACCAGCCCCGAATAGAGCCGGATCTTCTGTCGCCACGAGCCCGCCCCCGGGGCCGGCGGAACCTTGACTGCATCAGCATCGGCCATAAGGCGATCACGATACCAGGGCTCAATTGCCCTTGGCGTGCTCCAGCTCTTCGCGGCAGGCGGTGAGATCGTCGGTGGTTTTTTGCAGGCGCTGGGCGAGGACCCTGGTCACTTCGACAGCCATCTCCGGAAACTCCGTCATCAGGCGCAGGAAGTGCTCTTTCTGGATTTTGAGGGTCTCGATCCTGTCCTTCGCCTTAACGGTTGCGGTGCGCGGAACATCGCACAAAATGGCAATATCGCCGACAAAGGCGTTCTTTTTCAGGGTCACCAGCAACTGTTCGCCGTCATCGGTGTCTTTCAGAACGTCGACCGCGCCATCAATGATGACGTAGGCCGCATCCCCCGCATCGCCTTCATGGAACAGCTCCTGGCCGGCGGCGAAGGCCATCCTGTCGGACGTAAACGCAAGCAGCTTGAGCCTGGCCGGTTCGATATTGGCAAATAGCGGTATCCTCCTTAGGACATCGACTTCATCCTGCAGACCGGCCATGGCGTTTACTCCTCCTAGCGTCTCATCTTGTAGCACGCCGCGTCAGCTTTGTTCGATAAGCTCAACAAGCCTGCCTCCCGACTGACGCAATTCCTGGGGCGTGCCCTGTTCAGCCACGGTGCCGTCTTCGAAGACCAGGGCATGATCGAACTGAAGGGCGCTGCCGGGATTCTGCAGAACCCAGAAAACGCCGCTGCCTGCCCGGCCGTCGCCCGACCTGGTGGCGGCGAGAACACGTTCGACCATCTGGTCCTGGCTTGACGCGTTCAAACTGGAAAACGCGCGATTGACGATCAGCAAATCCGGCCGCTTGAGCAGGGCCCTTGCAAGAACCATTTTTTGGCGCTGAACCGACGTCAGCCGTTTGCCGCTCGATCCGACATCAAAATTGAGCCCGACCTCGAAGACCGCATCGCGGAGATCAAGTTCCTTGAGCACCGTCTGGATCGCGGCATGCACCCTGCCCTGGGCATCGGCGATGCCATAGGCGACGCGGCCAAGCAGCACATTGTCCTGCAGCGACGAGGCGGCGTTGTAGGTTTCGGGTTCGTAAAACTCGATGGCGTCGGCAAGTTCCTGCGGCAGGTCGTCGGCAAATTTCTTGCGCGCCTCGAGCAGCCGTGCCTCGAGATCGTCGGTCATGAGACCGAGACGGTGTCTTGGCTCGATATAGGCGAATGGCAGCTTCAGGAGCATGGTCAGATCGTCGCCCTTGGTGCGCTCGAAGTCGAGCCCCGCCGTGCGGCCGATAACGGCCTCGTATTCCGGCATTTCCTCCGACGTCATGAAGCTCAGTTGTTCGAAGAACGGGTGGTCTTCCGGCAGGCCCGAGAACAGCTCGATGACGGTTCGGGCAATCTGCTGGCCCATGCCGAACAGCTCCTTGTCGAGCCCGGTCGCGGCAAGAACCTCGAGGAAATAGGCGTTCGAGGCGAGATTCTCGTGTGCAAACGCATCGCCCACCGCGGTACCGAACAGCAGGTTCTCGGCAAGCGTCGCATGGTGATTGTACTTCGCGGGATCGAACGGCTCGACCAGATCCGACAATGGCGGTTGCTCCAGACGCTCGCGCAGTTCGCGGCGCGCGGTCATGACCTGTTCTGCCAGTTCGGGATCTTTCGCCGGGTCGATCTTGCCGCGCAGTCCGAGTTCAAAAATGTCCTCGTCGAGGTCCACCGTCCGCAGGACTTCAACGATACGGTCGTCCAGCGCATCGGGCCCGTCGACGCCGGCCGCTTCGTAGTCAACCCAGTCGGCCTCGATGTCCAGCAGGGTGTTGGCCGAGCGTTTGAACTCCGAGAGTTCCAGCGCCGTTCTGGTTTCTCCCTCGGGGTCGCGCAACGGAACATGGCGCAGACCGTAAAGCAGGCTGTCGCGGATGCTGGCCTGTTTCAGAAAGGGGTCCGGTCCGACATAGGCGAGCCGTCGGCCAAGCACCGCCTCGCTCATGTCTTCGACGTCCTTGCCGCCCAACTCGATACGTCCGCTTGTCGGCAGAAGGAGCTTGGCAAGCACCTCGCCGGTGGACTCCGCGCCGCTGTTGACAAGCCCGACCACAGCGATCTGGTCGCCGAGCGGCACGCTAAACGAGGTGCGCCGGATGAGCGTCGCCCCGGTGTCGTCAGTCACTCCCAGATTGGCCGCGTTGATGGCGCCGGTCAGCGGCGGCGACGGATCGGCAACCGGCTCCTGCATCTCCGGATCGATCATGTTTTCGGCTTCGAACTGCTCGATGACCTGGGAGTACTTGATCTGCACATCGAGCCGCGACTGATCCCAGTTGATGAGCTCGCGGATCGGCGACGGCAAATCCTTATAGGCGGCAATCACCGCCACAAGCTGTCCGAGATTCATGTCGCCGCTGATCACCGCGATGCCGCCGACCAGGTAGAACAGGAACGGCGTGAACTGGGCCAGGAAGTTGTTGAGGAACTTGATGAAGTATTTTCTCTGATAGAGCTCGTACCGGATGAAAAAAATCCGGCTCAGGCGGGTGGCGACTTCGGCGCGCTCGTAGTTCGAAGCATCGTTGACGTGGACTTCCTGAATGCCGTCGACAATTTCGCCGACCCGGCCGGCAAGAGCCCGCGACTCCAGCTGGCGCTGCCGTGACAGTTCGAGCAGCCGCCGCCGCAGCGCCGGGATGATGATGGCCTGCGCCAGCACGACGACCAGCGCAACGCATCCCAGAATGAAGTTCTGCGCCAGAATGAACCCCATGGCGACCAAGGCCAACCCACCCTGAAACACCGGGGTGACAAAGGCGTCGCCGATAAAGGTGCCCAGCGGCTCGACCTCGTCCTTGATCATGGTCGCCATCTGCGAAGCCTGAATGCGGCGGAACTGAGATTGGGGGAACCGCAGGATCCGGTCCAAAAGGCTGTAGCGCAAACGGCGCAGCATGCGCTCACCGATCCGGCCCTTGTAGGTATTGATGTAGTATTTGAAGAGGCCGTTGACACAGACAAGCAGCAGGAAGGCGCCGCACAGCGCATAGAGGTATGGAAAGCGCCCCAGCGGAATGCCATCGAACAGCCGCAGCATACCGTCCGAGGATATCCAGGCAGGAACCTCGAAATGGAGCTGCAGGAAAGGTTGCTTTGCCCCTGGAATTTCGAAGCCGTCCGAGCCCTCGATCGGACCGTTCACGATCTTCTTCGGCAATTCATACGCATAGAAGGCGAACGGCATCGAGGCGACGACGATGAACAGCGTCCAGATTTGGTCCGCCCTCGAATACCGCCAGACATACTTGAATAAATTCGGTTCCATATCCTGCCATCGCCGAACCGGCAGGCGCCGGTCTGCCTCGCCGTTAGCCCCGGGCGCCCCTGCCGAGAACGCCGTCCCAAGCCCGCGACTATGACGGCAGTTTCAACACCTTGCAAGATCAACCTATGGCGGTTCCCACACACGCATTCCGGCACGAATCGGGCGACTTTCCGGCTGGTGCCCGCATTCCGCCACGGTCGCTCCCAGAAATGACCACTTTGATGGCAGGTTTTCGCCTTGGACGTGATGTATCGCAGGTGTTGGCGGAAGCGAATGGGGCGACACTTGAACGCCTGGATCGTTCGCGTCGCGCCATAGCGGCACAATCTGAACCGCATGGGGCAACCGGTAGGCCGACACCCTGCCGCGGTGCACCCTTTCGGATTTGCGTCGCCCAGCGAGAGGCAGCCACGCGCCAACCGCGAGGTGGCTTGAGAGAAATGGCGCGGAGCCTTCGGCAGGACCGCCCGAAAGGGACGACTTGAGAGCCGAACGAGACCGCGCGACACAGCACGAAGGGGACCATGCTATGTCACGCAGACCACCTGCCAGCACGGCAAAACAGCCTGAAACAACGGACGCAAGCAAGCCGGAAGCGGACGCAAGCAATGGCGCCGCTCCGTCCGGCGATGAACTCGGAAACCAGGACATGAACATGGAGCACAGCGTAGCAGGACACCTTGGTCTGGATCTCGGAACCAGCAGGATCGTGCTGGCATCGACACAGGGCGACCGCACCCAGTACAAGACCGAGCTCAACGCCTTCGTGTCCCTGCCCTACTCGAAGATGACCAAGGCGATGCTGGAGCGTGAAAACATCCACCACACCAAGTCGGGCAACGAAATTCTCGCCTTCGGCAACCGGGTCGACGAGTTTGCCAATATTCTCGGTGGCGACACCCGCCGGCCGATGAAGACCGGCGTCCTCAATCCCAACGAACCGCGCAACATCGAGATGCTGGCCCTGGCGCTCGGCAAATTGTGCGGCCGCGCCAAGAACGGCGAGAAGATCTGCTTCTCCGTGCCGAGCGGCGCGAACGGTTCCGACGCCGAAGTGATCTATCACGAACAGTCGATCCGCAAGGTGCTTGAGGATCTCGGCTATGAAGTGCACAGCCTCAACGAGGGTCTCGCGGTCATCATCGCCGAACTGAAGGACCACGACTTCACCGGCATCGGCATCTCGTTCGGCGCCGGCATGTGCAACGTGTGCCTGTCCTATCTCGGCCTGCCGGTCATCGCCTTTTCGACCACCCGCGGCGGCGACTACATCGACTATTCGGCCTCCTCGGTCACCGGCGAAACACCAACGACGGTACGCCTCACCAAGGAAAGCGACGCCTTCAAGCTTAACGGCAAGGCCAGCACCAGCGTCGATCAGGCCCTGTCCGTCTACTACCGCGACATCGTTCAGACCGTGGTGCTCACGCTCGAACGCATCTTGAACAACCACAAACAGCTGCCGCCCTTCCGCGGCCCGCTTCCGGTTGTGTTCGGCGGCGGCACCGCCATGGTCGAGGGTTTCCACGATGAATTGCGCAAGGCCCTGCAGAAGGTGAAACTGCCGATTGAGATCATGGATGTCCGCAAGGCCAAGTACGGCATGAACAGCACCGCAACGGGCGCGCTCGTCGCTGCCCTTGCGGATATGTGACAGCCGCACGCGCGCGCTTGAAGGCTGCTCACATCACGGGCCGGCGTCGGGAAACCGACGCCGGCCCGGCTTGTTTTCTGCCACAGGCCTCTTTGCGGTTATGCGCCCGGTTTCGGAAGATCTTTCGTCAGGTGTCCAGACTTGACGTAGACCGTGCAGCCGTCCGTCGTGTGCGGCGCGTGGGCGCCGCCCGGCGGTATGCGCAGCCAGGCGCCTTTGCCATACCGGCCGTCCGCATCGTCGAAACCGCCGGCCAGAACGAAATACTCCGCACCATCTGGAAACGCGCGCTCATCGAGCGTCTGTCCCGCCGCCCAGCGCAGGACGCGCACCTCCTCGTGTTCGCTTTTGTGGAGCGGCAGGACACGCTCTCCCGCCGCGCCATCGCGCCAGCCTTCGGCATCCTCAATGTTGATCCGCACGAAGTCCTGATCGCCGGGCGGCATCTGCCACAGTTTGACGAAGATGGTGCAGCCGGGCGCGCTGGACGGGGTGTGGCTCGAGCCCACCGGATTGCGGACATACATGCCGGCCGGAAAGTCGCCCATCTCGTCGGTGAACACGCCGTCGAGAACGATGAACTCCTCTCCGCCCGAATGGGTATGGGCGGAGAACGAACTGCCCGGCGCATAGCGCACGATGGACGTGGCCCGCGCCACTTCCTCGCCGTCGCGCTCCAGCATGCGGCGGTCAACGCCTGCGAGCGGAGACGCGATCCACTCGATCTCCTCGGCGTGCATTACCGCCCGTTTGGTGACATCGGCATTGATCTGCATGGTGTTTGTTCCGTTGTTTGGTTGGCCGGCATTCCAGCGACCGTCAGGCCGCAGCGCACCGGGCAACATCATATCACTGTTTGAGGCCGGACCGTGCCGGCGGCTCCGGATTCCGTAACTGGTTTCCCGATAAAAACGCATGGTCACGGCGTTTTCAGCATTTGTCTATCTAATGATAGGTAGATAAATGCACTGTTCCGAATTGTCAAGCGGCAGGCTGCATTTTCCTGGATCAGAGCCGTCAGGGATCGAGATTTGCAGCAATGCGGTCGAACACCTTCAAGTCGTTCATTGCCCGCGAAACGATCATCGATCCTTCAAGCGTGGCAATGATGCGCAGGGCCTGAGCCTCCGCCTGTTGCGCGCTGATACCGACATCTCGGCGTTTCAGCACCGTGGCGAGCCACGCGCTTGTACGCTCGAAGAAACGGCGGGATTCGACGGCAACCTGCTCGGGCAGGGTACGGGTTTCCGCCCCCAGCATGCCGCACAGGCACATCAGGCCGTCATTCTCCAGAACCCCGCGGAACACGGCCACAAAGCTGCCGATGAGCACATCGGGATCCTTGTTGAGATCCGACGGGTCACCGAGATGCGCCAGCGTCGCGTCGGTGTAGCGCCGTGCCAGCGCCGCGCCCAGCAGTTCCTTGGTCGGAAAATGATAGTGCACGCTGGCGCTCTTGATTCCCACGGACTTGGCCACGTCACGAAAGCTGAAGCCATGATAGCCATGCTGCTGCACCAGCGTCTGGGTGACGTCCAGGATCTCATCCGCCTTGGGCGCGAGGTCCTGGGTGTTGGTCTGTTCGAATGTCATCTCACTGTTCTCGCGCGCCTGTCCGAAAGCAGATAGGCCATCGGCGGGCCAGAAGCAATGGCGGGCATGATCGGGTGGCCTGCGCGCAGGCCAGGTCAGGCGCGCCCGCCATACGAAACAGTGATTTGAACTCGGCCTCAATGTCGCTAAGTGTTGCGGGCGCTGACCATCCGCCACCGAACCGGTCATACAGCCACATAGAGGACCTTCCCGAATGAGCGATCTGTCGCAGTTCATGATCACCAAGCGCTGGCCGGCCCAGCATCCCGACCGCATTCAGCTGTATTCCCTGCCGACACCCAATGGGGTCAAGGCATCGATCGCCCTGGAGGAACTGGAGCTGCCCTATGAGCCCCATCTCGTCTCCTTCGGCACCGACGACCAGTTGACGCCGGAGTTCATGTCGCTCAATCCGAACAACAAGATCCCCGCGATCATCGACCCGGACGGACCCGGCGGCCAGCCCCTGCCGATGTGGGAGAGCGGCGCAATCCTCATCTACCTGGCCGAGAAGACCGGCCGGCTGATCCCCTCCGGCCCGGCGGACCGCTATGAATGCCTCCAGTGGCTGATGTTCCAGATGGGTGGCGTCGGACCGATGTTCGGTCAGTTCGGCCACTTCTTCAAGTTCGTCGCCGACAAGGTGACCGACCCCTATCCGACCGAACGTTACACCAACGAGACCAAGCGCCTGCTCGGCGTGCTCGAGGGCCGGCTCGAGGGGCGCGATTTCATCATGGGCGACCAGTACACCATTGCCGACATCGCGATCTTCCCCTGGGTCCGCACCCTGGGCGGGTTCTACGAAGGCGGCGAAGCGCTCGGCCTCGATGCATATCCGAATGTCCTTGGACATCTGGAGCGCTGTGTCGCACGCCCCGCCGTGGAGCGCGGACTGGTGCAGCCGCCGAGAGACTAGGGCGCTTCACACTCTAGATAACGAGCCGCCAGTAGACGAGTGCCAGGCCAACCATGCTGGCGTTCCAGACCAGCGTGCGCACCCACGGCCATCCGATGAGATAGGCAGGTACGAAGGCGACCCGGAAACAGAAGAACATCTGCGCCCCGACCGCGGTCCAGACGTCGCTCTTGCCGGTGAGTTGCATCAGGACAATGCCGATTGCGAACACCGGCAGCATTTCCATCAGGTTGCGGTAAGCCCGTTCTGCCCGGCCGGCAATGCTGGTGGGCATCATCGCCTCGTCGCGCGGCCCCACCGACCAGGCATTGCCGGTCTGGGCCTTGAAGGTGAAGGACTGCAGGGCCATCTGGCACACCGCAAGCACCCCGGTGAGCGTAAGCATCCAGAGTTCCGTGGTCATATCGCCATACCTCGTTGCAGGTACCCAGATGGGCCGGCAATGTTTCAGTTGAATGTCGGGAACCGCACCGGGCGGGTTTCAATTGTAGCGGTTCAGAACCGGTCCACCCGGTAAGGCGCCATGTCGACATCGCCCGGCCGGCCGGAGATCATATCGGCGATCAGGCGGCCGGTGGTCGGACCCCAGGTGAGGCCGAGGTGGCCGTGACCGAAGGCGTAGAACAGATTGCCGAAATGCGGTGAACCCGAGATCACCGGAATGAAATCGGGCAGGCCGGGGCGCGGCCCCATCCATTTTTCGCCGCTTGTATCCTTGAGACCGGGCAGGATGCGTTTCGCCTTGTCCACCAGATAGTCCGAACGACGGTAGTCGGGAGCGGCATCCACCCCGGCAAATTCAACCGCACCGCCAATGCGCAACCCCTGCGGCAAGGGCGTGATGGCGATGCCCGCCGACTCATAGACCAACTGGCGTTTGAGCGAGATGCCGGTGTTCGGCATGGTCTTGTTGTAGCCGCGGTCAGCCTCGAGCGGCACGATGCTGCCAAGCGGCCTGGCGAGGCGATGCGACCAGGCGCCCGCGGCAATCACCAGATGATCGCCTAAGAGCGCCGATCCATCCGCCAGATGAACCGAGCTCACGGTGCGGCCGGTGGTTTCGACCCTGCGCACGTCGCCCCCGATCAGGGTCCCTCCGTCGCTCTGGAATCGCTCGGCCATCCGCGTCACCAGCGCATAAGGATCCTTGATGTTGCGCCAGCCGTCCATGATGAGGGCGCAGCCGGCATCCGCCGAGACATCCGGCTCCAGCTCGTGGATTTCCGCACCGCTGATCTTTCTGTAGGGAAATCCATGTTCGGCGCGCAGATCCCACTGCCACTTGGCTTTGCGGAACTCGTGCTCATGGTCATAGATGGCGGCGCAGAAGTCGCAGAACATCATGTCCTCGGCCTCGATCGCCCTGAGAGCCATGGGGAAGTCCTCGCGCGCCCGGTGACTGAGGCAGGCCGCCGCCTCCGCGAGAGCGGAAACCCTGCTTGCCCTGCCAGCCGCCATGAAACGCAACAACCACGGCATGACAGTCGGAAAATACGATGGCCGGATCGACAGGGGGCCTTTCGGGTCGAGCAGCCACTTCGGAACCGTGGCCATCAGACCGGGCTTGGAGATCGGCACGATCTCCGACAACGCAACGCCGGCCGCATTGCCGTAGGAGCAGCCCTTTCCCGGCCCGAGCCGGTCGACCACGGTGACGTCGTGCCCGTCGCGCTGCAGGAACACGGCACAGCTCATGCCGACGATTCCGGCGCCGACAATCGTCACTTTGCGAGGTTCTGCAGAAGCCATCGTCACATCCACTGACCGGCGCTTCCATGTCGCGTTGACCGTGCACCGGCGTCCATGGCAAGGAAGCAATTCAGCGCGCGTCATACATTTGCGCCGGGACAGATGCCAGCCATTTATTGACGCCCAGTTCAGGAGCGCAAACCCATGCGGCCTCAAGTGGACATTGTCGAAAGCGACGCGGAGCTTCCCGAGCAAGCCGACGCGGTGGTGATCGGCGGCGGCATCATCGGTGTTTCGACCGCCTGGACCCTGGCCCGCCGCGGACTTTCGGTGGTTCTGTGCGAGAAGGGCCGGATCGGCGGCGAGCAGTCAAGCCGCAACTGGGGTTTTTGCCGCCAGCAGGGCCGCGACCCCCGCGAGATCCCCCTGATCATCGAAAGCCTGCGCATCTGGCGCGGCATCGAGAAAGACATCGAAGCCCCGGTCGGGTTCAAGCAGGCGGGCTGCCTCTATCTGGCCGAAACCGACGACCAGGCGAAAGGTTACGAAGACTGGCTCGAACACGCCAAGCCCTATCAGCTCGACTCCAGGCTGGTGTCTGGCGACGAACTCGACGGCCTCATGCCCGGCAGTTCGGTGCCTTACAAGGCGGCACTCTATACCGCCAGCGACGGCCGCGCCGAACCTTCCAAGGCCGCCCCGGCAATTGCCCAGGCCGCCCGGCGGGCCGGCGCGGAGATCTTCACCGGCTGCGCGGTTCGTGGCATCGAGACCTCCGGCGGGCGGGTCTGCGCAGCAGTGACCGAGAAGGGCACCATCAAGACGGACACGGTGGTTCTCGCCGGCGGCGCCTGGTCGCGGCTGTTCTGCGGCAACAACGGTCTTTCGCTGCCTCAGCTGAAGGTTTTGTCGTCCGTCATGCGCACCAGGCCCATGCCGCTGGTGACCGAGAACGCGGTCTGGGCGCCGGGCTATGCCTACCGGCGGCGTGACGATGGCGGCTACACCATCGCCCACGGCCTGAGCATCGTGGTCGATGTGGTGCCCGACAGTTTCAAACTGGCGCACCGGTTCACGGCCGCCATGTGGAAGGAACAGAAGTCCCTGCATCTGCGGCTCGGCCGGCAGTTCTGGCGGGAGCTCACCACCGCGGGACGCTGGGAATTGGACGAGACGACCCCCTTCGAAAAGACCCGCGTGCTCGACCCCGACCCCGCAACGAAGATCCTGAACAAGGCCATCAAGGGGCTGAGGCGCGCCCTGCCCGCATTCGACAAGGCGGAAATCGCCGAACGCTGGGCCGGCTATATCGACGTGACGCCGGACGAGGTGCCCGTCATATCCGAGGTCGACGAAGTGCCCGGCCTGATCATCGCCACCGGCTTTTCCGGCCATGGTTTCGGCATCGGCCCCGGCGCCGGCCGGCTGGCGGCCGATCTGGCATGCGGAACCGAACCCATCGTCGATGCAACGCCGTTCCGCTTCTCGCGCTTCCGCGGCGGCAGGAGCGAGGCGTCATCCGCGCCGGTGCCGGTCTAGGATGTTCCGGTGTTCAGTCCGCGCCGCGTCGGTGCCGTTTTCATGTGCATGAGATCACCGTGAGCAAACCGGTTGCCCGCGACTGGTACGAGACCATCGCCATCTCAGACGGTGTGACCCTGGTGCGCGAACTCCACGTCGCCAGATGGCTCAGATGCAACATCTGGCACATCAGGGGCCGCGACCGCGATGTCCTGATCGATGCCGGCATGGGCTTGCGACCGCTCAAGCCCGAAATCGCCGCCTTGTCGGGCCGCCCTCTCACCGCCATCGCGTCGCACAGCCACTTCGACCATATGGGCGGATTGCACGAGTTCGAAACCCGTTTCGGCCATCCGCTAGAAGCCCATATCCATTCAAACCCGAGCCGCGACAACACCGCGGTCGGCCAGTTCGTGCGTGCCGAGACCTTCACCGCCTGGCCCTGCGATGGCTTCGAGCCGGAAACCTATCAAGTCCGCGCCGCACCGCTCACCGGTCATCTCGACGAAGGCGACGTGGTCGATCTCGGCGACCGCCATTTCCAGGTCTTTCATCTGCCCGGGCATTCACCCGGATCGATTGCCCTTTTTGAGCAGGCCACCGGCGTCCTCTTCAGCGGTGACGTGGTCTATAACGGCTATCTGTTCGACACGGTCTACCACTCCGATCCGGAGGCTTATGTCGCCTCCCTGAACCGCCTGAAGGAACTCCCCGTCACCACGGTTCACGCCGGCCACAACAGATCCTTCGGCCGCGACAAGATGATCTCCATCATCGACGAGTTTCTTGCCGGCGGCCGCCGTATGGCTGATCTGGACGCCTGGATCACCTCCCACAACGCCTGAAATCCGGCCGCAAATTCCCGAAATACGCTTGATGTTGAGCGTTACGAAGAACTTGTCTTTCGCAACAGATACAACGTGTTAGTGTATTGTCCTAGTATATTAACTAATTGTTTTAATCCTTAAACTAAGCTTATTAGTCATAACATTGACTCAGGCCCGCCATGCCCCGCCCTCCGAGTGTCACCGAAGACCGTCTCATCGACGAGGCCACCGCAATCATCACGCGTGACGGACTGCGCGAACTCACGGTCGGAACGCTTGCCGATGCACTCGGCGTCAAGGCGCCGTCGCTCTACAATCACGTCTCCGGCATCGACGATGTCCGTCTCCAGGTCGGCACCGCAACCGTTACCCGCCTGGGCGATGCCTTGACCGATGCCGCCATGGGCCGCAGCGGCGAGGACGCCCTCTACGCCATCTGCCACGCCTATCGCCTCTTCGCGCAACGCAACCGCGAACTCTACCCGCTGACCGTTGCATCGCCGGCCGGCCGCGACGACACGTTCGACCGCCATGCCTGGCGCGCCCTGCGCCCGCTCTATGCGGTCCTCGCCGCATGTGGCTTTGAGGAGGCCGACGCGGTCCACACCGCACGTCTGATCCGGTCTTCGCTCCACGGCTTTGTGTCTATGGAACTCGCCGGCGCCTTCGGCTTGCCCGAAAGCGTCGATGAAAGCTTCGACCAGATGGTCGGCTGGGTGCTCAGTCTCCTCGACGCCTGACGATCCTACCTGATGGCGGTCAGCTCGATGCTGATCATCGCCGCCGCGGCCGGCAGGGCCGCCACCGGCACACCGGTCGATGCCGGCCCGGGCGCCGCATAATAGCGCGACCGGATCACCATGTTCTCATGCAGATCTTCCGCGTTGGCGCCGCCGCGGTAATAGGTCGTCGCCTTGATCACATCCGAGAACGCCATGCCGCCGGCCTCCAGCAGGTGGCCCAGGTGGTCCATCACCACCGGGGTCTGCAGGTCGAGCGCATAGGGCGAATGCACCTCATGCGCCCGGGACACCGCGAGCTGCCCGCCCGTCACCAGGAGGTCGCCCATCCTGAGCGCCTGGGGATGCGGCAGCTCGATGGGCCAATGACCGAATCCGAACACCTCGACCGCCTCACGGCGCCAGTGGTTCGGCGAGGCCTGACGCAGCGCAATCGCGTCGACCGCGAGTTTAGCCCCGTCCACGCCGAGCCGTGGCAGCCCGACATCGGTAATCACCGGCAGGAACCGGTCGAACCACTGCATCCGCGCTTCGGCGATCCGCGCCCAGTCGAACGAGTTGCCGGTGTAATAGGTGGTCAGCTTGACGATATCATCGAGCCCGGCGCCGGCATCTGCAAGCAACACATGCAGCCGGTCACGGATCGAGGCCACCTGCTGCATGAGATCATCGCCGCGCGGGTCGATGTCCTCGGCGATCACCTGAGAAACATAGATCAGGTCATCCGCCATCACCGCGTCGGCGAACGGCCGGCTGCGGCGCTCCGACTTAAGCGGATCGCCAACATCCTCGGCGAAACTGAAATCTATCTCGACCATCATGCCGTCATAATAGAAATGCTGCAGCGGAACCGGCACGATCGTCACCGTTCCGGCGGTGCCAAGCGCGTCCGCCAGGTGCTCGCAAAATTCAGCCTCGTCGATCGACCCGTTGTTGAGATAAAAGGCGGTCACGCGCACCAGGTGGCGCTGGCTGACGCCGACGGGCTCCAGCATCTCGCGCAAATTGTGCACTATGATTTCCGTCTGCCCCAGAAGGTCGTGCGGCCGCAGCACACGGCCGGCTTCGTCGAGAGCGCACTGCCCACGGGTGAACGCCAGCCCGTTCTGCGTCACCACCTGCGGATAAGGCACGTCGATGGCCATGCCCCAGGAGCCTTCCGGGTGGGCATGCACACGTGCTTTGGCAGGGCGGAAGGTTCGCGCCATCTGGAGCCGTCCAATTCTTTTCTCGCCGCATTTTACGGTTGGCCTAAACTACCGCAAAATACGCCGCAAGTCGTGGGAGGCGAGGAACATGGACACAGATTTTATCGATCTTTACAGCGACACGCAGACGCGGCCCTCGCCTGAAATGCGCGAGGCCATGGCCCGCGCCGTGGTCGGGGACGACCAGCGCGGCGAGGACCCGACCTGCAACGAATTGTGTGAACGCATCGCGGAGCTTCTCGGCAAGGAGCGCGCCCTTTTCATGCCCTCGGGGACCATGTGCAACGAGGTGGCGATCGCCGTCCATTGCACTGCCGGCACGGAAATCATCTGCGACCGCACCGCCCATATCATCACCGCCGAGACCGGCGGTCCTTCCGGCATCACCGGCGCCATGGTCCGCGGCCTCAACGGCCACCGCGGCCAGTTCACCGCGGATCAGGTGCGTAATGCCCTCCGGCGCGGCTCGCAGTATGAACCCAGAAGCCGGCTTCTTGTGGTCGAGCAGACCTCGAACCACGGCGGCGGCTCGATCTGGCCGGTGCAGCAGATCGATGAGGTCGCCGCCGTCGCGCATGAAAACGGCCTCGCCACCCATATGGACGGTGCCCGTCTCATGAATGCCGCGGTCGAGACCGGCATCTATGCAAAGACCATGGCCGGCGCCATGGACACGGTGTGGCTCGACTTCACCAAGGCTCTCGGCGCGCCGCTTGGCGCCGTGCTCGCCGGACCGGTCGATTTCATCGCCGAGGCGATCCGCTGGCGCCAGATGCTGGGTGGCGGCCTGCGCCAGGCCGGCATCTGCGCGGCGGCCTGCATCTATGCGCTTGAGAACAATGTCGAACGCCTCGCCGAAGACCATGACATGGCAAGGGCCCTGGCCTACCGCATCACCGCCATCGACGGCCTCAGTGTCGACCCGGCGATGGTCGAAACCAACATCGTGTTCTTCGACCTGACGCTGGAGAATGTGACGCCGCAGGAGATCATCGAGGAGCTAAAGGCGCGCGGTGTGCGTATCGGCACAATGGGCGGCCCGAAACGCTTCCGCGCCATCCCCCATCTCGACGTCACCATGGAAGATGTGCACCGGGCGGCGGACATCCTTGCCGAGGTCATCGCGACCCACCGGTAAAGACCTCACCGGCAAAACAGGACGGATAACCGGCCACTCAAGGTCGGTGAGTTCATGGCGCATGATTCGAAGCGCCTATAAGCTTGAATCACAACCGTGCTACATCCGGCAACGAGCCCACTCAAATGTCCGGTTTGGGCTGCACACTCTCCGTCAAATTGACAAACCGGCATAGGGCGAAAATGACCCACTACAGACATTCTCAAGTTTGTTGCCCGCGTGTGCCCATGGCCATTTTGTCGATCACCCAGTCAAGAAATACTCGCATCTTTGGGGTTGCACCACGGTGACTGGGATAGATAGCATGCAGCTCCACTGACGGGATCGACCATTCTGGTAGCACGCGTGTCAACTTCCCTTTGGAAGCATGCGCGATGTAGTCTGGAAGAAGAGCAATCCCGATGCCATCCAGAAGCATTCTCTGAAGGACGGCGAAGTCGTTCACGACTGCTCGTGCGCGCACGGAAGTGTTTTTCCTGCCCGATGGCCCAACAAGTCTCCACACGTGTCCTGTTTCCTCGTCGCTCATGATGAGGCAATCGTGATCGATCAAGTCGGCAGGTAGAACGGGTGCAGCCAACCTGCGGAGATATTTCGGGCTCGCATAAACACCCAACTCGCTGACACCGACACGACGGCTAATCAGGCTGGAATCACTCAGAGCTCCAACGCGGATTGCGAGATCAAATCCTTCTTCGATCAAATCGACGCGGCGATTAGAGAGTTGAAGCGATATCAGGACGTCGGGGAACAATTTCATGAATTCCGGCAGCATAGGACCAATGAGATTTTGGCCCACTGTAACCGACGCGCTGACACGTAAAGTCCCTCGGGGCACTTCAAGTGTTCGACTGATCGACAGATCCGCATGTTCTGCCTCTTCAACAATGCGGCGGCAATGCTGGTAGTAGATTTGGCCAATCTCGGTCACGTGGATCTTCCGTGTCGTGCGTTCTAGGAGGCGCACGCCAAGCCGGTGCTCCAACTGTGCAAGGCGTCGGCTGACATTGGACTTCGGTAGCTTCATAACTTTCGCAGCAGCCGTGATACCGCCTTGCTCGACGATGTTTGCGAAGACGACCATCGCATCAATTTCCATATACATCGATTGTCTCTCTCACAGAACAATATGTTCCATTTATTCTACCTAATCACCACAGGAGAACAATCTACATTCCCGTTCAAGACGCAGGCTTCACCGAACCAAGGCCCGCGACCGCAACCAGCTTCAATCAGGGAACAGGGATATGGCACACGTAAGATACAACGCCGGCAACGCCGCAATGCTGCTGATCGATCATCAAGTCGGTACGGCGGGATGGATGCACTCTGGTTCGCGGGCAGACATGAAGCGAAACACGCTCGCACTTGCCAAGGCCGCAGCAGCCACTGGAATGCCCGTTGTTGTGACGAGCAGTCAGGAAGATCACGCGGACGTGCAGGGACCTCTTTTCCCGGAGCTTGCACAGATCCTGCCTGACGCATTCGCCGCACGGATTAAACGTGGAGGGACCGTGGATTCCATGGCTGATCCGGACTTTGCTGCAGCCGTTCGGGCAACTGGCCGCAAGAAACTCATCATGGCGGGCCTGCTGACAGAAGTGTGCGTTCTTTATCCGGCACTAAGCGCGGTCGAAGATGGGTATGAGGTGCAGGTCATCGCGGATGCATCTGGTTCCGGCACAAAAGCCGGAGACGATTTCGCCATCGCACGGATGAACCACGCTGGTGTTCATGTTGCGAGCACAATCCAGATCTTGTCCGAAATGGTGGATGACTGGTCAACAGGGCCGGGGCCCGAGATTCTTGGTGTCCTTGGTGAGATTTATGGAGCACTTGCCGAAGGAGAGGCAGAATGAGTTGGCAGCCGGGCTCCGACCCGATACTCGGCGAAGCGAAGTCTTGCAATCTTGTCGAAACGGTTATCGTTCCCCGTGTTCGCGACCTCGGCGGCTTTGAAGTCCGTCGAGCGTTGCCATCTCAACAAAGACAAATGATCGGCCCGTTCATCTTTTTCGACCAGGCTGGACCGACAGAGTTGATCACTGGAGAGGGGATTGATGTCCGGCCGCATCCCCATATTGGTTTGGCGACCGTTACCTATCTATTTGATGGTGAGATGAGGCATCTTGATAGCCTCGGCTCCGAACAAGCCATCCGTCCGGGAGATGTAAACTGGATGACGGCTGGCAAGGGGATCGTTCATTCCGAAAGATCACCCGAATCCCAGCGTTCCAGGGGTGCAAAGCTTTTTGGCATTCAAAGCTGGGTCGCACTGCCAAAACAAGCCGAAGAATCCAATCCAGGTTTTTTCCATCATGAAGGAGACGATCTGCCGATCCTAGACGCTGAGGGAAAGCGCGTGCGCCTTATCGCCGGATCTCTCTATGGACTGACGTCGCCGGTCAAAACAGCGACCGATATGTTTTATGCCGATGCTGTTCTCGGCGCTGGCTCGAAGCTCCCGATCCCCGCCGATCACGAAGAGCGCGGTATCTATATCGTGGATGGCGGTATCGAGATTGCGGCCGAACACTTTGAAGCTGGACGATTGCTCGTACTCCGTCCTGGGGATGAAATCACGGCCATTGCGCGGCATTCATCGCGGATCATGTTGCTCGGTGGCGAGCCGATGGATGGACCGCGTCACATATGGTGGAATTTTGTTTCCAGCTCGAAAGAGCGGATCGATCAAGCGAAGGACGACTGGAAGCAAAAGCGGTTCGACACGGTCCCCGGTGACGAAGAGGAATTCACGCCGCTGCCTGGTCAGGAGATCCTCTAAGGGTCAAAATTGGGCCGGTCACTCGAGATTGTAGTCTGCTTATGGCACTATATCCCCCTGCCACGGCCGGCTTGGAAACGTCTTGAGCTGAGGTTAAGCGGACATTCTCCCGAGTGGCTTCAACGGTTCCCATTTAAAAGTACACTGCCTAAAACAAGTCGAGCAAAAACAACGTCAGCACCGGGAAGGCGATCAACAGTGCCACTCTGATGAAGTCCGAGATCAGGAACGGCAGCACGCCGCGGAACGTTTGGCTGAGCGGCACGTCGCCGGCGAGCTTGTTGATGACGAAGACATTCATCCCCACCGGCGGCGTTATCAGCCCCACCTCGACCACGATCAGGATGATGATGCCGAACCAGATTGCGGTGTGCTCCGCCGTCATGCCGAAGTCGAGGGCGCTGATGACCGGGAACAGCACCGGGATGGTGAGCAGGATCATCGAAAGCGCGTCCATCACGCAGCCGAGCACCAGATAGAGCAGCAGGATCAAAATGAGAATGAACGTCGGCGACAGACCGGAGGAACTGACGATCTCCGCCAGGGTCTGCGGCAGCTGTGTCTGGGTGAGGAAGGCATTGAAGATATCGGCGCCAAGCAGGATCATGTAGATCATGCCGGCGGACACCGCTGTGCCGATGAGCGATTCCTTGATCCCCTCCCAGCGCATGCCGTTGGCCACTGCGATGATGCCCATGCCGAGGACCCCGAAGGCGGCGGCCTCGGTCGGCGTGAAGATGCCGCCATAGATCCCGCCGATCACGACAATGAAGATCAACGCCGCCGGCGCCGATCCCCTCAGGGCGGCGCGGCGCTCTTTGGCGCCGAGCGGTTCGCCGGCCGGACCCGCTTCGGGATTGATCCGCACATAGACCGCAATGGCGAGCATATAGCCGATGGCGGCGATGGCGCCAGGCACGAAGGCAGCAAGAAACATCTTGGCGACGTTCTGTTCAGTGAGGATGGCGTAGATCACCAGGATCACCGACGGCGGGATCAGGATGCCGAGAGTGCCGCCGGCAGCCAGGGTGCCGGTCGCAAGGGCATCGGAATACTTGTGCCGCTTCATTTCCGGCAGCGCCACCTGCCCCATGGTGGCGGCGGTGGCCAGCGACGAGCCGCAGATCGCCCCGAACATGGCGCAACCGCCGATCGAGGCGATCGACAGACCGCCGCGCATGGTGCCGAACACCGCGTTTGCCGCATTGAACAGGGCGCGCGACGTTCCCGAATGGGTCGCCAGATGCCCCATCAGCAAGAACAGGGGCACCACCGACAGCGAGTAGGACGACAGCTGGTAGTAGGGGCTGGTCTTGAGGAACCCCAGAAGCGGCACCACCCCGGCCATGGCGATGTAACCGCCGATGCCGGCGACGAACATGGAGATCGCAATCGGGATCCGGATCACCATCAGCGCCAGCATGACGGCGATCATCACGGCGCCTGTAACCGGCCCGCTCACCGCCCGGCCCCGTCGCCAATCGCGATATCCGTGTCCCACGCCCCGTTAAGCGCCCGCCACGCGGTCAGCAGCCCGACCAGCGTCAACAGTGCCATGCATGGCACCAGCACAGTGAACGGCCACCAGGTGCCAAGCTGCAGCACCATCGTCTGGTCGTTCGAGGTGTAGAGCGACATGCCGCCCTCCGCCAGCCGCCAGGTCATCAGCATGGCGACGGCGGTGAGCAGGAGGCATCCGAGCGCATCGAGCCCGCGTTTCACGCCGGAGGGCGCCCTCAGCGTGAAGAAATCGACAATGACGTTGCCGCGCTTCAACTGGCAGTAAGGCAGGAAAAGCGCGATTGCGACGGCGCAACCGATTTCGACAAATTCGAAGTCGCCGGTGATCGCCCGGCCCATGAGCGTGCGCCCGAGCACACTGGTGACGGTCATCGCCGAAATGGCGATGAGGACCAGGCCGCCCGCAAACGCGAAGGCGGCGCTGATCCTCTCGATGACGGCAATGGCCCCCCGGGCGATCATGGCAGACAGCGGGCCTTTAGATCCCTCACCGCTACTTGCTGTACTTGTCGAGCAGCGCGGTTGCAGCGTCGTAGAGCTTCTGCCCGTCGGCGCCGCGGTCGGCGATCCACTTCTCGGTGACCGACTTGGTCATTTCGCGCATTTTGGCGATCTCATCGGCGCTCATGTCGATGATCGGATTGCCGCGCTTGGTGGCAAGACCAAGACCCGGGTTCTCCGCTTCGTCCCAGGCCTCGCCGATTCGCTTAGCCATGGTCATGCCCGAATTGTCGTCGATCACCTTCTTCAGATCATCCGGCAGGCCGTCATACTTGGCCTTGTTCATGGCATAGACGAAGACCGCGGTGTAGAGGCCGCGGTCGCCCGGCGTGCGGGTGTGGTTAGGCGCCAGCTCGTGGATCTTGAGCGCCGGCACGATTTCCCACGGAATCACCGCACCGTCGATAACCCCCTTCGACAGGGCTTCGGGCAGAGCCGGGACCGGCATGAAGATCGGCGAGGCGCCCATGGCCTCGAGCGCCGTTCCGATGCCGCGGTTGGGCGCGCGGATCTGCAGGCCCTTGAAATCATCGACCGACTTGATCGGCTGCTTGACCATGTGAAACAGGCCGCGCGCATGGGTGTGGAACATCAGGACGTGGTA
>JAJFHL010000102.1 GCA_021775615.1 Hyphomicrobiales bacterium
ACGCATTACCGGGACATCGAGATCGCAGTCCAGTCTGAAGTGCACGATATGTACACCGTCCCTGGAATAGGCCTTGCACAGGCTTTGCGACAACGCTCGCAGCCCGAACTTGCCGATGGCGTAGAGCGGATAGGTGGCCGAACCGCGGAATGCGGCGGTCGCGCTTGAAAAGAAAACGCCGCCATGCCCGCGTTCCCGCATGGCGGGCAGCACCGATTTGGCCGCTGCAAACGCGCCGACGACTTCCACACGGTAACTGGCTTCGAGCGCGGCATAGGTCATCTCGAGTGGCTCGCATGCCGTAAATTCGCGTCTGGCGTTGTAGATGAGGAGGTCTATCTCACCCATGTCGCCGGCGATGTTCGCCAGGGCCTGTTCGATTGTTTCTGGTTGCTCGGCGTCGGCCGCAACAAACCTGACGCTCTCCTCAGTGGCGGCCGCGGCAGCGGCCTCGAACGCGGCGGCGCTGCCTGATTCAGTCCGCGAGACCAGGCCGATACTGAAGCCCGCGCCGGAAAACCTGGCCGCCAGGGCGCGGCCGAGGCCCTCGCCGGCACCAACGATCGCGCAGACAGGTCGGGACATCTTGCTTCTCCTGATTTCCGGGCAACCGGTCCCTTCGGGCCAGTGCAGTTCTGGTCACTTTCGAGCTCAGCCGGAGCCCGTCAGATAGTCATAGGCAGACAGAACATGGGTTCGAACGATGTGGAGATATTCTTCGATTTCCACATACTCATCCGCCGCTCCCATGTTGGTCGGGAATGGGCCATAGACGTAGGCGGGCACGTCGATATAGCGCCACAGGCGGGCATCCGTGCCACCCAGGCTGACGACCGGTTTCGGCTTAAATCCCTTCAACTCTTCCACGTTGTTCTGGATGATCCCCATCATCGCGCCATCCGGATCGCAATAGGACGGCAGATTGCAGTTGGTCTCTTCGAAGCTGGCTTCGGGGAACTGTGCGGAAATCTTCTCCACCTCGGCCATCACCGTTTCCCTGGTAACGCCGACCGGCAGCCGGATATCGGCCTCGAAGGAACATTCGCCGGGCACCATGTTCACCTTCAGCCCGCCTTGAATCGTGCCGATGTTGAGCGTGACCTTCGGCAGAATTTCCGAAGCGCCCGCGCCCATGGCGATGTCGGTTGCCTCCTGGCCCTCAACCAGCGCCGTGCGGACATTGTCGGGATAATCGAACGCCATGTCCTCCAGGGCTTCGAGGGCGCCGATCAGGCGGGCCGCAATCCGCGTCGCGCTTGGGCTGGCATGCGTGTAGGCGCCATGCGTGCCCGGCGTGCGGACCGTGTATTTGAGCCAGATCGGACCTTTTTCACCAAAGCGGATGGAGTACGGGCTGGAAGGCTCGCCGTTGAGGCAGCAATCGCCATGCACCTCCGGGTGGTGCTCCATGAGATAGCGTGCGCCCCAGGGTCCGAAGGTTTCTTCGTCCGAGACACAGGTCAGCGTGAGCTTGCCCTGCAGCTTGTCCCTGATCCGGTGCAGAAGCGCGTAGGTCCAGATCGAGGCGCTGGTGCCCGCCTTCATGTCGCAGGCGCCACGGCCGTAAAGCCTGCCGTCACGGATTTCGCCGCCCCATGGATCGGTCGTCCAACCTTCCGCAGCCGGATCATCGCCGACCGGAAACACATCGATATGCCCGTTCAGCACCAGGTGCCGGCCAGGGTGCGGGGCATCGAACGAAGCGACCACATTGGCAAACAGGGGTTGCGGATCGATGATCCGGTACTCCAGATCATTGGCCTCCAGAAACAACTTGATATGCGCCACGGCCTCGGTGGTGTCGCCCGGCGGGTTGGGTGATTTTTTCCGCACGAATTCCTGAAAGAAGGAAATCATGGCGCTTTCTTCCTCGACGATCCAGTCAAGCAATCTGTTGCGTTCACTCATGTTCGCGTCCCTGATTTATCGCCGATGGCGTCGAACCCCCGATCTACACCATCGAATAATGTACATCCAGCCCTCGGCGGAATGCGGTTCAGGCGATGCCTGGACGCCATGGTTTCGCGTTCTTTCGCGATGGCGTGTCAGTCTGTAAGTTTCCTGCATAATGCGGGATACTCCGGCGCGGGCACACTGACACGGGATAAGGAGCGCATCGATGTTCGTCTACACACTTGAAGACGTGGAAGCGGCGGGAAGATTCAGAGTCCTGCGCGGCGGCCTCATACGCTCGGCGCGCTATCTGACCGCGGCTGACAGCATGGGGTTTTCACTGCATCTCAATGTCAGCCGCTCCCTGCCGCCGGGAGAACTCTGGTACAAGAACCACTGGGAGGCCAACTACGTTTTTGCCGGCGAAGCGCAGATCACTGACCTGACCTCCGGCGAAACCGTGCCGGTCCGCGCCGGCGAGGCCTACCAGGTCGGGCCGAAGGACCGCCATACCTTTGCGGTGGAAGGTGAGGCCAGCCACATCAGCGTCTTCAGCCCGGCGCTGACCGGCGACGAGGTTCACGACGAAGACGGGGCCTATGCTGGAAACGGCCCGGTGCCCGCCAACGACGGCCGCATGTTTGTGCGCAGCGCCGAGGAGTTGCGCCGGGAGGGCGGCGAAATGGTCGTGGCGAACGGCAGTGTGCGCACCATACGCATGATCACGGCCGCCGATGAAGTCGGTTTCAGCCTCTGCGACGCGCATCTCGACGCGGGCGCCGCCGCAGACCTTTGGTACAAGCATCACCGCGAAGCGAACTTTGTCCTCTCGGGCAGCGGCAAGGTGGAAGATCTGAACACCGGCGAAACCTGGGCGCTCGCGCCGAACACACTCTACTGCGTCGGTCCCGAAGACCGCCACCGCGTCACCGCGGTATCGGACCTGCACCTTCTGAGCGTCTTCTGCCCGCCCCTGCGCGGCGACGAACAGCACGATGCGGATGGCGCCCTGGCGGCAAGTTGAAGGGGCGGGCCGCGGCCTCGCCCGGCGCGGGATCACCCGAACTTCGAGAGACAGTCCTCGCACAGCGCCACCGTGTTGGCGGAATGCTGCACGCCCTTGTCCTGTGCCAGTTCGGTTTCCGAGTGCGAGCCGATCCAGGCCACCAGAAGCAGTCGGCGCCAAATACGTGGACACTATACTAATTTGTATACAAATAAATATAGTGTCCCCGAAATTACAGAGAGAACTATGAGCCCGACGTGATCTTGAACGAGTCCATTAAAACAGGGGCCGATGATGGAGACCTCTCTCGCTGCGCGTTACTCCGGGGCGCCCTGCGGAAGCTCGTGAAGCATCCGGATGTAGTACTCGTTGAACACCTGATCGGAACGCTGGTCGTAGGAAAAGATCGCGACAATCCGGGGCTTGGTCGTAGCCCCGACAGGCTTGACCCGGTGCATCGAATTCCGCCCGTTAAAGAATGTGAATGTCCCCGGTGCGTGGGTCATCCTGCGCCCTTCCGCCTCGGGGTTTTCAAACAGCCGCTTCACGCCCGCATAGTTCTGGTCATCGAGGCTGCGTATGTTCGGCGCATACTCAAACTCACCGCCCGCATCAGGGGCCTGCAGGACAAGCGTGACCACACCGTCATTGGGGTCGTAGTGCCAACCATCGGTATCCCCCTCGAACGCGGCCTTCATGGTCAGGGCAAGGTGTGGGCACTGGCTGAGATGTAACTCGTCCACCCACAGCACCCGTCGCACAAACTCTGTCATCACGGGCCACAGATAGATGGCGCGCAGATCGCTGTCGTTCGGGATCTGATAGTTTAGAATCTGATTGTAGGCGTTGGCGTGTTTGACCGCCCGGACCTCTTCGCCCAGCGCACTGCCGTCCGGCGCATCGCCCTGCGGATAGGTCACCCGCGGCGCTCTCGCAAAACGGCGAGAGCCGGGGATCAGCCTCTCGGCTTCCGTTGCCAGACTGGCCAGCGCCTCCGGGCGAAGGAAACCCGGCAGCGTCGCGGCGGCGTCGGCATCCAGATCCGCCCGACATCGCTCTACCAGCGTCTGTCCGTCCGGTGTATCAAGCCGATGGATCGGATAGCGATCGAGGTCGATTAACCGGTTCATCTTCTCCAGCAGTTGCTGGGTAAAGCGACGGTCGCGGGCGTGTTCGGTGGACTGCACGGCACAAGCCTTCATGTGCGATCTCCGAGTGGGGATTCCCCATTCGCATTCTCTCCGATAGTTATGCTGCCGCCGAAAGCACAGATCAAGCGAAAGCGCGCCGGTTCGGTGTATCTGACTGCGCATGCAGGAGGCGAAAAGTGCGCCAACCGCCATCCGACGGTGCGAGGAGCGTTATTTTGGCGTCCTCCGGTCGCACCTCTCCCGCCGCCAGCCGTGCGGTTTGCAGTTTGGAGATGTCAGCATTGTCCGCACCTCCCGCGTCGCAATCACTCCATGTCCCTGCAATTGGTGATGACCGTACCGTGCAGGAAGAAGCCGCTCATGGCGCAACGGGCACGCGGTGCTATTGCGGAATTTTGCCGTCAACACCCTCGACATACCAGTTCATGCCGAGGAGAGCGGCGTCTTCCATCGTCGCGCCTTTTGCGACCTTTTCAGCTCCCGTTTGATTATTGATCGGGCCCTGGAAGGGATGCAGGTCGCCAGCGACGATGGCCGCCCGGGTCTTGGCGACATGTTCGGCCACGTCAGCTGGCACCGCCGGATTCAATGGCGACAGGTCGATCATACCCAGGGCCAGACCGCCCCAGACATTCTCCGACTTCCATTCGCCCGACATCACGGCCTGGGCCATCTGGGTATAGAAGTTCCCCCAAGTGTAGGACACCGCGGTCAGATGCGCCTTTGCGCCATAGCTCGACATGTCGGAGCCGACACCGATCGCCCAGACACCTTTGGCTTCCGCCGCCTGGATCGCGCCGCCGGAGTCGGTGAACTGGCTGATCACGTCGGCACCCTGTGACATCAGCGCATCCGCCGCATCGCGCTCCTTACCGGGATCGTACCACGACGAAATCCACACCACCTTGACCTTTGCTTCCGGGTTGACCGACCGCATTCCCAGAGTAAAGGCATTGATGCCGCGAACGACTTCGGGAATTGGGAACGAGGCGACGAAACCTGCAACGCCGGATTTGGACATCCTGCCGGCCAGGACGCCGGAGAGGTAGCGCGCCTCATAGGCGCGCGCGTGGTAGACGCCCACATTTTCGGCCATGGTGTAGCCGGTCGCGTGTTCGAACTTTGTGTCCGGCGACTGCTTGGCGACCTTCACCGTCGGGTTCATGAAACCGAAGGAGGTGGTGAACACCAGGCCGTGGCCACTATTGACCAACTCGCGCAGGATGCGTTCGACATCCGCTTCCGTCGCACTCTCGATGTAGGTGGTCGACACCTTGTCGCCCAGCGCCTTTTCCATCTCGAGCCGGCCCGCGTTGTGGGCAAAGGTCCAACCGGCCGAACCGATTGGGGAATTGTAAACAAATCCCACCTTGAGCGGATCGTCGGCCTGCGCGCTGACGGAGGCGAGCACTCCTGCAAATATGAGTGCAAGTGTGAGTGAAAACCCCCGTAAAACCACACGCAAGCTCATTTTATAAACTCCCAATGATGTCGTTTGCGGCGCGCAGACTAGCATGCTGTTCACCGCGCTCCAGCAAAAACACCTTGGCGGCGCGTGGCGATCAGGCACAATCGCCGACGCACGACGGAGGTGGACCCCATTTATGAGACAGCACGATTACGGCCATGTCCCCGTAATCCCAGATGCCACTTGTACCAGGCGCAATGCGTCCCCATTTAGGTGGAGTATGTAAGACACTTGTCTGGTGTCGCCCCGATAGACCGGTACGCCGACTTGATCAGACTTCTCCCGACAATGTGAGCGATGTACGTCTCCGAGCAGGCACGATGTGTGCCTTGCAGGATGCTCCTTGAAAGGGAAGCAAATGATTACCGGAACAGTAAAATTCTTCAATACAAGCAAGGGCTTTGGCTTTATCGAGCCTGAAGATGGCTCGAAGGATGCCTTTGTCCACATCAGTGCGGTTGAAGGCGCCGGGCTGACCACGCTGAATGAAGGACAAAAAGTGTCCTATGAACTGCAGGCCGGACAAAACGGCAAATTTTCCGCGGAAAGCCTGTCTATCGTCGAGTAGTCGGTCAGGGCAACCGCCTCCAACTGCTGTTGGGGGCGGACCGTTCCGTGCCGGTTTCTTCGACGGCAAGCAGTGTGACACCAATTGGATGAAAGGCGCCATGCGCCGTACTGCAGTCGAATTTATGCACCAGATTGCGGGGTGCACCGTGCGCGCTTGCGCACGAAAATACCGCTGATGATACCACAAGCCAAAGCAAAGGATTGCCGAGATGCTGAAGTCAGCAAAACTGTCGGCTGAAGAAAAGTTTGTCGCGCTCCGGAAACAGGAAGTGCAGGTCAGGAATGAAAAGGACATTGCGGAGCAGGCGAAAGCCGAACACAGGGCAAAACTGCGTGCCCAGCGCCTGAACAAGGCGGCGGCGGACAAGAAATCCGCC
>JAJFHL010000103.1 GCA_021775615.1 Hyphomicrobiales bacterium
CCGGCAGACCGGACAGCCGCCGTCGGTTTCCACAGCCGCGATGCCCGGCTTCACCGTGGTCACCGGTCTTCAGGCGCGGTCCGCGCCAGATAGACGGTCTGGGTAAACGCACTGTCCTGTAGCGGGTTGTGGAACGTCACCAACTCGGCGCGCGCCGCGCCGAACGCTGCGGCGAGGCGCTCGGTAAAGGCATCGTCGGGAGGATCGTTGGACCACAATCCGAACACCCCACCGGGCTTGAGCCGCCGCGCAAGACGCGAGAGCCCCTCTGGCTCATAGAACGCCGCATTTTGCGGGTTGAGAAAGAACTCCGGCGAATGATCGATATCCACCAGGACAGCATCGAAGCAGCGGCCCGGCGCATCGGCATCGAAGCCTTCGGCCGATCCGGCAAGCGCAAAGAAATCGCCATGCACGAAGCGGCAGCGCGGGTCCCCGCTCAAGCCGGGACCAAGCGGCAGCAGCCCGCTCTCGTGCCAGTCGATCACCGCGTCGAGCGCCTCGACCACAAGCAGCGATCGCACTCTGTCGCTCTCAAGCACCGCATGTGCCGTGTAACCAAGGCCGAGACCACCGACCACCACATCGACATCCGTGTCTGCAAGGTCCGCCAGACCGAGCTCCGCCAGCGCGATTTCAGAGGCCGTGAAAGTGCTGGTCATGAGAAATTCATCACCCAGCTTGATCTCGAAAACGTCTTCACCGTCCGGCGGCAGGCGCCGCCGCCGCAGGCTCAGGGCGCCAAGCGGGGTCACGCGATAGTCGAGTTCTTCAAAATTGCGAGAATACATTCGGCTGGCAATCGTTGTGTAAGTGCAGTCCTACCACACCAGCGGCACATCAACAGCCCATAGACAGGACGGCAATTCGGCTTTAGAGGAAACGGCGCCTGATTGGGGCGGCTGGAGGTTCCGGCGTATAAGGGGTAATTATGACAACCTTCAAAAAACTGCTGGTCGCCAACCGCGGCGAAATCGCCATCCGCGTTTTGCGGGCGGCAAATGAGCTCGGCATCCGCACGGTCGCCGTCTATGCCGAGGAGGACAAACTCTCGCTGCACCGTTTCAAGGCCGATGAGGCCTACCGCATCGGCGCAGGCCACGGACCGGTCAAGGCCTATCTCGCCATCGACGAGATGGTCCGGGTGGCCCTCAAAGCAGGCGTCGACGCGGTCCATCCGGGCTACGGCTTTCTTTCGGAAAACCCCGAGTTTGCCGAGGCCTGCATCGAAGCGGGCCTCACCTGGATCGGCCCGCCGCCCGATATCATGCGTTCGCTCGGCAACAAGGTATCGGCCCGTGAGATGGCGGTCGCCGCCGGCACCCCGGTGACGCCGGCAACCGGCCCTCTGCCGGAAGACCCCGATACCATCCAGAAAATGGCCGAGGAAGTCGGCTTCCCGTTGATGCTGAAGGCGAGCTGGGGCGGCGGCGGTCGCGGCATGCGCATCATCCGGACCGAGGCCGATCTCCAATCGGAGGTTCTCGCCGGCCGGCGCGAGGCCGAAGCGGCCTTCGGCAATGGCGAGGTCTACCTGGAAAAGCTGGTCGAGCGCGCCCGCCATGTGGAGGTGCAGCTTCTCGGCGACAGCCACGGCACCATCATCCATCTCTTCGAGCGCGACTGTTCGATCCAGCGGCGCAACCAGAAAGTCGTCGAGCGCGCGCCCGCCCCCTACCTGACCCCTGAGCAGCGAACCGAAGTCTGCGAGGCGGCGCTCAAACTGGCGCGCCGGGCCGGTTACGTGAATGCCGGCACCGCCGAATTCCTGATGGATGCGGACACCGACCGGTTCTATTTCATCGAGGTCAATCCGCGCATCCAGGTCGAGCACACGGTCACCGAGGAGATCACCGGCATCGACATCGTCAAGGCGCAGATCCGCATCGCGCAGGGCGCGAAGATCGGCGCCGAGGGCTCCGGCGTGCCGACCCAGGACTATCTGGAGATGCGCGGCCATGCGATCCAGTGCCGCATCACCACCGAGGACCCGGAAGAAAACTTCATTCCCGACTACGGCCGCATCACCGCCTATCGCGGCGCCACAGGTTTCGGCATCAGGCTCGACGGCGGCACCGCTTATTCCGGCGCCATCATCACGCGCTATTACGATTCGCTGCTGGAGAAAGTCACCGCCTGGGCGCCCAACGCATCCGAAGCCATCGCCCGCATGGACCGCGCCCTGCGCGAGTTCCGCATCCGCGGTGTCGCCACCAACATCAACTTCGTCGAAAACCTGATCAACCATCCAAGCTTCCGCAACGCCGACTACACCACGAGGTTCATCGACGAGACCCCGGAGCTTTTCGCCTTCCCCAAGCGCCGCGACCGCGCCACCCGGCTGTTGCGTTTCATTGCCGACGTCACCGTCAACGGCAATCCGGAAGTGGAAAACCGGCCGAAACCGCCGGCCCATGCATTGGCGCCGAAACTGCCGGAATTGCGCGACCTGAACCGGGGCGAGACGGCAAAGACCCTGCTCGACCGCGATGGCCCCAAGGCGGTGGCCGACTGGATGCTGGCACAAAAACGCCTGCTGATCACCGACACCACCACCCGCGACGCGCCCCAGTCCCTGCTGGCGACACGGGTGCGCTCCCACGATATCGTCAACTCGATCGATGCCTATGCCGCCAACCTACCGGATCTCTTCTCGCTGGAATGCTGGGGCGGCGCCACCTTCGATGTCGCCATGCGGTTCCTGCAGGAATGCCCCTGGGAACGGCTCGCCGCGATCCGCGAGAAGGCCCCCGACACCCTCCTGCAGATGCTGCTGCGCGGCGCCAACGGCGTCGGCTATGCCATGTATCCGGACAATGTGGTAGAAGCATTCGTGGCGAGGGCGGCGGAGAGCGGCATCGATCTCTTCCGCGTCTTCGACAGCCTCAACTGGGTCGAGAACATGCGCGTCTCCATGGATGCGGTGCTAGAAAGCGGCAAGATCCTCGAGGCGGCGGTCTGCTATACCGGCGACATCCTCGATCCGGCCCGCTCAAAATACGACCTCAAATATTATGTCGGCGTGGCGCGCGAGCTGGCCGACGCCGGCACCCACGTTCTGGGCTTGAAGGACATGGGCGGGCTGGTCAAACCGGAAGCCGCGCGGATCCTCGTCAAAACCCTCAAGGAGGAGACCGGCCTGCCGGTGCACTTCCACACCCATGACACCAGCGGCATCTCCGCCGCCTCAATCCTCGCCGCGAGCGAGGCGGGTGTCGATGCGGCCGATGCGGCCCTCGACTCCATGTCGGGCATGACATCGCAGCCCAATCTCGGCTCCATCGTCGAAGCGCTGCGCAACACGCCCCGCGACACCGGTCTCGACATTGAGGCGATCCGGGGACTGTCCGACTATTGGGAGGCGGTCCGCGTCCAGTATGCCGCCTTCGAGGCGGACATGCGTGCCGGCGCCTCGGAAGTCTATCTGCATGAAATGCCGGGCGGTCAGTTCACCAACCTGAAGGAGCAGGCCCGTTCGCTTGGCCTCGCCGACCGCTGGCATGAAGTGGCCCGCACCTATGCGGACGTCAACGCCATGTTCGGCGATCTCGTCAAGGTGACGCCCTCCTCCAAGGTGGTCGGCGACATGGCTCTCTCGATGGTTTCCGCCGGGCTCACTCGCGCCGACGTGGAAAATCCGGACAAGGACGTTTCGTTCCCCGAGTCGGTGATCGCCCTGTTCCGCGGTGAACTGGGCCAGCCGCCCGGAGGCTTCCCGCAGGCACTCCAGAAAAAGATCCTCAAGGGCGAGACCCCGATCACCAACCGCCCCGGCGCCAATGTGCCGCCGGCCGATCTCGGCGCCTTGCGCGAAGAGGTCGAAAAGGCGGTGCACCGCAAGGTGTCGGACGAGGAGTTCAACTCCTATCTGATGTATCCCAAGGTCTTCACCGACTACGCCAAAAAGCGTAGCGAATTCGGCCCTATGTCGGTCCTGCCCACGCCGATCTTTTTCTACGGCATGCAGCCGGGCCACGAAATCGGCGTCGATCTCGAACCCGGAAAGACCCTGCAGGTCCGCTGCCAGGCGGTGTCGGAAGTCGACGAGGAGGGCAACCGCAAGGTCTTCTTCGAACTGAACGGCCAGCCGCGCACCGTCAAGGTCGTCGACCGCGCCGCATCGGAGCATGTCGAAAAGCATCCCAAGGCGGATCCGGGCAACGCCGATCACGTTGCCGCCCCCATGCCCGGCGTCATCTCGACCATTGCCGCACAGGCGGGACAGGAGATCCACGCCGGCGACCTGCTCTTCACCATCGAAGCCATGAAGATGGAGACCGCTTTGCACGCCGAACGCGATGGCAAGGTGGCGGAAGTGGTGGTCACGGCGGGCGCCCAGGTGGACGCCAAGGACCTGCTGCTGGTTTATGAGGGGTGAGACACGCCTGCACCCTTCCCTTCCGTCATTCCCGCGAAAGCGGGAATCCAGAATTCCATGGCGCCACCGCGGAGTTACGCCCTGGATTCCCGCTTTCGCGGGAATGACGAAGGTGTGAAAAACCAGGTACCTACCCCTCAAGCGCCTCAAGCGTCCACTGCTTCAGGGCCCGGATCGAGTGTTCCGAGTTCACCCCGAAGTCGCGGTCGATGACCAGCGGGCCGGGCTTGTAGCCGAGACTGCCGAGGCCCCGCTGCACCGACTCCACCAGCTTGATGTCCTCCGCCACCGTGGTGTCGAGGTCCTGCTGCGCCAGGGCCTCGATAGCGTCCGAAGGAACACCGTCTTGCGTGTGCCAGCCGCGGTACATGTTGGTCTCGCCGGCTGATTGCGGCCGCCACCAGTAAGTGTTGAGCACATTGCCGGGATAGACCTGGAACGAAAACATCGGCCACAGGAACCAGGACGAATAGTCGGTCGCGTGCTCGTTGGCGTCCGCGTCAATCGGATAGGTCAGCCGGTCAAGATTGGCCGCCACCGTGGTGTGCCGCAGGCAGTGGCCCTGGGGCATGACGTTGTAACTCTTCGGGTCCACCACACCTTTCACGAAAGTCGGGTGGCACAGTGCGCAGTGATAGCACTCCGAATAGTTCTCCACCGCGACCTTCCAGTTGCAGCGCTCGGCCACCTCGTTGATCTTCACCGTCTTGAGCTGGTCGATATTGGGCACATAGGCGCGCAGCTGTTCTTCCACATCCGGAAACCACTCGCCCATGGGGGCGGCGTCGGGATCGAGATTGACGAAGATGAAGCCGCAGAAAACCTCCGTCTTCACGTCCGTCAGACAGATCTCGGCGGTTTCGAAGCCGTCGACCTTGGACTGGTTCGGTGCACGCCGGAGTTTCCCGTCGAGCTCATAGGTCCAGGCGTGGTAGGGGCAGACGATCAGCTTTGTCGAGCCCGTGCCCTGCACGAGTTCATGGGCCCGGTGCATGCAGACATTGAAGAAGGTCCGCACGCTCCCGTCGGCGCTACGGATGCAAAACAGGTTCTGGCCGCAGATCTCGAAGGCGAAATAGTCGCCCGCCTGTTCGATCTGCGAGATGTGGCCGGCGAACTGCCAGGTGCGGTGGAAAATCTTCTCCCTCTCTCGCGCGAACATCTCCGGATCGGTGTAGTAGTGCGCCTCCAGCGCCCGTTCCAAGCCGTTTGCCTGCATCGTGGTCATCGGTCCGTCCTCACACAACGGTTTCGCTAGTCTGTGTCGTCCTGATAAACGCCGGTCGCGTAGCGCAGCCGGTGGAAGTCCTCAATGTTGCGGACGATCGAGCTGTCCGCATCGGCGATCATGAAGGCGATCAGCGCTTCGAGATAGGCCTGAACCGCGATCAGGGAGGTAAAGAACTGCGGCGAAGCGGTCGGTGCCACGAAAGCATGGGCCGCTCCGGTCACGATCGGCGATGTGCGGCTGTCGGACAGCGCAATCAGCGTGGCCCCCGCCTCTCTTGCCCGTTCCACCGCCTCGATGACATCGGTGCGGAACGGCTGGAAGGTCATGGCCAGCAGCACGTCGTCCGGCCCGATACGCGCGATATCGTCGATGGCCAGGGTCCCGGTGCGCGGCACCTGGATGATGTGGTCGAAGGCCATGCGGGTCACGTACCAGAAATTATGCGCCAGGGCGAAACCGGTGCCGACCCCCAGCACATAGGTGCGCCGTGAGGCGACGATCAGATCGGCCGCCGCCTTCAGCTCGTCCGCATTGGTTTCCGAAAACAGCTGCTCCACATTGTTCAGCGCGGTGGCGGCGATTTCACCATAGAGCCCGCCGAGCTTTCCGCCCTCCGCAATCGACTGCAGCCAGCGGGCGCGGTCCTGGAAGCTGTCACCGCCCTGGCGCAGATACTCGCTGAACGGCCGGCGGAAGGTGCGGTAACCGTCAAAGCCGACTGCGTTGGCCATGCGCACCAGCGTGTTGGGATGAACCTCGGCCGCGTCCGCCACCTCGTGGATCGATTTGACCGCAATGTCGTTGGGATGCTCGATCACGAACTGCGCCGCCTTGCGCAATTGCGGGCTCATCTCGTCATAGGCCTCCGCCAGGCGGTCGAGCACATCGTCCTTGGTTCCCTGCGCGTCCACCCGGTGCGGTCTCCTGAAGTTTGCCGGTTGCACTGCCCTCTTTCTAGCATATCGAGTATAAAAATACCAAAAAGAATTGACATTGGTATAAAAATACCATTTCGTATCGGAAACACAGCCGAACTGCGCGCTGAAGGCCTCTGCGCGCCGCCATTTGGAGAGCAGACGCGCCATGCAGTCTCACGCAAAGGTCGTCATTGTCGGCGGCGGCATCATGGGGTGCGGCCTTGCCTACCATCTCGCGCATGAGGGATGGAGCGACATTGTGCTGCTGGAAAAGGCCGAACTGACCTCCGGCTCCACCTGGCACGCGGCGGGACAGATCACCCACTCCACATCGAGCTTCGGCCTCGGCAAATGCGTCGACTACAATATCGGCCTGTACTCCGGGAAGCTCGAAGAAGAGACCGGCCAGTCGGTCACCTGGCACGGCTGCGGCTCGTTCCGTCTGGCCTACTGCGAAGACGAGATGGACTGGCTGCGCCACACCCTGAGCGTCGGCCGGTCCCTGGGGTTCAACATCGAACTGGTCGGCCCCGGCCGGGTCGCCGCACTGCACCCCTTTTACAATCTAGATGGTGTCCTCGGCGCCCTGCATACCCCCGAAGACGGCCATGTCGACCCCTCCGGCGTCACCCAGGCGCTCGCCACCGGTGCCCGCAAGCTCGGTGCCACGATCATCCGGCGCTGCCGGGCGACCGATATAAAAAAATTGCCCTCGGGCGAATGGCAGGTGTCGACCGTCGAGGGCGACATCACCTGCGAGCACGTCGTCAATGCCGGCGGCTCCTACGCCCGTCAGATGGGCGAGTGGTCCGGCCTGCAGCTTCCCATGACCTCCATGACGCACCATTATCTCGTCACCGACACGGTGCCGGAATTCCGCGATCTCGAGACCGAACTGCCGGTGATCCGCGACGACAAGCTGGTCTCGGGTTACATCCGCATGGAGCAGAAATCCGGCCTGATCGGCATCTACGAGAAGGAAAATCCCAACACGGTCTGGGAAGACCTTTGCCCCTGGGACGCGGAGAACGAACTCTTCGATGCCGACTATGACCGCATCATGCCGTGGCTCGAAAACGCCATGGGCCGGATGCCGATCTTCGCCGATCTGGGCATCAAGCGCGAAGTGCACGGCGCCATCTCCCATCCGCCCGACGGCAACCCGCTGATCGGC
>JAJFHL010000104.1 GCA_021775615.1 Hyphomicrobiales bacterium
TTCCACGAGTATCTCGGTTGGCCGCATTGCTGATTTCCGAAGCGGGTGTTTTCTGCCACAGGCCACGAACGAGATGTACATTTGTCCCCGCTGGATCACGCGAAGATCACGATCGACTTAGGTGGATGCACCTAAGTCGATAAAACGTGATCGCTTCTCTTGGAATGGAACCGGGTCGGACGGAAAACCGATATCCGCTTTTCCCGATCCCGCTCTAAGCGGCCTCCTTATTGCCGGGATCTGCCGTCGTCTGCGTGTGGTCTTCGCCACAACATCCCTGGCCCGGGCTCGTGCGCGCGGCGCTCCTCGACCTGTTGGCCGAAGAACAGTCCGGCTGGTTCAGGTCGACCAGGTCCCAGCACTCCGGGTCGCAGGTCTGCATCACTTCCGCCGCCGCGCTGGTGTACTGGCCGCGCAAGTCCAGAAGGTACTGCGATGCTTCCGCGATGTCGCCGTTGATGCCGTTTGCCCGTGCGAGAAGGCCCGCCGCCAGCAAGAGCATCGCCAGGGCGGCGGCCAACAGGGCTATTCCACCGGGAGCTGTGAAGGGATTTGTGAAAAGAGCAATTGCGACGCCGACCAGCGCCATCCCCGCCACGATCAGCGCAAGGGCGACCGCCCTCATGTTCGAGGCGATGATGTTGAGTTGGTCTATGCGGCTGCAAATAGTGAGAATAAGGTTTCTGAGCTCCTGCAGGCGCTCAAGCGCCTGCAGGCATTCCGGATCATCACATTCTGCCATAACGGCCTCCTTTGTTAGCGGCCCCAGACAGGCTCCGGCAGTTCCACGATTGGCGCCGTTCCGCCTGGGGACTAGGGGTTGATGAGATAGCTGCGGGTCAGCCGGTCTCGGCCTTGGCGAGAGGTCTGGTCCAAACCGCTGCGTCTCATTCCGTTGGTCACGTGAGGTCGAGAATTGGTTCTCTATGACGGAGGATAAATTCGACGGGGCCTGCGCCGCCCCGAAGAAAGCTCCCCATAATTATTTGCGGAAAGAAGCGCTCTATGTGATTCGAATCACATTTATATGAACATTGTTCATTATATTAACCTCATGGGACCGGAGGATACCCCTCCGCACAATCTGAGGATCAGGGACAATGGCTTTAATCAAAGGCAGCAAATCAAGCGATCGGCTCTTCGGCACGTCCGGCGCCGATCAGATGTACGGCTACGAAAGCAACGACGTATTCTACTCCAGCGCCGGCAGCGATGAATTTTACGGCGGCGACGGCATCGACGCGGTGACCTACACCAACTCTTCCAGAGGCGTGACCGTCAACCTCGACCGCAATAAGGGCGCGGGCGGAAACGCCGCCGGCGACACCTATTACTCGATCGAGAATGTCGACGGCTCGCGCTACGCCGACTTCATCATCGGAAACGACGGTGACAACGTCATCGACGGCCTGCACGGCAACGACATTCTCCATGGCAACGGCGGCGCCGACCGGCTTTATGGCGGGTCCGGCCACGACGAACTCTACGGCGGCACCGGCGCCGACAAGCTCTATGGCGGCTTCGGCAACGACATCCTCGACGGCGGCGCCGGCGCTGACCAGCTCTACGGCGGCTATGGCTACGATACGGTGTCGTATGAAGCGTCGGCCACCGGCGTCAGCGTCGATTTCCTCTACGGGCCGGGCCGCTGGGGCGATGCCGAAGGCGACACCTATGACCGCATAGAGAACATCGCCGGCTCCGATCATGGCGACACGTTGAGCGGCGACAACGGCGCCAATGTCATTGAGGGCAACGGCGCCACCGACTTCATCACCGACCGCGGCGGCGACGACACCCTTTATGGCGGCGACGGCAACGACTGGTTCAATGCCGGCGCCGGCGCCGACGACTACTACGGCGGCGCCGACAACGACCTCGTCAACTTCGCCGAAAGCGCGACAGGCGTCACCGTCAACCTCGCCACCGGCGTCGGTTCGGGCGGCATCGCCGAGGGCGACACCTACACCGGCATCGAGACCCTGATCGGCAGCAACCACGGCGACGTGCTCATCGGCGACGACGGCAACAACACCCTTCTGGGAAGCGATGGTGCGGACATTCTGATCGGCGGGCTCGGCGACGACCACATTCTCGGCGACAATGGCGGCGATGGAAGCGCCTACGCCGACACCTTCGTCTTCGGCGACACCAGGGGGACGGAAGCCGATTCCATCTACGGTTTCGCGGCCGGGGTCGACAAGATCGATCTCACCGCAACCGAGTTCACCGGGTTCAACGACCTGGCCTCTCCCGGCGACCGCTATTGGGAGCAGGTCGGCGACGACACGGTGATCCACTATTACGACCACACGATCACCCTGCTCAATGTCGACCGGGGCGACCTCGGCGCCGACGACTTCCTGTTCGCCTGATCAGGCAAATCATCACCAGCGATCCGGGCGTGTCGTGCGCCCGGATTTTCTGGTCAGTTGCGGAGACACCAAGCCCCTCACAAAGGATTTGGTTCTGTTGCGCTAATTGGAATGGACAGATTGGGGCCAAAGTCCATTTCTCAACACTGCTCCACACCAAGTGCCACAAAATACACCGCGTTGCAGTGCTTCTTTCGACACTCTAAGGAACGTTCAGGTGTCCGTTTCGGGTCACAAATGCCCTTCGCAAATTCGCGAGATCACGTCTGGAATGGGTGCAAAAGCGGACATACATTTCTTGCTCGCTTCCGGCCCGAAGCTGTCGTTGTAGGGCTAACCAGCGAATGACGGCTTCGAGCCCTTCCGCGACATTCGCTTAGCGGCGATACCCGGCGGTCGCAGCCCCAAGCTGGTATTTTTCGCGCAAGACGACGTAGCAACACAATCCGCCTGACCTTCGATTCACGGAAACTGCGAACTCTGGCTGGGCGGGGCGGCAGCTGAGCGGAATAATCTAACGTTGGCTGGAGCGCAGCCCTGGAACCGTTATTCCGGCCAGCTATAAAAGCGTGTGGATAGCGCGGAGTAACTTAGCTTGGCGCGGCGCGACCCGGAACGATATCCCAGACTTCGACGACACGCCCATCCACGAACCGCCAAACAACAACGACATCCAGCGCGATACTTTGATCCTGGATGGTTAGAGTGTTCCTTGATTGTACGACAACCAATTCATCGCCGACAGCGTCAATTGAGACAGGTTCGATTTTGAAAGTTCCGCGGGACTTCTGACCGATGGTTTCGAAGAATGAACGGATGCCCTCCAATCCTACATAATCGCCCTGCATTTCCGGAAGATTTGGATTGAAGTAGTGCAAGACGACATCCGGGGCGAACAGATCAGTGGCACTTGCCAGATTTCGAGGATCCAAACGCTTCATGAGTGAGATATTAGGGTGTGCTTCCGTCTCGTGCCGGTTCCTTATCCCTATTTGAGCTTCTGGAAAACACGCGGATCTATGGCTGCTGCGCCGAACATGCCGCCCGCAAGGGCACCTGCGATTCCGGGGCTCATGACGTCCTGGCCCGAAAGGAACAGACCGGGGATGGGAGTGCGCGCGTTGAACGCCTCCGACAACATGCGGCGCGGCGTTGTTTCGATGCCGTAGAACCCACCATTGTTGTGACCAGTGAAGGCTGCCGTGGCGAGGGGTGTCCCAAGTTCATGATACGTGATAAGGGGCGCGAGTGCTGGGAACTTTCTGCCAAAGAACGCCAGCATCTGCGCTTCGATCCGCTCCTTCAATGCTGCCCATTCCAACGGCCTTTCCGCAGCGCCGCCGTTGGCGAAATCGGCAACTGCAGACCAATCAGTCAAGACCATCATGTCGCAGGTGTGTTGCTTGGCCGGGCCAGGATCATGCTCAGGGTCCTTTAGCGACGGGAAGGAAACGAACATCGTCTGCAGGGGATCATCCGCGGCTCCAGACCAGATGCCATCGTTGGTGTCCCAAGACTCATAAAACCAGTGGTTTGCGCGCGTCGCGCCGTGCTTGGAGATATCACCCTCAAGGCCGACATAGACCTCGAAATGGCACACTGACGGCTTGAAGGTGGAAATATCTTTGGCCCAGCTTTCTCGGCGAAGGTCCTCCGGTAGAAGGAGCTTCACAGTTTCGCCGGCGCCTATCGCCGACACGATGGAACTCGACCTGAATTCCCGTTCCGTACTCGTGAGCACGCCCACCGCCTTGCCGTTTTCAATCACTAGTTCGCTGACCGGAGTTCCGGCCATTGCGTTTCCACCCGATGCTTCAATTACAGGAACAAGGCCCTTTGCGATCGCAGCAGCCCCGCCTACAGGATATGCAGCGCCTTCGAGGTAGTGGCCCATCACAAGGGCATGGACTGCGAAACTTGCCTCCTTTGGCTTGCCGCCATAGGTGCCCCATTGCGCTGATAGAATCGCGGCAAGCTGCGGCTCGGTTATCAGATTATCGATGACCTCGCTGGTCGTGCGACCGCACCAACGTTCGATTTTCCTCCGATTCCACCAGTGATATGCGGAACGAAATTGATCAGGCATCGCTCTCTCGGCCCCGACCATCTGCGCCGCTTCCTCAGCTGCCAATAGCGCCTCAAAATAGGCGTCGATTTCTACCGTGTTGTCGGGATACCGATCTTTGAGTTCCATTTTGTATGCTTCGGCGGGGCGCCCTACCGAGATCTCGACATCATCCGGAAAATGAAGCGTGTCGTAGACCGTGCCTACGGACCGAAACTCGATTGTGCCGCCGCTAAGCCAGTCGAGAATTCGGCCGGCAAACTGATCGGATCCAAATGTACCGCAATAGTGTAGGCCAACATCCCAGGTGAAGCCGTTCCGGGTGAAGGAATGGGTCAGACCACCGATTGTATGCGCTTGCTCTAGAAGCAGGACCTTGTGATCGAAGCGAGATAGCGCGGCGGCAGTGGTCATGCCCCCCATCCCGGAGCCGATCACGATGACGTCGAATTCGTCAGATGGAGATGGCTTTGCCATTGCATGCTTATGAAGACGATAAACGCTGCCGTCGTTGACTCACGTCAAATGATGTCGACCACGTTGAAGGCATACACAACACCAGTCGGACGTCTTCACAAGACAGCTTTAGGATCACCACTGATGTCGTAGAGGAGTTGTAGAGGAGTTGTAGAGGAGTTGCGGGGACACGGAGTTGCGGGGACACTATACCTATCTCAAGGAGCTGCGGGGACACTATACCTATCTCAAAGGCGCACGCCTAACCGCCGGTTGAGTATAGTGCCTCCCAATTACCGTTCAGGTTCCCGCTAAGTCAGATGGCAGGTTTTCACTGTCGTTGTATGAACCCGATACAAACACAGCGTGAGAAATCCGGGGATACCACATTTTTCTTAAAGCCACGTGCCTGACCGTCAATTGGGTATGGTGTCTGTGCAATTCGCAGAAACTGGCGCATTGTCGCCTTAACCTCGTAACCCCCGATCGAAAAAGCTAGGCTTGGCCGCCGCTCTGCTCGTTGCCGTCCTGATCCTCACCACACAGCATGACCTCAAGGTCAAGCATAAGCTGGAGGAATTCGAAATGATCGAGGGACGATTGGCTCCATCTGATGAACGTATTCAACTCGTCCGGGGCACGCTTCATGTCGACAACAATGTTTCGGTTCATGGTCGTGAACAGGAAGATCTCGGTTTGGCACTCCGAGCATATTCTCGGTTGGCGATCGAGGTTCGGGAACCCTCGGATGGGTAAACCGCAGTTCAGACACTCGATTGCAGGTGCATCTTTCCGAGTCGATTTGACGCCGTTTCGTATTTCAACCTCCTTCCAATCAGGCGCCAGCCTCGGGCCGGATGCGGCGCTCCCATGCCGCATCGAACTCCCGCTTCATGCGGGACGAGGCCTTGGCTAACCTGGGAGCAAGGAGTCCCGCCAGTTCTTCGTCCGTGAAGCGTTCTTCCAGAGACTGGGGCACTTCCTCGTCCCCGATGCGGTCGAACTGGATCTCAGCGGCGTACCATATCGCGTGTTGGCCAAGCAGCGTGAGAACTTGAACGTCGGGAAAGTGTCGCGATTGTTCGTGGTCCAGTTCCCTATCTGCAAGACGTGGTGAACGTGGACCCTCAAGCGGCCGCAGCACGTCATCGGGATCATCCAGTTCACCGCTCAACCACCGCCTGCCGGTCGTCACACAGAAGTTCAAAACATCGATGAATCTCTGAAAGGGTTCGACATCATCGACGATGTCGGCAAACACCGGTATCATCTCTTCGAGCAAGTAGACATGAAGTTTGATCTTTGCCTCAGGTGCCAGAGGCGCCAGGTCGGCAAGAAGCTGTTCTTTCTCTAACGTCATTACCTGATCCGTGCCCGCAGAACGCAGCTTGCGCCTTCGAGCCCAGGCCGTTGAATTGCGGGGAATTGGGGGACGCTACATCCATCTCAAGGGCGCGCGCCTAACCGCTAATTGTGTATAGTGTCCCCGCGATTTGCAGTCCCAATTCATCGCCGAGCCGGTCAAAGTATAGCCTCCATGCTTCCTTGGTCCCACCCAGAGACTTCGTTATGGGCGTCCATCCCATTACCGTAATTCCATCCGTCCCGACAATCGCCGGTGTCGGGGTTTCCGCCGCAAAGGGCAGGATCGTGCGGCGGGCCTCGCGCTGAGCCGTCTCCGCCAACCGGAGATTGAAGCTCTTGACTTACGCCAGCACAAGCGTTCGCAGCGGTCAGCCGCCGCGTTCCTTTTCCTGATCCAGTCGGTCTTCCTCAAGAACAATATCGCTCCAGTATTCCGTTGGAACCCGGTATTTCCTGAGGATAGCTGGTGAGGCGTCCGGCGACCTCATGACAGAGAACAAATCCGCGCCACCCTTCTCCCAGCCAGTGCCACCCCAAGTTTCCACCTGTCCACTGCCATCTGGAAATCCGACAATGCGCCCAATTGCGCCACCGAGGTTAACTGGCCCTCTGACTAGTTGCTTTTCGGATTCTGATGTCATCTTTTGTCTCCTCAATTTAAAGTAGTAGAATTTCAGTGAGTATCAAGGAGCAGCTCTACGTTGATTAAGCCAACTGTCGTAGGCCTTCGTGTAGGCGTCTTGCGCCCATTCTTCGTCCGCCATTCTCTGACGCTCTTCCACTGACGTATAAACATCCTTACTTCGCCACTTCTCGTAAATGTCGTGCTCCTTGTCGAGGACCTTCATGATATCGCGCGGCATGATCTGGATCTCTGCCGTCATGCCGTTGTCGAGCACAATCTGCATGTGCACGGCGCGGTAGCCTGAGCCACGCGGGGTGTCTAGGAAGTCGTCATACTCCACGTTCTTGTAGCGGCTCGTCAGAACCGCAATCACTCTGTCGAACTGATCCGGGTTGCTGACGGCGATGCGGCCGCCAAGATAGTCGCCCAGGGTATCCGGTCTTCTATCGCCAACAAGTTTCTCATTCAGCCGGGGACGTTCCTTGACGCGGACCCCCACAACTTTGGCTCCCGGAATATCGAGGATGGTCGTTTCGAGCTGCTGTAGCAACGGTGCCTTACTCCGTTCAGCCAGATCCAACATTGCGTCAACCGAGTTGTGTGGTTGAATGATTTGCTTGTTCGTCGCTTCATCGATGTGGCCAAAGACGCTCGATCCGTCCCGATTGGCGCTGGTAAAGGGCGGGTTTGTCCGGTTTGCGGTAGGATGCGAAGCCGCAAACGCATCAGTGCGCCGCCGATCCGAGTTAAGCAGTGGTCTCGCTCGCTGACCTGGGGTGACACCTTGTTGTGTGAAATCTCCACGCGCTGACCGTCGTGCTGCAGCGGTCCCTATTTGCCTGAAGGCACGTGCTGCGGTCGCCGGGCTGAACGCCCCGCCAAATTCAAACGAACGCCTGATCCCTTCTTCGGACAGCGGGTCGACAAAGCCGTCCTGAACATCGCGCGGCAACATAACTGCATCGGCCAGGGCTTTGGCAGTCTCGGGAAGTTCGAAGCTCAGCGCTCCGGTGCGCTCGTTCGCGGCAACCGGTAACAGGGTCGCCCGGTCCAGTTGGTCATTGAAGAACGTGCGATTGAACACCAGCCAGCGGCCGCTTTCGTCATCGAAGAGTACGACGTGTCGGTCTCCATCGACCAGATGCACTTCGCCATCATGTTCAACGAAGCCGACAGCATCGCCGACCTGGACGGCCTCGCTCAGGGGAGTTCCACGTAAAAAATTGCCTTCCGCATCCCGTACAAGGGCCGGTGTG
>JAJFHL010000105.1 GCA_021775615.1 Hyphomicrobiales bacterium
GGCAACGTCATGGGGAATTTCAAGACCTGTGAACAAGCGCGGCATGTCTGCGTTGCTTCCTGTGCTGGAGGGGAAAACGGAACGGAAGTCTAGATCGTTTCACGTTCACACGGAAACGATCTAGTGCCCGGCGGTCTCGCCCTTGGCGGCGAGCTCGATGATCAGCGCTTCGACGGTCGGGCGGATGCGTTCGACGATTTCCGCAACCCCTTGCGCATTGGGATGCATGCCGTCCGGCAGGTTGAAGTTCGGATTGGCCGCCACACCGTCGAGAAAGAACGGATAGAGCGGGACGTCCAGTTGCTCGGCGAGCCGGCCATAGATCGCATTGAACTCCACCTCGTAATCCGGTCCCATATTGGGCGGCGCCCGCATGCCGGCAAGCAGCACCGCGATGCCGCGCATTTGCAGGCGGGTGATAATCGCATGCAGGGCCTTCGCCGTGTTCTTCGGCGGTACGCCGCGCAATGCGTCATTGGCGCCGAGTTCGACGATCACCAGATCGGTTCCATCCGCTACCGCCCATTTCAGCCGAGACAGGCCGCCGGTCGAGGTATCGCCGGAAACGCCGGCATTGACGACCTTCACATCATGGCCACGTTCGATCAGAACCCGTTCCAACTGGCTTGGAAAAGCGTCTTCCTCGGGCAGGTCATAGCCCGCTACGAGACTATCACCGAGCACAACCAGTCGAACCGGCTCACGTTCGGACGCCGTCGCGACACCGCACACGCCCACCGTTCCGGCGACGGCAACGAGCAACGAGAGACAAATAATCGCGAGCGCATTCTTCATTTCAGCTTGAAATCCTCCCGATCCCGGCCATATCCCGACAATATATGAGTGAGGGTACGGAAAACCAGAGGGATTCGGTTTCGGGCCGGTCCGGCGCTGAAAGCGCGGGCTCGCCCATCATTGCGTTGCGTGACGTTCATCTGACCCTCACCAGCAATGCCGGCCCGGTCGACATCCTCAAAGGCATCGATCTCGACGTGGACGCGGGATCGGCCCTCGGGCTGATCGGCCCCAGCGGCTCCGGCAAATCAACCCTGCTCATGGTGATGGCCGGCCTCGAGACGGTTTCAGGCGGCGCCGTCACCGTCGCGGGGCACGATCTCACGAAGATGGACGAAGACGATCTCGCCCGCTTCCGCAGCGGCAATGTCGGCATCGTGTTCCAGTCGTTCCACCTTATTCCGACCATGACGGCGCTTGAGAATGTCGCCGTTCCGCTCGAGTTCATGGGCGATGCCAATCCGTTCGCCAAGGCCCGCGAGCATCTCGATCGGGTGGGCCTGTCGCACCGGCTCGAACATTATCCCGGCCAGTTGTCGGGCGGGGAGCAGCAGCGTGTCGCCATCGCCCGGGCGCTGTCCGCCGGCGCCAAACTGATTCTCGCGGACGAACCGACCGGCAATCTCGATCAGGCCACCGGCGCCCAGATCATCGATCTCCTGTTCGATCTGCAGCGCGACGCCAACGTCACACTGGTTCTGGTCACCCATGAACCGGCGCTTGCCGAGCGCTGCAATGTCGTGGCGGCGATGAAGGACGGCCGCATCGACGACCTGCGGGCCAGTGCCGGCATGGCGCCGGAACTGTCCGATATCCTGAGCGACGCGAAACGCCATTGACCACCCTTGCAACCAGTTTTGCGATTGCCCGGCGCGAATTGCGCGGCGGGCTGAGTGGATTCCGCATTTTCCTGGCCTGCCTTGTTCTCGGCGTCACCATCATTGCCGCCATGGGTTCGATCACCTCGGCGCTGTTTGCCGGCATGGCCGAGGAGGGCCAATCGATCCTCGGCGGCGATGTCGAACTGGCGCTGGTGCAACGGCGCGCCACGGCCGAGGAACTGGCCTATATCACCGACCGCGCTCAGGTCTCTGAGATCGCAACCCTGCGCGCATTGGCACGCCCTGCCGGCGGCACCAAGTCGGCTCTGATCGAAATCAAGGCCATCGACGACCTCTACCCGCTCTATGGATCGCTGACGCTGGAAGGCGCCCGCAATCTCACCACCGCGACCGCCGAAACCGGCGGCATCTTCAACATCGCCGTAGACAGCGCCCTGCTCACGTCTCTCAAGCTGGAAATCGGAGATCTCCTGCGCATCGGCCGCATCGATATGCGGATCGCCGCGGTGGTCGGGATTGAGCCGGACCGTCTCGGCAGCGGTTTTGTGTTCGGACCGCGGGTGTTCATGAGCAAGGCCGCCGTGATGCAGACCGACCTGATTCAGCCGGGCAGCCTCGTGCGCTGGCGCTACCGGCTCAAGTTCCCGCCAAGCGAAGCAACACCGGAACGGCTCAAGCAGTTCATCGACGACGTCGAGGCGGACCTGCCCAAATCCGGCTGGCGGGTGCGTGGCCGCGCCAATGCGGCGCCGGGGGCGGAACGCTTCATCGAGCGCCTCAACTTCTTCATGACCCTTGCCGGCCTCACCGCACTGATCGTCGGCGGTGTCGGGGTCGCCAACGCAATCAAGAACTTCCTCGATTCCAAACGCCGCACCATCGCCACCTTCAAATGCCTCGGCGCCACGGGAACGACCATTTTCCAGATCTATCTCTGTCAGATCATGATGCTGACCGCCCTGGCGATCGCCATAGCACTCTTTCTGGGTGGCATGGTTCCGGTTTTGCTGGCCGCCACAATCGGCAGCATCATTCCGATTCCGATCCAGATCGGAGTCGACGTCGTGCCGCTCATCATCGCCGCAATTTTCGGCGTGCTGGTCACGCTGGCCTTCACCATCTGGCCGCTGGGTCTGGCACGCGAGCTTCCCGGCGCGGTGCTGTTCCGTTCCATTGTGGCGCCGCAGCGCGCCTGGCCCAAGGCACGCTACATCCTGGCCATAGCGATTTCGCTCACCGCCGCCTGCGCCCTCGCCCTGTGGTGGTATGACGGCCGGCTGATCACCGCCTATTACCTCGCCGGGACGGCGGCCAGTTTCGTTGTCCTGTGGGCGCTCGGCCAGCTTCTGATCTGGGCCATGAAACGGGCACCCAGAATCGGACCGCCCGAGTTTCGGCTGGCGATCAACAACATTCACCGGCCCGGCAGCCCGGCGCCCAGCGTCATGCTGTCGCTTGGGCTCGGCCTTGCCCTGATCGTGACACTGGCGCTCATCGACAACAATCTGTCCCGTGAGCTCAAGGCGAACATACCCGACCGCGCGCCGTCGTTCTTCTTCGTCGACATTCAGCCCGACCAGGTTGGCGCTTTCACCGAGACCGTAAAATCGGTTGCGGCCGATGCCGAACTGCAGGAAGTGCCGATGATGCGTGGCCGCATTGTTTCGGTGAACGCGGTGTCGTCCTCGGACATCGATCCGTCACCGGATGTCGCCTGGGCGCTGCGCGGCGACCGGGGCCTGACCTACTCCGACACTCTGCCGGAGGGCTCCAGGCTGGTGAAGGGGGAATGGTGGGAGCCCGGTTACGACGGCCCGCCCCTGGTCTCTCTGGAGAACGGGATCGCCGAGGGTCTCAACATCGATATTGGCGATGACATCATCGTCAACGTGCTTGGCCGCGACGTCACCGCGACCGTCGCCAACCTGCGCGCGGTCGAATGGGAATCCTTCGGCATCAATTTCGTCCTCGTGTTCTCCCCCAACGCGCTCAGAGATGCTCCACACACCTTCCTGGCCACGGTCACCATGGATCCGGATCTGGAGGTCGCGCTTCTGGAAAAGGTGGCCGCAACCTATCCCAGCATCACCGCCATCCGCATCAAGGAGGCCATCGAGACGGTCAACGCGTTTTTGCAGAAGCTGCTCGCCGGCATCCGCGGCGCCTCCGCCCTGACCCTTGTCATGAGCGTTCTGGTGCTCGCCGGCGCGCTTGCATCGGGCTACCAGGCACGGCTTTACGATGCGGCGATCCTGAAAGCGGTCGGCGGCACCCGGCGGCGGCTGATATTGAGCTACTGCGCCGAATACATCATCTACGGCGCCGCAACGTCACTGTTTGCGCTGATCGTCGGGACCGTTGCGGCGTTCTCCATCATTCGCTTCGTCATGGAATTTTCCTGGGAATTCGACCTCGGCGTGGCGCTGGGAGCAACCATAATTGCAACTTTAATTACGTTAACACTCGGAATTGCCACCAGTTGGCGAAGTCTGGGGGTGCGCCCCGCAAGGATTTTGCGCACAAATTGATAGGTTTTGATGGTATATTAACGCCATCGGGGAATGAGCTTGCATCGCCGTGTGCGCTCTCCCATATACAGTAGAACTCTGAAACCGGTTTTGGAGAAAACACCATCATGGCCGAATTTGACAATAGAGGTTTTTCGCAAGCCCGAACGACTGCTGCCCGCACTTCGGCGCATGAGATCGACGAGGGCCTGCGGTCATACATGCTCCGCGTCTACAACTACATGGCGCTGGGCGTTGCGTTTACAGCGGTTGTTACTTTGGCGATCGCGTCCAATCCATCCCTTGTGGTCGGCATCGCCAACAGCCCGCTTATGTGGGTTCTGTTCGCCGGCATTCTGGGAATTGGTTTCTTTGCACCCAAGCTGATTTTCTCAGGCAACGCCGTACTGGCCCACGCCTGCTACTGGGGCTATGCCGCCTTGTGGGGCGCGCTGATGGCACCCATGATCGCCTTCACCTTCGCCACCAACGGCGGCGGCATGGTGGTTCAGGCACTGCTGATCACTTCGGTGACCTTCGGCGCAACCAGCATGTACGGTTACGTGACAAAGCGCGATCTTTCGCCCTTCGCGACCTTCTTCATGATGGCCGCCATCGGCCTCCTGATCGCCATCGTGGTCAATGCCATCTTCTTCCAGGACGTCGGCATGAGCCTCATCGTGTCATGCCTGGTCGTGCTCTTGTTTGCGGGCATCACCGCGTACGAGACCCAGATGATCAAGGAAATGTACACCTCGTCTGACGGGAAGGCGGTCGTTCAGCAGAAAGCCATCTTTGGCGCCTTCATGCTCTACGGTTCGTTCGTCACGATGTTCATCCACATCCTGAACATACTGAACATCATGGGCGGCGATTAACCTGCCGCGCGAGACCTGATCTAAAAAACCCCCGGGGCGGTTCGTCGCCTCGGGGGTTTTGCGTTGCGGAATGATACGGAATCGACGGCTCGAAATTAGGCCGCCCACAGGCGGCTCTGGCATTGCTCAGGAACCAGGCGCCAGGCCGCCTTCAAACGACCATACGGCGCAACCGATCGCGAAGCCGTGCTTCTTCCGGCCGGCTTACGCCACAACCAGCCTGGGCTTACTCCGGTCGATGACACGCAGCACCTGGGCCAGGTCGTGACCACGCTTCATGATGAGACCCGATGCGGCGACAACCGCGTAGGCGCCCTGCTTACGGTCCAGCTTGGGTTGCTTCTCGATCATGTAGAGGGGATATTCCGTGGCGCGCCTGAAAACGGAGAACACCGCCTTTTCCTTCAGCGCATCAATTGCATAGTCGCGCCATTCGCCATCCGCCACCTTGCGCCCATAGACGCTGAGAATTTGATTGAGTTCTTTTCGGTTGAAGGCAATTTTCTGCACCGACCGATTCGCTCTTTTGTTCTGCTCAGACTTTCCGACCAAGCGCAATACGCCGCTTGGCCCTGACTGTATGGGTTCGTTTTCGCTCATCGCTCCTCCTGGCAGTTCGTTGGTACACAATTATTATCCGGGCACAGTGTGCTCTCGATGAAGAGTGCTCCCGAAGTTGCACCGAACTAAGGCCCCGATTCCGGGCCTTAGCATAACATGTTGATATCATTAGCCAGTGCCTGTTGCATTGCAAGCGCTAGATGCCCGCCGACCCTGGCAAATCCTGCGAAACCGCCATTCCAACGCAATCAAAACATCAAGATTTCGCCCTATTCGTGCCTTGGCGACGCCTAAATGAAACAGCATCTTTGCATCGTTGCCTCTAGGGCCCGACTCGTGTGGAGGCGTCGGAAATCTCAGCCCCCCAGCCCCCCGAGTCTTCAAGCTTTTGCGAGTCGGGCCATTTTCTTCGGTTTGTTGCGTAACCTGCGTACCCCGTTAGTAGCGTTCTCGAGTATCTCCGGTCAGTTGAGTTTTTGCGTATCTATCCTTGTTACGGCGCGGCCGTGTGCCCGGTCGCGCCGTCAAGACCGAGGTCGATATGATGACTGACTCATTGGACTTTGAGCGCTGTATCTGGGATCTGGACTATCGCAGCAAGGTCAAGCGGATGCTGAATTTCCGCACCGATGCCCGGGCTGCGACGGCAAATCAGAACATCCGCTCCCTGACAACCCGCGAACGTGGCGCGGCCAAGCCTTCGGAGGCGCCACGCGCCACTTGATTTCGTTTCGCATCTGGCCGATACCTGCCGTCCGCAGTGGGCGATTGGATCAGGTGCCATGACGAACAAGACGAGCAAGAAGAAACCCTCCGGCAAGTCCGCCAAGACGGCCGGCACAACGGAGTCTCACGACTTCCAGGCCGAGGTCTCCAAGCTTCTGCACCTGATGGTGCATTCGGTCTATTCCGAAACGGAAGTCTTCCTGCGCGAACTCATTTCGAATGCGGCGGACGCCTGCGACAAGCTGCGCTATGCCGCGATCACCGAACCCGCCCTGCTCGGCGAGGCCACCGATCTCAAGATCACCGTTACCGCCGATGCCGAGACCAAGGAACTGCTGGTCGCCGACAACGGCATCGGCATGAGCCATGACGAACTGATCGAAAATCTCGGCACCATCGCGCGCTCGGGCACCGAGGCCTTTGTCAAACAGCTCACCGAGAAGGACACGGACGTTCAGCAGATCGGACAGTTCGGTGTCGGCTTCTATTCCGCCTTCATGGTCGCCGGCGAGGTCGAGGTCCTGTCCCGCCGCGCCGGAGCGGACGAGGCCTGGAGATGGGTGTCTTCGGGCACCGGCCAGTTCACCCTTGAACCGCTCGATCCGGCGGACCCGGCAATGCCCGCCCGCGGAACGCTGATCCGCCTCAGGTTGCGCGACGACATGGACGAGTATCTCGAGCCCGGGCGGATCGAAACCATCGTGCGGACCTATTCGGACCACATCGGCTTTCCCATCGAGCTCCATGTCGTCGGCGGCGAAGACGACGTAGAGCCGCGCCAGCTCAATTCGGCGAGCGCCCTGTGGTCGCGCCCGAAGTCGGAGATCAAGGACGAGCAGTACAAGGAATTCTACGGTCACATCGGCGGCGCCTTCGACGAGCCCGCCCTGACGCTGCACTACAAGGCCGAGGGCCGGCACGAATACACCGTGCTGGTGTTCATCCCCACCAAGAAGCCCTTCAACCTGTTCGACCCTGAACGCAAGGCAAAGCTCAAGCTCTATGTGCGCCGCGTGTTCATTTCCGACGACGCGGAAATGCTGCCAGGTTATCTGCGCTTCGTCCGCGGCGTCATCGATTCCGAAGACATGCCGCTCAACATCTCGCGCGAGATGCTGCAGAACAACCCGATGGTCGCAGCGATCCGCAGCGCCGTCACCAAACGCATCCTGAGCGAACTGGAAAAGATCGCGGAAAAGGACAACGAGGCCTACGAAGCCTTCTGGAACGAGTTCGGGGCGGTCCTCAAGGAAGGTCTCTACGAAGACATGGAGCGGCGCGACCAGTTGCTGGCTCTGGCGCGCTTCCGCACCACGACCTCCGGCGATGACCTGCGCGGCCTCAAGGCCTACACCGCCGACATGAAGGAAAACCAGACGGCGATCTACTACGTCACCGGTGAGGACCGGGCCAAGGCGATGGCCAGCCCGCAATTGGAAGGGTTCCGCGCCAAGGGCATCGAAGTGCTTCTCCTGAGCGACCCGGTCGACAGTTTCTGGATCACCTCGGCGCTCGGCTATGACGGCAAGCCGTTCAAGTCCGTCACCCAGGGCGCCGCGGATCTCGCCGAGATCGATGCCGGCGATACCGACGATGCCGAGCCGGAAGCCGACGCCTCGGAATTCGGAAGCCTGATAGCGATGATAAAGCAAACCCTCGGCGAGGATGTTTCCGACGTCCGCAAGTCGGACCGGCTGACCGACAGCGCCGCCTGTCTGGTGGCCGACGCCGGCGGGCTCGACCGCAACCTGGAGAAACTTCTCGCCCAGCACAATCCGGAGGGCATTCCCTCGAAGGCACCGATCCTCGAGATCAATCCAAGACACGAGATGGTCAAGACCCTGGCACATGCCGCCAAGGCGGGAGGCGCATCGGGCGATCTTGAGGATGCCGCGCGGCTGCTCCTGGACCAGGCCTACATTCTCGAAGGCGAACCGGTGCGCGACCCGGCCGCATTCGCGGCGCGCATGTCACGCTTTATGACAAGAGGGATGTCCGCGGATTCCTAGAGCGTTTCACGTTCACACGGAATCGCTTTAGTTCTGCGCCATGGTTCCGGAGAAATGGGCGGCGCCCAGGATCTCGCCGGCCCCGTCGACCTGCAGGATAGCGGTGCACCCGTCATATCCCTCCATCAGATCGGACTTCGGCAGTTCGACCTCGATGGCATCGCCGCGCCAGGCGCCGATCGGCACCATCTGCCGCACCACATTGTGATAGATCAGGGTTTTGCCGCGATTTTCGCCGCGTTCGATCGCAACCGTCTCTGCCTTGCTCGAGAGCAGCAGCCAGATTGTCGCGTCCGGCGCGTCGCCCTTGCCGGCAAAGTTCCCGGCCGAGACCATGATGGACTTGTTGTCCGATTTCAGCGTCACTTCCACCCGGGTGCTGTCGGGAGATCCGCGTTCCTGTTTGAGTGCTTTCAACACCTCGGCGCGGCGACTGCCCACCGCATGGCGCCGCCCGTTGAACACCATCTGAGGCGTGTAGACCTGCCGATCGCCGCGCCGGCGGGCATACTCCGACTGGCGCTTGGAATGGGCCGGAGACCCGAAAGTGTCTTTCCAGCCCAGATAGTCCCAGTAGTCGACCGGAAGCGTCAGCGCGATCACATCGTCACGCTTGGCAAGTTCGCCCAGAAACGCGTCGGCCGGCGGACAGGAATAGCAGCCCTGGCTGGTGAACAGCTCGATCACGGTCTTGGGCGCTGCCGACCATGCCGGGCTCGACGCCATCAGCCCGAGCACAACGACCAGCGCCGATGCGGCCGCGGCTGCGCGTCCGACGATAGGTCTGAAAAATCTGACGGTGTTCCTCATAGCGACCAGGATGATAGGGATTTCATCCGTAACTTACGAGTAACGATGGAGTGAGTTGTTAACGAGCCCGCAACCGTCAATTCCGGGTGAGCACGGAAGCCCCCGCGGTGCGGCGGCTTCCGATCAACTCCGTATGTGCACCCTTCACGCGGCGAGATTGCGCAACACGTAGTGCAGGATGCCTCCATTGAGGAAGTAGTCCAGCTCATCGGCCGTATCGATCCGGCACAGCAGCTTGGTCGACTTGGTCTTCCCGTTCGCCATCTTGAACGTCGCATCGACCTTCATGCGCGGTTTCATCTTGCCCTCGAGCCCGGTAATGGTCACCAGCTCATCGCCCTTGAGGCCAAGGCTCTGCCAGCTCTCGCCGTCGGCGAACACCAGCGGCAGCACGCCCATGCCGATCAGGTTGGAGCGGTGGATGCGTTCAAACGAACCCGCAACCACGGCGCGAACGCCCAGCAGGATGGTGCCCTTGGCGGCCCAGTCGCGGCTCGATCCGGTGCCGTATTCCTTGCCCGCCAGCACCACAAGCGGAACCTCCTCCTTCTGGTACTGCATGGCGGCATCGTAGATCGGCATCTGCTTGCCGGACGGATGATGGACGGTGACACCACCCTCGACGCCCGGGACCATCTGGTTCTTGATGCGGATATTGGCGAAGGTGCCGCGCATCATCACTTCGTGGTTGCCGCGCCGTGAGCCGTAGGAATTGAAGTCGAGCCGTTTCACCTTGCGGCCGATCAGGTATTCGCCCGCCGGGCTGTCGGCGGCGATGGACCCGGCCGGGGAGATATGGTCGGTTGTGATCGAATCGAGAAACAGGCCGAGCACCCGCGCATCGGTGATATTGCCGACCGGATCGGGCTCCGTCCCCATGCCCTCGAAATAGGGCGGGTGCTGGACATAGGTCGATTTCTTGTTCCAGCCATAGGTCAGCCCGCCCTCGACCTTGATCTTGCGCCAGGCCGCATCGCCCTTGAACACATTGCCGTAGCGTTCGCGAAACATCGCCTTGGTGATCGATGTGCGCACCAATTCGGCGATTTCCTTCGAGCTCGGCCAGATGTCCTTGAGGTAAACCGGCTGACCCTTCTTGTCATGTCCGATCGGGTCGTTCATCAGGTCGACCTGCATGCTGCCGGCAAGGGCGTAGGCGACGACGAGCGGCGGCGAGGCGAGATAATTGGCCCGGGTGTCGGGCGAGATCCGGCCCTCGAAATTGCGGTTGCCGGACAGCACCGAGCAGGCGACCAGGTCATTGTCGTTGATCGCCTTGGAGATCGGCTCGGGCAGCGGCCCGGAATTGCCGATGCAGGTGGTGCAGCCATAGCCCACCAGATCGAAGCCGAGCTTGTTCAGGTCCTTCTGCAGGCCGGAGCGCTTGAGATACTCGGTCACCACCTGGCTGCCCGGCGCCAGCGAGGTCTTGACCCACGGCTTGACGGTCAGGCCTCTGGCCGCGGCATTGCGCGCCAGAAGCCCGGCGCCGATCATCACCGACGGATTGGAAGTGTTGGTGCACGACGTGATCGCCGCGATCACCACGTCTCCGTTGCCGAGATCATGGTTCGCGCCGTCGACCTTGTAGCGTTGCGACAGCGCCTTGGCCTTCTTGAACTCCTCCTTCATCGCGGTGGCGAAGGCAGGCGCGGCATCTTTCAGGGTCACCCGGTCCTGCGGCCGCTTTGGCCCGGCGATGCTCGGCACCACATCGCCAAGATTGAGCTCAAGCTTTGCAGTGAACACCGGGTCCGGCGTTGCGGTGGTCCGGTACATGCCCTGCGCCTTGGCGTATTTTTCGACCAGAGCCAGTTGCGCCGGCGTCCGCCCGGTCGCCTCCATGTAGCGCAGCGTATCGGCATCGACCGGGAAGAACCCGCAGGTCGCGCCATATTCCGGCGCCATATTCGCGATGGTCGCCTGGTCTTCCAGAGACAGATGATTGAGGCCCTTGCCGTAGAATTCGACGAACTTGCCGACCACGCCCTTGGCCCGCAGCATCTCGACCACGGTCAGCACCAGATCCGTCGCCGTCACCCCTTCGGGCAATTTGCCATCGAGCCTGAAACCGACCACTTCGGGGATCAGCATCGAAACCGGCTGGCCCAGCATGGCGGCTTCCGCTTCGATACCGCCGACACCCCATCCAAGCACCGAGAGCCCGTTGACCATGGTGGTGTGGCTGTCGGTTCCAACCAGCGTGTCCGGATAGGCGACCTCGACCGTGCCTTTGGCCGTCTTTTCCTTCTTCGTCCACACGGCGCGGGCCAGATATTCCAGGTTCACCTGATGGCAGATGCCGGTTCCCGGCGGTACCACGCGGAAATTGTCGAACGCCTCGGCGCCCCATTTGAGAAACTCATAGCGTTCGCCGTTACGCTCGTACTCGCGGCCGACATTGGCCTTGAACGCTCCGGCGGTGCCGAAGAAGTCGACCATCACCGAGTGATCGATGACCAGATCGACAGGCGCCAGCGGGTTGATCTTCTTCGGGTTGCCGCCGAGCTTGGCCATGGCGTCGCGCATCGCGGCAAGGTCGACCACCGCCGGCACGCCGGTGAAATCCTGCATCAGCACCCGGGCCGGGCGGAAGGCGATCTCGCGCGTGCTCTTGCGCCGCTTGAGCCAGCTTGCCATGGCCCTGATGTCGTCTGCGGTGACCGACCGCCCGTCCTCATGACGCAGCAGGTTTTCCAGAAGCACCTTCAGGGAAAACGGCAGGTTCGAAATGCCCTCAAGGCCGTTCTTCTCGGCCGCCTTGAGATTGAAGTAATCATAGGTTTTCTTGCCGACTTTGAGTTTGCGGCGGCATTTGAAGCTGTCGAGAGAAGGTGTGGCCGTCATTCTGATGTATCCTGTTGTCGTCTGTAAGATGTGCTGGTGGGTCCGGCCCGGCCGCCTGGGCGGGGCCTGGTGGTGCTCAAGATCTGCATGCCATCGCAGATGGCAAACGCGGTGCTGGGGGTCATGTCCGCACTACCGATGCAGGAAATCCGGGGAATACTACGGCGTCTGTGTAACGGGTTTGCTGGAACTTGCCAATGCGACATTGGCCAAAGGCCGCTATTCACCCAAATCCCCTTTCCGATTTGCCTTGCGCGCGGCGCTTCTTAATGTAGGTGTACGTTCCCTCGTTTAACAGGGTTGCTGCCGGCGTCTACCACAGATGAAACTCAGTGCAGAGAATTTGACCTGCGTGCGCGGCGGCAGAACCGTCTTCGAGAACGTGTCCTTCGAACTCGCCGACGGAGAAGCGCTGTTGCTCACCGGACCGAACGGCGCCGGCAAGTCGAGCCTGCTGCGCCTGATCGCCGGGCTGGTCGAGCCGGCGGCCGGCAACCTTCGCCTGACCGGGCACGACAGCGATCTCTCCATTGGCCAGGCGTCTCACTTCATCGGCCACGCCAACGCGCTCAAGGGCGCCATGAGCGTGCAGGAAAATCTCGATTTCTGGGCCCGGTTCCTCGGCGGCGCTGAAGGCAGCCAGTCGCTCGAACCCTTCGCGCTCGAAGCGCATGCCACCATTCCCGCGGCACTGCTGTCTGCCGGGCAGAGCCGCCGGCTCGCCCTCCTGCGCCTGACCGCCGTGCCGCGCCGGCTGTGGCTGCTCGACGAACCGACCGTCGGGCTGGACACCGCCTCGCTGGCGACCCTGGTCGGCCTCATGGAACGCCATCTGGCCGACGGCGGCCTCATCATTGCCGCCAGTCACGTGGATGTCGGCATCGCGTTCAAGCACCGGCTTGAACTGGCCGGGCGAAGGGCCGCGTCATGAACCATCTGACAGCCCTCGTCAAACGCGACCTCAAGCTCGCCTACCGGCTCGGCGGCGGCGCCGGCACAGCAATCGGGTTCTTTCTCGTGGTGGTGACCCTCCTGCCCCTGGGCATCGGGCCCGACTCGGCATTGCTGTCGCGCATTTCAGCGGGCGCCATCTGGATCGCGCTGTTGCTTTCGGTGCTTCTGTCGGTCGACCGTATCTTCCAGGCCGACCACGAAGACGGCTCTCTCGAACTCATGCTGCTTGGTCCGGTCTCCCTTGAAATGATCGTGGTCAGCAAGACCTTCGCCCACTGGCTGACCACAGGCCTGCCGCTCGCGGTGACGGCCCCCCTGTTCGGCGTCCTGCTCAACATCGAGCCGGGTGCCATCGGTCCTCTGGTGCTGTCCACGTTGATCGGCTCGCCGGCCCTGAGCTTTCTCGGCGCGCTTGGCGGCGCCATAACGCTCGGGGTGCGTCGCGGCGGGTTGCTGTTGTCGCTTCTCATCTTGCCGCTTTACGTGCCGGTTCTCATATTCGGCGTGAGCGCCGCATCGGCCTCAGGCGCCGGTCCCGATATTTCAACGCCGTCGCTTCTGGTTCTGTCAGCCCTCTCCCTCGCCACACTGGTGCTTTGCCCGCTTGCCGCGGCTGCGGCAATCCGCTCACATTTCCGCTAAAGTTGGATCAGGAAAATGAGTGCCGGTTTTCCGTCCTGCCGCGCTCCAACATGTGGGAATCGGTCACGTTTACCGGCTTGGGCGGGTCCACGCGGGCCGATCGCGACCTGGTCACCTTATCGGTTGCGAATATCTGCCATATTGCTCCCGCACCCTTAACGTACTAGGTCATGGACACATAAATAGCGCACATTCTGTTTGGTCAGGAGGGTTCGAATGCTGGGAAACAAGCGCAAGATCAGGCTTTGCGCCTTGTCGAGCATTGTTTGTCTGCAGGCGGGCCCTCCTGACCAAACCCCGCGGGCGCGCCGGATGTGCGCCGCGCGTGCGTTGCGAAGGTTTGAAAACCGGACGGTTTCCGGTGCCTTTGCGCCTGCTCGCAACGCAAATCCGTCAGCGCAGAATGCGTGCCATTTATGAGTTCATGACCTAGATCAGACCCATGCAGAGATACGCCAACCCAACCCGTTTCATGGCCCTGTCCGGGGCGCTCATCCCGTATGCGGCAGCGGTGACCGTCCTGTTGTTCGGGGCGGGACTGTACCTGTCTCTTGTCAGCGCACCCGCCGACTATCAGCAGGGTGAGACCGTGCGCATCATGTTCATCCATGTGCCGGCCGCCTGGATGGCCCTGTTCGTCTACACCACAATCGCCGGCGCCAGCGTCGTTGCCCTGATCTGGCGCCATCCGCTGGCCGACGCCGCCGCCAGGTCCGCCGCCCCGATCGGCGCCTGCTTCACGTTTCTGGCGCTCGCCACCGGCTCCTTGTGGGGCAAGCCCATGTGGGGGGCATGGTGGGTCTGGGACGCGCGTCTCACCTCTGTGCTCGTCCTGTTTCTGCTCTATCTCGGCTATATCGCCATCTGGCAGACCATCGATGAGCCGATACGCGCCGCCCGCATTGCGGCCATCGTCGCCCTTGTCGGCTTTGTCAATGTGCCGATCATCAAGTTCTCCGTCGAATGGTGGAACTCCCTGCATCAGCCGGCCAGTGTCCTGCGGATGGACGGGCCCGCCATCCACAGTTCGATACTGGTGCCGCTGCTGGTGATGGGCCTTGCCTATACGGCCCTGTTCATCACGCTTCATCTCATTGCCATGCGCAGCGAAATCCTGCGCCGCCGCGTGCGCAATCTCCAACTGGCGCGCCTGGACGCCTGATCCCCGTGGATTTTTCCGCTGATCATATCGGTTTCGTCGCCGCCGCCTACGCCCTGACCGGGGCGGTGCTTGTCGGCATGATCCTGGCTGTCGTAGCCGACCTGCGCGCCCAGCGCAGCGCGCTGGCGCAGCTTGAGGATGGCCACACCGGACGCCGGAGACGCGCCGCAAGGACTGAAGAACCGTCAACCGCAAAGGCCGAGGAGCCGTCGACATGAGCGACCAGACCACACAGGACGCAGCCGTTCCGCAAAGCGCTTCGCGGCGCGGCTCCCTGACATTCGCGCTCATCCCGCTGGCGGTCTTCGCCATCCTGGTTCTGGTGTTCTATGTCGGGCTTTATCGCGGAGATCCGAGCACCCTGCCCTCCGCCCTGATCGGCAAGGCCGCGCCGGAGTTCGATCTTGCCCCGTTGGAGGGCCTCCTGGAGGGCGAAAACCAGGTCCCCGGCGTGACAACGGCGGACCTGAGGCGAGGCCGCGTCAGCGTTGTCAACGTCTGGGCCTCCTGGTGTGGCCCCTGCCGAGTCGAGCATCCCTACCTGATCAAGCTGGCCGAGGACAAGAGCATCGATCTTGTCGGCATCAACTACAAGGATGAGCCGGGTAACGCCCGCCGCTTCCTTGGCTTTCTGGGCAACCCCTATACCGCGGTGGGCGTCGATCCGACCGGCCGCACCGCCATCGACTGGGGCGTGCATGGGGTCCCTGAGACCTTCGTGATCGACGGTAAGGGAACCGTCGTCTACAAACATATCGGTCCGATCGGGCCGCGCATTCTCGAGCAGAAGCTTCTGCCGGTGATCGCGCGGGCCAAAGTGAACTGAATGTGTTCCATTGCGGCACGCCTGTTAACTTTTTGTTAACCTTAACGAAACCTTAATGGCCATTGGAACGGAAAATACTGCCGGGTGATTCGCCCGAACGACACGGCTATGGCAACTCCTATCGACTCGGCCCTGATTGCCGCCAAGACCTACAAGGCGCGGAAGCCCGCAGCCGATGTGCGTCCGCGTGCGCCGTCGCAGGACGGTCAGAACCGGCCGTCGGCCGCCGTGATACCCGGAAACCGTGGCCAGTCTGCCGTGGCCATCAGCCTCAGCGCCGAGGCACTGCAGGTTTTGAGCGGAAACCGTGACGCCGGACGGCCAGCGAAACCCCGCGGCCCGGATGACGAGACCCCACGTCCCGCGCAGCCTGAGACCACCGCCGCCAGTGACGCCGCAAGTGAAACGGCCTTCGAGCCGTTCACGGACGCCGGACCAAGCCGCCGCGAAGCACCGTTCGCGCATATGGCAAGAAGTGACACCCCGCGGCTGCAGCTTCCTGGCAGCCGCCTCGACATCAAAATTTAGAGCGCAATCGCTCCAGCCGTTTGAACCTGTTGCCCCTTAAGCGCCCGCTTACTTGTGCCGGCCGTCGCCGTTTGCCTTATGCGTGCCGTTTGCCGGGCCATCGTCGCTCGCATCCTGAAGCGCGTCCGAAATGCAGACCAGGGCGGAAAGAAACTCCTTCCGCTTGTCCGTCGGCACCGCGCGCAACAGTTTCTTGTCCGCAGACATGGCGCCGGGCTGCGCGGTCTTCAGAGCACGTCTGCCGGCCGCCGAAAGCTTGATCGAGTTGGCGCGCGCATCTTCCTTGGTGCGCTTGCGCTGCAGCAGGCCGCGTTTGATGAGCCGCCCCACAAGATCGGCCAGCGTGCTGCGATCGATCCCGGTCAGGGTAACCAGGTCGGTCTGGCTGGCGCCCTCGTTCTGGGCGACCGCGAGCAGCACAGTAAACTGGCGGTGGGTCAGCCCGGTGTCCCCAACCTCTTCTGCATAGAGGTCGCCGGCGTATTGCCATGCTCTACGCAACAGATGATATGGCGATTTGTTCAGGTCCTTGATTTCGCCTGATGGGCTCATTTGCACTTTGACCACCCTTCTAGAGTTTATGTCCCGGCACCTGCATGCCGGGAATGCCTGATTCCGCAACCTCCCACGCCCCGGTTCGCTGGCTGCACACAGCCCGATCAGTTCGGAATCGTTCGCAAGTTTCAAGGTGACGAAGCTTGCGGCAATGTTCAAGCGCTTGATCTTCACAGGTCTTCAAAAAAAGTTGTACGGCCGTGACCCTTGAAATCGATCCGTGCACACCGCATGGCCTCACGTCGCATGCTGTCGCGTCTTCCCAATGCGGCGATTGACCATTAGACTTTCAGCGCAGCTCTTCAGCCACAGATTGCCCACTGACATGACCGAATTCGGCAAGCCGGCCAATTTCACGCGACGTGTGCCCGACGGCGACACGCAGCATCGCGACGTCTGCACGGACTGCGGGTTCGTCCACTATGATAACCCGAAGGTGGTGGCCGGCGCCGTGGTCCGTTCGAATGGCGGCATTCTCCTGTGCCGCCGTGCAATCGAGCCACGTGTGGGCTTCTGGACCTTGCCGGCCGGCTATATGGAGCTCAACGAGACGGTTGAACAGGCCGCCCTGCGGGAGGCTTACGAAGAAGCCTATGCGCGCATCGAGATCGACACGCTCCTGGCGGTCTATTCGATCCCAAGGATCTCACAGATCCAGGTGATCTATCGCGCCGATCTCGCCGATCCGGAAATCAAACCGGGCGTCGAGAGCCTTGAGGTTGATCTCTTCAGCTGGGATCGGATTCCCTGGGACGAGATCGCCTTTCCCAGCGTTCACTGGGCGCTCAACCACTTCCACGAGGTATCGGGCCAGGACGTTTTCGCGCCGTTTTCCAATCCGGACGGCGAGACCGGCGACTATCCCAAGGCACAACGCAAAGGCTGACGCACCTACGGTGTCTTCGACGCCTCGGTTTCCTTTCGGAAAAGATGGCCGACAAGGCGCAGCGCCTTCGACGCATTGGCCCGCCCGGCGCCGAAACGGCTGTCCCAGCCGTCAGGCCCGAGATCATGTGCCGCGGCGGTCAGGGCCCACAGCACCTGATCGGCCGTCAGCGTCGGTTGGGCTTCCAGGAGGAGCGCAATAATGCCGCTCACATGCGCCGCCGAGAAAGACGTCCCCGACTGCACCAGATGCGCCTGATCGAGCGCCAGGACCAGGACGTCGACGCCGGGTGCCGCCAGGGCAATGTAGTCACCCTGGTTGGCCTGCCCATAGAGCCGGTCGGCGATGTCCGTCGCGGTCACGGCAATGACCCGGTCATAGGCGGCCGGATAGGCGGGCGCTGCTTCAGGCCCGTTGTTGCCGGCGGCAGCGACCATGATGACCTGGCGGCCGGCGGCGGCCGCAACCCCCCGCTCCATCAGGGGATCATAGGCGCCGGCAAAGCTCATATTGAGGATCCGCGCACCGCCTTTGACCGCCCAGTCCATGCCGCGCAATATGCCGATGGTTGTCGCCGCGTTCGAACCGGCCGCATCGGAATGGGCAAAGGCCCGCACACTCAGCAGACCCGCTTCCGGCGCGATGCCCCGCATCAGCCCGTTGGCGCTTATGATCCCCGCAATGCCGGTCCCATGATCATGCGGCGCGGCGTTGCCGTCGGACGTTACATCGATCGTGTCGACCACGGCGCCATCAAGGTCGGGGTGGTTGGCGTCAATACCTGAATCGATGATGGCGACGAGCGTTCCACGGCCGCGCGCCTGCAGATGCGCATCGCCGATCTCGACCTTGTTCAGCGCATATTGCAGATTCTCGCTTCCGGGGTCCGTCTCGCCTGCATCCTGGCGATAGAAGAAGTTGGGCTGCACCGAGAGCGCCCGCGCATCGCTCTCCAGGGCTGCGACGACGACGGCCACGGCCCGGCCATCGGGGATGCGGTACCGCACCAGGCGCGTACCAACGAGCGCCAGCGCCACGCGCTCCAGCACCTCCTGGCCCTGATCGAGGGC
>JAJFHL010000106.1 GCA_021775615.1 Hyphomicrobiales bacterium
TACAATTTCGGCGACGGCACCGGCCTCCTGCACATCATCCAGCAGGTCGGCGCCGAATGCTCCAACCTGTTGTTGATCGGCCATAATCCGTCGATCGAGAATCTTGCGTTGAAACTTGCCGGCTCGGGAAAAAGCGCCGACCTGAAGGACATGGCCCGCAAATATCCAACAGCAGCCCTCGCGGTCATTGAGTTCCAGGCGGACAATTGGAGCGACATCCGCAACGGCAAGGGAAAGCTCGTCAGCTTCTCCCGCCCCAAATCTCTGCACGAAGTCTGAAGGCTCGAGCGGGCAAGCCGGACGACGCGCCAGTTTGACCTATCGACAGGCGAATTTCACCGTGCTTTGAAAATCGGAATGACCGCACAGAAGCGGCACCCACCGGAATGACCGGATCAGGTTCGACTTTGATTTGCCCAATCAAATCCGATAAACCTGCTCGGCTTCAGTATGATAGAGCCTCGCAAGAGGCCTGGAACACAGGAAGTTGCCTCATGTTTCGCCAGCAAGAAATGCATGCGATGTTTCCGACTTCGGTGGCGGTGTTTTATCTGAAGGATCACGAGCCTCTCAATCGCGGATTGCTGGCCAAGGTGGACGACCTGAGGCTCGACAAGACGACCGGCCAGAAAGCCGGACCGACAGAGTTCGGCGTGAGCTGGCAGAGCGAGTCCAATCTGCATGAACTCAAAGAGTTTGAAGGCCTGGTGAAGTGTATCCACGGCGCCGTCGACGACGTGCTTGCGGAGCTCGAGGTGGAGTACGAATCCTATGTCATCACGGAATGCTGGGCCAACATGAACATAAGGGGCGTTTCGCATCCCACTCACAGCCATCCGAACAGCTATCTCAGCGGCGTCTATTACGCCAAGGCGCCTGAGAATTGCGGCCGTATTGTTTTTCGCGACCCCCGGCCACAAACCGCAATCATCTTCGCAAAGCCGAAAAGAATGAACGATTTCAACGTCAATCAGATAAAGCTGGCGCCACAGGAGGGCATGCTGATTGTCTTTCCTTCCTGGCTGCAGCACTTCGTACAGCCGAACCAGAGCGATGAAGAACGCCTTAGCATAAGCTTCAACATGATGTTCAAGGGCGAACTGGGCATGCAGCTGGCCCGCACCCGATATTAACGCGACACGCTCTGGATTCTGTCCTCGTTCACTCCTCCAGGCGGTAGCGGAAATCGCAGTGGCTGGCGCCCTGCATCAACGTCTGGGTGCGCTCCAGCTTGATCCGCGGGTCATAGCCCGTGCAGAAGGTGCCGTCGCGCCCGCAGGACAGAAGGTGGCCGATCTCGGCCAGTCCCATCTCGCGGTACATCTCCGAATACTGGCAGCGGGTGACGTTGTAATTCACTTCCGCTTCGCCTTCCTCGAGCATCTCCACTTCAAGCGCCCCGTTGGCCGTCCATTGCGGCAGCAGGGAATGAAAACCAAGCAGCGACGTCGGCGCCTCCTGCGCATCCGCATAGGCTTTGCCCTGCGCAATGGCGTTTTTCCTGATCGCGGCACCGAGGATTTCCTTGGCGCGCTCGGCGCCCAGCTCCGACACCATCTCTTCGTAGATCGGTTTGATGATGTTGGCTTCGATGCGGCGCTGTTCGAGGATCGGCAGATCGGTCTTGCTCATCGGCATGCACTCACGTTTCTTGGGAGATTGACCCAGCCTATTGAATTGGCGCAGACAGACAAGCCCTTTCGCGCAGTGGCAATCCTTCAGGAAACTTCGACGGTATGCAGCTCGCACGGCAGTTTCGAGCCGCTGTCGAAGGCACATCCCGCATCGATGCCTGCCCGCGCGATGTCTTCGCACTCGGCCTCGTCATAGAGCGCGTGCATGGCGCCAAGCGCATAATCGGCCCCGCTGCCGATCGCCCAGTAGCGGTTATAGGCCATGACGTCGCGGTAGGAATGAACACTGTAGAGGCCGGAGCCGTTGACCAGCATCATGTTCATCTGGCTCGATTCGTAGGGATCGTCATCCTCCTCATCGGTCTTGAGGTAGATGTTCTCTTTCAGGATCGCGTGCAGATCGAGAAACGTTCGGTAGATCCGGTCAGCGCTGCTGAAATCCGTGTTTTCGATGGTGCGCAGCGCCTCGCGCAGGGCAAATCCGTGGGCGACCGAACCGGTGACGCCGAACCAGGTATCCTCGAACTGCAGCAGCTTGCCGGATGACGCGACCAGGTCGCTGCCAACCACCAGATCACCGAATGACGTCGCGGTATCGGCTGCAAGGCAGATCCGGCCGTTCTTTTTGGCCGCACAAATCGTCGACATGGCAACACGCTTTCCTTGAAAACTCGATCAGAAACACACGATAGGCAACCCGCCGCGCTGATCCAGGTTTGAATCGCTTTGTGAGCGGGATATAGGTACTGCATTGTTTCCTAACAACATTTGCTTCATCCGGACGGAACGGGCAAGGGTCCGCTTGCATAACCCGGCAGACCTCCTTACCTAATCTGGGGAGAGTGACAGACCTTGGCCATTTCCACCATTACAGACGCCACACGGCTTGCCGCCGGCAATATCGGCGATTACGCGCATGACATCTTCGCGCCGACCGTGCGGCTCGGCGTCACCGGCCTGTCGCGCGCCGGCAAGACCGTCTTCACCTCCGCCCTGGTGCACAACCTGCTGCATGGCGGCCGCATGCCGATGTTCGACGCCGCTGCCGAAGGGCGCTTTACCCGGGCCTATCTTCAGCCGCAGCCCGACTACAATCTGCCGCGCTTCGACTACGAACGCCATATCGCCACCATGCTGGGCAAGGAGCGCTCCTGGCCCGACAGCACGAGGCGCATCAGCCAGCTGCGCGTCACCATCGAATACCAGCCCGAGGGTTTCTTCTCGAGCCGATTCGGCCATGGCAAGCTCAATGTCGACATCGTCGACTATCCCGGCGAGTGGCTGCTCGACCTGCCGCTGCTCGGCCTGAGTTTCGAGGAATGGTCCGCCGGCATGCTCGAGGTCGCCCGCCACCCGGCCCGCGCCGAGCTCGCAACCGACTGGCTGCAGCACCTCATCTGCGTTGACCCGCTGGCGCCCGAAGACGAAGCGGCCGCGCGCGGGCTGGCGGAGAGCTTCACCGGCTATCTGCAGGCCTGCCGCGATGACGAGCGTACCCTGTCCACCGTGCCTCCCGGACGTTTCCTGATGCCCGGCGAGTTCGAGGGCTCACCGCTGCTCACCTTCTCGCCGCTTGCCCTCGAAGAAGACATGTCCGAACCGAAGGGATCGCAATGGGCATTGATGGCCGCGCGCTTCGAGGCCTACAAGCACCATGTGGTCAAACCGTTCTTCCGTAACCATTTCGCCCGTCTCGACCGCCAGATCGTGCTGGTCGACACCCTGTCCGCCCTCAATGCCGGTCCGGCGGCCGTCTCCGAGCTGAGCACCGCCCTCACCGACATCCTGAAGAGCTTCCGTCCCGGGCGCAACTCATGGCTTTCCGCAATCTTGATGAAGCGCATCGACCGCATCGCCTTTGCCGCCACCAAGGCGGACCACCTGCACCACACCAGCCACGACCGGCTGGAAGCCATCACGGCGCAACTGGTGGAGGGCGCCAAATTACGCGCCGAGTTTGCCGGCGCCGAGGTTGACGTGGTCGCCCTCGCCGCCGTCCGCGCCACCCGCGAGGCAACCGCCACGCAGCGCGGCGAAGACCTGCCCTGCATCATGGGTGTGCCGGAGGCGGGGCAGACACTGGGCAAGAGAACTTTCTCCGGCGACGAGGAAGTGGCGCTCTTTCCAGGCGACCTGCCGGAAGACCCTGCCGAGTTGATGGCAGCGGCAAACGACGCGGCATCGTCTGCCGAGGGGCCCTACCGGTTTTTGCGGTTCCGCCCGCCCGAGGCCCTGCGCGGACCGCACGCCTCGGCGCCCCTCCTGCCCCACATCCGTCTCGACCGGGCCATCAACTTCCTGCTTGCGGACCGTCTGGCATGACCGGGAAAATCAGAAAGCCGGCGGTTTTCAAGGCCGATGACGCAAAGCTCACCGTGGAAACGCCGGTTGAGCCGGCCGCCCCCGAGCCGGACGCCATCGGACCTGAGCTGTTGCCGGAAGACGGCACCGTTCCTGCGGTACCGGCGCCGCCGCCGCCACGGGGCTGGTCATGGAGCGCCATCCTGCTGAGTGCCCTTGGCGGGTTGATCTCGCTCGGCATCGGTCTGGCGGCGACAAAACTCATCGAGGATCTCTGGGCCCGGCACGAGTGGCTTGGCTGGGCCGGGCTCGGTGTTCTGGGCCTCGCGGTTCTGGCCTTTGTGGTGATCTGCGGCAGGGAGCTTGTCGCCCTGCGGCGTATGCGAAAGATCGGCGCGATGCGCACGGCGGCGGAACGCGGCCTGCGCCATGAAGACGATGCCGACTGCAAATCAGCCTTGCGCGGCCTCCGCTCGCTCTACGCCGGGCGTAATGACGTCTCCTGGGGTCTGTCCCGGCTCGCCGAACACGACCGCGATGTGATGGACGCCACCGACCGGCTCAAGCTCGCCGAACGCGAGTTGATGCCCGGCCTCGACGGGGAGGCCCGCCGCATCATCGCCGATGCCGCCCGACGGGTTTCGGTTATTACCGCGGTCAATCCTGCCCCGGCGCTCGATGTCGCCTTCGTCGCCGCCCAGAACCTTTCCATGCTGCGCAGGCTGGCGGCCCTCTACGGTGGACGACCGGGCACGCTCGGGACGTTCAGACTGGGCCGCATGGTGCTCACTCACCTCGCCGTCACCGGCGGTCTCGCCGTCGGCGACACCTTTATCCAGCATATTCTCGGCAAGGGGCTCGCCGGCCGCCTCTCCGCCAAGCTCGGCGAAGGCGTCGTCAACGGCATCATGACGGCCCGCATCGGCATCGCCGCCCTCGACCTCTGCCGCCCCCTGCCCTTCCACGTCCTGGAACGGCCGTCGCTGCAAGGAGTGATCGGCGGGGTGTTCAGCAGCGGTACAGACGACACGGAGCGAAAGCCTAAGTCGCCAGCTTGAGTTCAATGCGCAGGGCCGCGATCCGGTTGACCTGCGCGAGGGCTTGGAGGAATTCTTCTGCAACGCTGTTTTGCGTGCGATCCTCGAAAATACGGAGGATCTCAGGCCGCTGGTGCCCGCGCACCGCGATGATGAAGGGAAAGCCGAATTTGGACGTATAGCGGTCGTTGAGGTCCTGGAAGAGGCTGAGTTCTTCCCGTGTGCACTGGTCAAGCCCGGCGCCCGATTGTTCCTCGACGGAGGCTTCGGTAAGCTCGCCGCGCTGCGCAAGCTTCCCCGCCAGATCCGGGTGCGCCCGAAGGAGTTCAAGCTTCCTGTCCTCCGGGGCGTTTGCCACGACGGACGCCATCAGGCCGGACAGCCCCGCCGCTCTGTCGTGTTCGGCCGTCAGCCCTGCACGAAATGCCTCCAGGGCTATCCACGGCGAGTGCTCATAGACCGAGCCGAAAGTTTCCATGAACTGCTGCTCGGTCATCTGCGATGGTCTCATGGCAATATCTTCGTCCATGTTGGTGTTGCTCAAGCCCTTGTCGTGATCCGTCACCGGAAGAATGAGACCTGCCAGCCGGCCTGTCGGCAGCATCACGCGGCAGGTGCTGTCCGTTTCGTCACAAAGCCGGTTTCGGCCGCTTCTTTATGAATACCATGATCAGCACGATCGCCATGGATTCCACCGCCGCCACGCCGTAGAGCCCAAGTGACAGCTCACCGGTTGCATCCTTGACCACACCGAGGAACCAGGGCGCACCGACCCCGGCCAGGTTGGCGATGGAATTAATCAAGGCCACGCTCCCCGCAATGGCAGCGCCCGCCACAAAGCGGTCGGGCAGTTGCCAGAAGACGGGGATGGCGCTCATCGTGCCGACCGTGGCGAGCGTCAGAGCGATCATTGCCAGGAACGGATAGCTTCCGAGCATCGCGACAAAGGCAAGCGACACCGCCCCCAGAAGCGCCGCCAGTCCGGTGTGGAAGCGGTGCTCGTCGGTCCTGTCGGAATGACGGCCGTTCGCCACCATGGCGACCGCACCGGCAAGATACGGAAATGCGGAGATGATGCCGATCCACAGCGGACTGTC
>JAJFHL010000107.1 GCA_021775615.1 Hyphomicrobiales bacterium
GGCGCCCGACCCCAAGGTCAAGGAACTGATCGAACAGGTCCGCAAACTGCGCCAGCATGTCGAGGACACCGCCGAGTATGTCGGCGACAAGTTTCCCGAAGAGGCCCGCAAGATCCACTACGAGGAAACCGAGAAGCGCGGCATTTTCGGCGAGGCGAGCGTCGAGGAGGCGCGCGAGCTGCTCGAGGAAGGCGTCGAGGTCCTGCCGGTTCCGACGTTGCCGGAAGATCACAATTGATCTGAAGATCATAATTGATCCTGCTTGCCTGAACATCCTAAGGTTCCGTCCGTCGAAGATCACCGGAGCCGGCAATGAGCGATGCACATCTGAAAGACCTGCAAGCCGAGGGGCGCAACGATCTTCTGCAGGACCGCCTTGAAGCGGCAGAAGCGGCCTATGTGGTGCGAACGCCGCAAAGCGCTCACGACTATGAGCGCTCCTGCGCACATCTGCCCGGCGGCAACACGCGGACGGTAATCCATTTTGCGCCCTATCCCCTGCGCCTCGTCGCGGCGGAAGGCGCCGAGCTGCATGATGCGGACGGGCACGTCTATCTCGATTTTCTCGGCGAGTATTCCGCCGGGCTCTACGGCCATTCCGAGCCGGCGATCATCGCGGCCGCCCATGCGGCGCTCGACAAGGGCATTGTCTTCGGCGGCCCGAACCTCGACGAAATCGAGCTGGCCGATCTCCTGTGCGAACGCTTTCCTTCGCTCGACGCGGTGCGGTTTACGAACTCCGGCACCGAGGCCAACCTGATGGCGCTTGGAGCGGCGCGGGCCCATACCGGGCGCGACGCGGTGCTGGTGTTCGACGGTGCCTATCACGGCGGCGTCCTCTACATGTCGCCCTATGCGGAACGCATCACCGTGCCGTTCGACTACATCTACGGGACCTATAATAATCTCGACGCCACCTTGGCTGCCGCCGCGGAACGGGAAGCTGAAATTGCGGCGATCCTGGTCGAGCCTATGGCGGGCGGCGGCGGCGGTATTCTGGCGGACAAGTCGTTCCTTCAGGGCCTCCGCGACCTTGCCGACCGCACCGGAGCGGTGCTGATCTATGACGAGGTGATGACCTCGCGGCTCGGGCGCGGCGGGCTGCAGGGCGAATGCAACGTCATTCCCGACATGACGACGCTCGGCAAGTATCTCGGCGGCGGTCTCACGTTTGGGGCCTTCGGCGGGCGCGGCGACATCATGGCGCGTTTCGATCCGCGGGCTGAGAACGCACTGCCCCACGCCGGCACCTTCAACAACAACGTGCTCTCCATGGCGGCGGGCGTCGCCGGGCTGCGCGATGTCTTCACGCCCGATGCGGCGGATGCGTTGCGCGATCGGGGCAATGCCTTCCGCGACCGGTTGAACGGCATCATCGCAAAGCGCAGCACGGCGGCGCAGGTCATGGGCTACGGGTCGATCCTCTGCGTTCATTTCCAGACCGGAGAGATCAGATGCCCCGCCGACACCGCGGCAACCCGCCCCGAAGCGCGCCGCCTGTTCCATCTGGAGATGCTGGCGCGCGGCATCTACATCGCCCAGCGCGGCTACATGACCCTGTCTCTGGCCATGACCGACGATCATCTCGACCGCTTCTGCGAGGCGTTCGATGAGGTGCTGGCGGAGCATGGGGACGTGCTGGGCGGGGCGTAGTTGTTCATCCGGCGGGCGTCTCGGTTGTCGCACGTCCATTTTTGGTTGTTGCAGCGGCGGTCGGATGGTTGCCGGGAAGGATACTTTCTTTTGGCGATATTGGCGGGAAGGATTCATAATTCGTTGCGACAGAGGCCGGCTTCTATCTCTGCCCAATCTGGAAATGGGACAATCCGACATAGGGAGTCGATGTTCTCCAGCCAGACAAAAACCGACAGGAAAGGACGATCGTACGCGCGCGTTGCGTGGGTCTCTCCCTGGGCATTCCAGATCATAGAACCGGCTTTGTAATCCTGCCAGGATCCGGACGACAGCCTCCATCCCGAGCGCGGAGATAGATTCAGATAAAGCTCAGGCGCTTCGTGCGCATGATCGCGATAAAGCGTGCGCGGGCCCAGCATGAAGAGCCCAAGGCAGAAGTCCTCCATTTCAAACCCGCACGCATTCGGGCCAACCAGTAGTGAGTGCAGGTTGCAGTTTCGATAGCCGTCACCCAAATCGGCATCCGGCGGGTAGAACTGACCGTTGTCTTCGCGCCAGATCAGATCGTGCCGCGCGCGTCGGAGGCAACGCGCGATGTTGCTCAGGTCCGGCGCCGTGATGTCATCAATTGCATCCGCCAAAATACGCGCATGGTGAGTATCCCGCGGTGAGGCGTCCACGATACGTTCCAAGGAAAAGTCCATTTCCCGCAGCTTTTCCAAGACCAGGTCAACACCCGTCGCACGGCCACGATTGGCCTCAAGGAAATGCAGGATCGCGTGCACGAGGGCGTGGATACGTATCGACTTTTCATTGATCATAACTAATCAAGGCAACCCGGATCAGCCTGTTTGGGTGACTGGATTTCTCCGGTCAGATTGACCTTTTCGGCGTAGCTTGAGTAATGAAATGAATTGTTCCACCGGCAAGATGTGCTTACCGTTCAGTCGTGTTTATAACAACGGTTCGAGGCACGGTGATCAAGGGTTTTCCACCTTGAATGCTAGGAGATGTGGCTTCAGAAACCGCTTTGTGTGTTTTCCTGCTCGGTCCCGCGATCCGCTCTGAATGGAGGAATTCTTGGCAACGCGCATTCCAACTCTGACATCGCTGCGCGCGTTTGAAGCAGTAGCGCGCTTTAGCAGTTTTCGCAAAGCCGCCGACGAGCTTCACGTAACCCATGCCGCAGTCAGCCATCAGATAAAGACTCTGGAAGAGACCGTCGGCATCCAGCTTTTCCTGAGAAGCAGTCGGTCAGTCGAGCTTACTCCGGCAGGCGCGCAGTACTACCCTTCTATCCGTGAGCATATCCAGGGGATTATCAAAGCCACACAGCGCATCCAAGTTCCCGATGAGCCGAATGTTTTGCGTGTTCAGTCATACAATAGCTTCAACACGATGTGGTTGCAGCCTCGGCTCGCCGATTTTCTGCAGGACAATCCAACGACGAGAGTGCGTATCATCTCTTCTTTTGAGGATGGGAACTACGATATCCACCGCTTCGATATTGGCATATTCAACGCGCCACCGTTCGACCCTCGATTTGACTATCGGTTCTTGTTCGAAACCGACATCTTTCCGGTCTGCTCTCCGCAGTTGATCGACGGGATCTCACTTCCGGCCGACCCAGCAATTCTAAGAGAAGAAACACTCCTGTCTGTTCCCAATTGTGGGAAAGACTCGGATTGGAAATGCTGGTTCGGAGAAGTGGGTCTGCGTCCTGACAAGATGACCTACGGGTCTGTGTTCGATCACTATCCTCTTGTCCGGGAAGCGGTGCTGAATGCCAAGGGGTTCGGCATTGCAAGGGCACCTTTCGCCAGTCGCGATTTGGCCAAGGGCCGCTTAACAAAACCGTTCGAAATGAGCACCCCAGAGCCCTTGCCCTGGTTTGTTGCTACAAGAAAAGAAGGTAAGCCAGACCCCAATGTTGCGCTCTTTGTCGATTGGCTTGTCGCTGAGATTGCGTCTGACCCGACTGTGAGGACCACGCGGACGAGCGCTTAGATCACGATCGACTCAGGTGGCTCCGCCTAAGTCGATGAAATGTGATCGTTTCCAACATTTTAGAGCGGGATCGGACGGAAAACCGGTATCCACTTTTCCTGATCCCGCTCTGGTTTCGCGTGAAGGTACTCCACCGACCCCCTCTTGTGAGACAGCCGGTGGGCCGGTGAGTGAGGTCAGGCGTCCAGCCAGATCTTGTCCAAGTGGATTTCAAAAGTCGGGTGCATTCCCATCTCTTTTACATGCGGGCGGTTGTGATTGTAGAGTGAACGCCAGTACGGCTGGGTAACGACGCCTTCGTCCAACATGATCTTCTCCAGCTTGGCCATGATGCCCCTGCGCTTGTCCGCATCCGGGGTTGCCAGGGCGTCCGCCAGAAGGCGGTCGAACTCTGCATTGTTGAAAGCGGTTTCGTTCCAGGCTTCACCGGACCGATAGGCCAGCGCCAGGATTTGTACGCCGAGCGGGCGCATGTTCCAGTTGGTCGAACTGAACGGAAACTTTGCCCAGTCATTCCAGAAGGAAGTGCCGGGAACCACGGTCCGCTTCACCTTGATTCCAGCTCCCCGCAATTGCGCCGCCATGGCATCGGTCGTGTTGCGGCGCCAGTCATCTTCAATCGAGATCAGTTCATGCTCATAGTCGTCCATGCCAGCCTCTTTTAGAAGAGCCATGGCACCAGCGGGATCATAGGGCAATCGGTCCACTTCGGCGTACTCAGGATGGATCGGGCAGACATGATGGTTCTGCGCGGGGATGCCCAGATTGTTGACTCCCAATTCCAGCAAGACCGAGTTGTCTACGGCCATTGAAAGCGCGCGGCGCACGCGCGCGTCGGCATAGGGCCTTTGACCATCCACTTCGGTGACTTGATTGGGCCGAAGAACAATGGTTGCCGCCGTCACAGCTTCGTTCTGCTGCAGGCCCAGCCCGGTCAGCAAGGATACAAAATCACCGCTGGTCTCGTAATTTGCGTCAATTTCCTCCGATTCGTAAGACGCAACGATGACGGTCGGATCTGTGCCAACGTCGATGAATTCTATCCGATCGAGATAAGCGCCATTGCCCTCGTTCCACCATTTGTGCCCGTCTTTGCGGACCAACACGGCCTTCACACCGACTTCGTGGCTTTCCAGGGTGTACGGACCTGTGCCCAGCGGTGCCTGGAAAGGATCCGCGCTTCCCGCGTTAGGATGCACGACGGCTGCCGGATAGTCAGCCATGCCGGCGATCAGCGTGATGTCTGGTTTGGGCAGGTTCAGGCGGACGGTCATGGTGTCGACCACCTCAATAGCGCCATCGGCAGCTTTTCCTGCATCGGCATCAATCAGCGTTCCGAACCGGCCCGCCATCGAGTTGCCCTCGGCATCTTTTTCGCACCACCGGTCGATATTGTACGCCACGTGCTCTGCAGTCAGAGGGTCACCGTTGTGCCAGGTCACTCCAGGGCGAACGTTCAGAATGTAGGTTTTTGCATCTTCACTGATTTCCCAACTCTCCAGAAGCATCGGTTCGAAGGTGAACTGATGGGTGTAGCGCACAAGGTATTCAAGCCAGCCCCGGCTGATGTTTGCTTGCGGGCTGTCGTCATAAGAACGCGGATCCTTGCCGGCACGCACGACCATTCCGATCCGGATCGTTCCACCGGTCTTGGGAGCTTCCGCGGCCTGCAAAGGCGAGTTCGTGCCCAGCATGGCGTAAGCGGTTGCGGTTGTGGCCCCAAACGTCGCCGCCATGGCAAGAAATTCGCGTCGGCTGACATCGTCGTTCTTGCTTTTCGCGTCCCGAGCAGATGCCTGAATACTTGTCGGCAGAATGTCGCCGCCGGACTTGTAGAACTTCATTCCTTCCTCCCGTGTTTGATGGGGAGTGTACGTCTTGACCCGAACCCGAGAGAACTGAAAGTCGTTGTGCAATCATAAAGCAATGCTAACCGATCATCGCGTCATGAGGAGGAGTGGAAGGGCATCTGACTTGAGACCGGTTTGCTCGGAAAGCTCGATCCGACTCCTGCTGGCTCCAGGAAAGATGGAGCCAAGATATTTCGAAATTCGGACAACGCACATTTGGGTTCTGAGCCGACATGGGGAGGTTCCGCGCGGCTTCCGTAGTAAAACAGAATTACACCGACGCGGACGACACAATGCTGACATTCAACCCTGGCGTGGTGTTCGGCAGAATGGGCTCCGGTCCGGCGTTCATGATCCTCAACAGACCTCGACGCATCTGCCGACCGAGTGTTGGTCTTCATGTATGATAGGGATCGACCGAGCAAATTATGGACACAATGTGTGACGGCTATGATCAAGAACTTTCTGCACACACAAAAAGGTTCAGGATGGGTCGCACGATGGCCGGGGAGCCGTCGATCTATACGAAATCTGGGACCGTTCCGATTTCGAAAGCAATGTGGATTTTATTGATCGCGTGGTCATTCCGCCCAAATCGACAATCGGTTACCACAAACATGGCAACAACGAAGAAATGTATATCGTGCTCAGCGGTGAGGGAATGATGACCATTAACGGCGAGCCCGTCACAGTCAAAATGGGCGACATGATTCTAAACCGGGCATTTGGGGAGCATGGATTGGTCAATAGCTCAGACACAAACATTGATCTGCTGGTTTTTCAAATTGACATCGAGGACTAAAATACAGCCTCGCCATAATTGTGAATTTGGAAGCCCCAAACTAAGGTTCGCTTTCGGATCGTTTTTCACCAGTCTGTTCCGCGCGCCGACAACGCGCTGCCTCACGCCGGCACCTTCAACAACAATGTGCTCTCCATGGCGGCTGGCGTCGCCGGCCTGCGCGATGTCTTCACGCCGGATGCGGCGGATGCCTTGCGCGACCGCGGCAACGCCTTCCGGGACCGGCTGAACGGCATCGTTGCGGAGCGCCGGGCGACGGCGCAG
>JAJFHL010000108.1 GCA_021775615.1 Hyphomicrobiales bacterium
CGTTTGTGAGCTTATGGTCGATGCGATGGCTTGTCCATCTGCGGCACGGCGTTTTACGTGGTGAGAGTCCGCGGTTGCATCGCACCGAGCGCCTCAAGTGCGACGAGTTTCTGTGCGGGCTGGGCGCCGGGCGATGCCAGCAGGGCCATGACCACCGACAGAGCGCGCTCACTGCTCTCGCAGGCTCTGGTCAGACCGTCAGACCACCTGGTCTGGAGGCAGATGCCGATCGCGGCGTCCAGGTCGCCATCCGGCTGGCACGCGAGGAGGCATGTCAGTGCGGCATGGCGAACCAGAGATGATGCGTCCGCAAGGGCGGCGTTTGTCTGCGCGGTGCTGAGAACCGGCAGGCTCTCCACGACGGCGGCGCGGACAATGGCATCTGGATCTTCGAGCATCGCAGGAAGCCGGGCAGGCGCATTCGGATCGGCGGCCTTTGATTGCAATCAAGTTGCACTGCAACAATGTAACCGCCTTCAGGGAAACTCTTACAAATTCACCATTTTTTGGTAAATTGATCTACGTCAAAGCCGAAGCACACGCACTTCCTTACGCATATGCACAATGCGAGATCGGCGGTGCAACATGGCTCAGATACAAAGAGTATTCGCCGAACCGGATCAGGCGCTGCTGACGCTGTCGCCATGGAAGGAATTGGATGCACCACACTCCGCCGACCTTCTGCGCGCCGGCACGCCGGACATGCTGAATCGCGGCGATGTGGTGGACCACGATCTCGGCATCGTCTCGTTTGGAGCGCTCGGCATCGAACGTGCGCTGTCCAACGGCAGACGGGTGTTGTGCACTTTGTTTCGCAAGGGCGATCTGGTCGACGTGCGCAGAACCGAGCGCATTCGCCAGGGCGCGCTGGTGGCTCTGAAGCGCTCAAGTTTCCTGCGGCTGGACGAATCCCTGACCGAGACGTGGCTCACCAACAACACCGACATCGCCAAGACAATGCTGTCCCAGTTGCGCGAGCAGTTCGCAAGGGCGCGCGACCACACGACCGATCTGGTCAGCAAAACGCCGGTCGAAAAACTCGCTTCGCTGCTGTTCGAGTTTCGCCGCTGGCCGGAAACCTGCCCGGAGGATCACCGCAACAACATCGTTCGCATCCCGATTTCTCGCAGCGATATCGCCAGTTACATAGGCGTCAAACCGGAAACGGTGAGCCGGGTGATCAAGAAGCTGGTGCGCGAGAAACTGATCATCGTTCACAAGCAGGACCGGATCTATCTCGCCGACCTGCCCTCGATGCGGCGCATTGCCAATGGCGGGCGGCCGCGGCAGTCGACGCGGCAGGCCTAGGGTTAGCCGGCCGCCAGGGATGCTTCGGCGCCGCTGACAACGGGTATGATCTCGAACTCGACCAGATCGGACCAAGCGGCGACCCATTGCTGCAACGTTACCGCATCTTCGGCCTGCATGACCTGGTAGCAGCGGGAAAAATCGGCGCTGATCCAGCTTGCCACATAGGCAATACCGTCCGGCATCAACCGGCCCTGTGCGGTGAAGCGCCGGTACACCGGCCTGGCGTTACCATCGCGGAAATGCTCGATCACCATGAACTGCACGTGCCACCCCTCCCTTCAACGCTGCCCCACAACCAGACCGTCGCGAAAGACGACGCAACCTGCCGGGTCCATCTTTTCCCAGGGCTCGTGACGGGTCAGCGGATGGGTGGCGATGACCGTCACCACATCGTCGGGCGTCGTTTCCGCGGCGAAATCAACCGTCAGCTCGGTGTCGATCAGGCTGGCCTCGCCGAAGGGCGCCCGGCGGGTGAGCCAGGACAGATGCGTGCTGCAGTGACAATAGAGCGTGTCGGCATCGCACAACATCATGTTGAAGATGCCAAGCTGACTGATCTCATCGGCGAGTTCGCCGATCAGCCGGCGCAGGACGGCATCGGACCTCGGAGCGGTGGGATGCGCCTTGCGGATCTGGTCGAGCATCCAGCAAAATGCATGTTCTGAATCCGTGGTGCCGATCGGGTGATAAAACACGAGCGGCCATTTCTTGATACCCCTCAGGCGCCCGTTATGGGCAAACGCCCAGGCACGTCCCCACAGCTCACGGGTGAACGGATGGGTATTGGCGAGGCAGACGCGTCCGTTGGTTGCCTTGCGGATATGGCAGATGACGTTGAGGCTTTTCACCGAATGGGAGCGCACAAGCTGGGCGATCTCCGAATCGCAGCTCGCAAGCGGATCGTGAAATGTGCGGCAGCCGCGCCCCTCGTAGAACGCAATGCCCCAGCCGTCGCGGTGCTCGCCGGTGCGCCCGCCGCGCTCCAGCAGGCCGGAAAACGAGAACCGGATATCGGTGGGAACGTTGCAGTTCATGCCGAGCAGCTCGCACATGGGCCTGACTGTAGCGGGTCGGGTAGCCGGCGCAAAGAGCGTGAGAATGAATTTGGCAGCGCCAGTCCAATGGCGTGGACGCCACCAGGCCGCCGCTCCGGCGAAAATCTGAGCGAGCTCACGAACATTAACAATCGCGCCAGCCCGTTGACCCGGCAGGCCTTCTCAAGCATCTTCTGCGCCACCATCTAAACCGAAACGGGTATGGCTCAGGAAGTTGAATGCGCAGCGCGGCTGAACGGATGCATATCGACCGATTTCCGGTGTTCTGGCTGGCGGTTCTGGCCGCTGCCATAATCCTGGCCGCGCCCGCGTCCGCCGCGCCGAAAGTGGCGCTGGTCATCGGCAACAATGCCTACATTCACGCGCCGGCGCTCAGCAATCCGGTCAATGACGCCAAGGCGGTGGCGCAGGTGCTGCGCGACATCGGTTTCGACGTGACCGAACACCACGACGTGACCAAGGCCGATGTCGAAGGCATCATGGAGGCCTTCGCCGCGAAGACCGCCGGCGCCGAGATCGGACTGGTCTATTTCGCCGGGCATGGCATCCAGGTGTCGGGCGCCACCTATCTGGTGCCGGTCGATGTGTCGCTCGACAGCGACCGCGACATGCGCAAGCTGATCCCGGCGGACTATTTCCTGCAGGACGCCTCGCAGGCGACACAGGTGGGCGTGGTCATTCTCGATGCCTGCCGCGACAATCCCTTCATCAAGCGCCTGTCGGAGGCGACCGCGCAGACCCGCTCGCTGACGGTGGGCCGCGGCCTCAGCCGGATCGACGCGGTGCCGAAAAAGGGCCTGATCGCCTATGCGACCCAGGCCGGCAACGTGGCGCTCGACACCATGGGCGGCAAGAACAGCCCTTATGCGGCGGCCCTCGTCAAGCACCTGGGAGCGCCGAAAAAAGACATCCGGCTGGTGTTCGGAGCAATCCGGGACGAGGTGATCGACAGCACCGCGCGCCAGCAGGAGCCCTATACCTACGGATCCCTGGGCGGCGACCCGATCTACCTGAATGACGGGACCGGCACTCAGCCCGTTACGGCGGACGATACGCCGGCCCCGCAAGACACGACACCCGCGGTCGAAATCGCCTTCATTCCAAAGGCGCAGCTCACCACATCGGCGCCGGTGACTTCGTCCTATCTGGCGTGGAAATCGGCGATCGCGAAAAGCTCCTGGGACGACATCGAGGCGCTCGGCCGCAGCAAGGAAAAGAGTGTCTTTCCGGTCCTCGCCAAACGGCTCCTCGAGATGCGGGCGAACGACCCCGGCCTTGGCGTGCGCCAGGCATTGAACGGCCTCAAGCGGCAGCGGCTCGACCTTGCCGGCATGGAGCCAGAACTCGCCGCCCTGATCCAGGCCCAGTTGCGCGACATCAACTATTACGGCGGGACGCTCAGCGGGCGCATCGCATCGGATTCGAAGTCCGCCTTCGACGCCTATGTCGCCGACAGGGGCCGTGGCACGGCACTCACCGCCGGCGCTTTGCTGGCGCTGGCGAAAACCGCCTCGGAGCGCACCGCGCAATCGACGCTTTCGGGCCTGTGGCGCGGACGCTATCACTATCCGCGCCCGCTCGACGGCATAAGCTCGGTCGCCTTCGAAATGGATCTCACCTTCTCGCAGGGACAGATTTCAGGCTTCATCACCGAACCCAACACCTTCGGAGCGCAGACCTCCGCCAACCTCTATGCGGCGTTCTCAGGTACCGTGGTGGGCAACAAAGTTCAGTGGACCAAGACCTACGACGGCACCGGCGGCGTAGACCATTCAGTGTCCTATCACGGCACGATCGACCGCAAGGCAGGCAGCATCGAAGGCCGCTGGTCCATCAGCAACGACTGGTCCGGCGATTTCCAGATCGAGCTGAACTGACGTGGGAGGTTTGGCGATATGGATAAGCCGCGCGGCGGCCTTGGCGTTCCTTGCAGTGGCGGGCGGTAGCGTGGCGGCAGCCGGCCCGCCGGATCTCGCCGCGCTCGACGGGCGCAAAGGCGATTTCGTCGCCGGGTTCGCGAAGCCTGTGAAGGCCTGCGTCCAGCGCCGTGACACACGGCATCATCTGTTCCATGGCTGCATCGACTGGCACTCCTCGGTGCACGGGTTCTGGGCGCTGACGGCGGCCGCCCGTCTCACCGGCCGTGACGATCTTGCGGCATTCTTGCGCACGGCGCTGACGCCGGACGCCATCGCGCTCGAACGCGCATACATGGACGAAAGACCGCGGTTTGAAATGCCCTACGGGCGGGCGTGGTTCCTGCGCCTGGCGATCGAGTTCGAGCGCGCCTTCGACGACCGGCGCCTGCGCGCCATGGCTGATGACATGGCAAAGTCGCTGATGGACCATATGACGTCAGGCGGCATTGATCCGCTGTCCTCGTCTTACGAAAGCCAAAGCTGGGCGCTGATCAATCTCAGAGCCTATGGCGCACAGACCGGCCGGTCGGAACTGGTGTCCTTTGTCGATACGATCGTGAAAAACGGTTTTGTCAAATTCGACCGCCCCTGCCGCGCGGATCTCGATCACAGGCGTGGCAGCTTCATGGCCGTTTGCACGAACTGGGCGTGGCTGGTTTCGGAAACCATGGATGCGGCTGCCTTCAAGGCCTGGCTTGAACGTTTCCTGCCGGAGCCGGAATCCATCGAGCCGGTGAAGCGGCCGGCAAACGCCCATCTCTATGGCCTGAACTTCAGCCGCGCCTGGGGCCTGTGGCGGCTCTATCGGCGCACCGGGGACGAACGGTATCTGGCGCTCTATCGGGCACATCTGGAACCCACATTCGACAGACCGGACTGGTGGCGCGGCGACTATCAGGTGGTTGGCCACTGGGTCAGCCAGTTCGGCATGTTTGCCGTGATGCCGCTGTTCGAACCGGACTATTACTGAATTCGAGGCGGGGCCTCACGAAAGTTGAAACAGAGTATGAGAACGCACTTCAAATCCGCCGTCTTCAGCCTTGCCGCCCTGATCGTTCTGGCGACAACCGCCGCCGCCTCGGACCTGGTCGAGACGATCGAGTCCCACTACAACTCGATCTTCGTGTTCAAGGAAGACAGCTACGTGACGCTTGCCTTTGGACACAAGGAGCGGCGCTATGTGGAATCGCGGCGCAACACGGAAGACCTGCTGGAGCTTCCGGTCAGCTACACTCAGACCATGACCGCGGCGCTCGCCTATCCCAAGACGCTGGAGAACTTCCTCATCATCGGCATGGGTGGCGGGTCGATCTCGTGGTACCTGCACAAAAATTTTCCCGATGCCACGGTGACCGCGATCGAACTTGACGCCGCGATGATCGAGTTGGCGGAGAAGTATTTCGGCATGAAGCCCGAGCCGGGGCTGGAAATCGTCGAGGCCGACGGACGCCTGGCCCTGGTGCGCGATGAGCGAAAACACGACATCGTCCTGATCGACGCCTATCGCGGGCCGTTCGTGCCGTTTCATCTTCTGACCAGGGAATTCTATGAACTGGTCAAGTCGCGGCTCAAGCCCGGCGGCATCATCGCGCAGAACATCGAGCCGAGCACCATGCTGTTCGATTCGACCTACGCCACATTGCTCACCGTATTCGACCAGGTCGATTTCATTCCATCGAGCGGCAATGTGGTGGCGATTGCCTATGACGGCGACCGCCGGCCCGAACTCGACCTGATGCGGACGGCGCGCGAGCGGCAGAAGACCCACGGCCTGCGCTACCCGCTGACCCGCATGATCGGAGCGCGGCGGCGCCACGAGGTGCCAGGCGACGACGTCGAGGCCCTGACGGACGATTTCGCACCGGTTAACCAGCTCAAGGCGATCAAGGTGCATAACCGCAAATGGGAATGATCCGCCGCGCCGCCTTGTCGCTCGCACTCCTCGCGGGCCTTTGGGCATCGCCCGCGCCGGCGGGCGACCTGCCGCCCGGCCCGTTCAATACGCCGGCGCTTTATCCCGAAGGTCCCCTCATTCACGACGGCGTGCTCTACTACGCGGAGATGACCGCCGACCGGGTGACCAGATGGGACAGTTCGGGGCGCGCGCCGTTCTTCGAGATGAAGGGCTGCGGTCCAACGTCCATCTCGCCTTACGGTGAGGGGAAATTCGCGATCACCTGCCATTTGGGCGACGCCATCGCCATCGTGTCGGCCGGCGGCGGATCACTGCGGGTCCTCAAGTTCTCCGTCGATGGCGAACGCCTGACCCTGCCCAACGATTCCCACTCGGACCGCCGCGGCGGTGTCTATTTCTCCTCGTCAGGCCCGTTCAGCATTCACGCCCAGCCGTCGGGCCGGGTGTTTCACGTGAAGGCCGACGGCACCGCGCGAAAAGTCGCAGAGGGACTGAGATACTCAAACGGCGTCTTCGTGACGCCCGCGGGCCTGGTCTATGTGTCGGAACACATGGGCAAGCGGATCCTGCGCTACCGCATGGCCGAGGACGGAAGCCTGACCCCGCTCGAACCTTTTGCCGACGTGGCGCAGCTGGTGCCCGAGATCGGCGACATGCGTCCGTCCGTGGGGCCGGACGGCCTTGAAGTCACCGGCGGCGGCACGGTGTTCGTGGCGATCTACGGTTCGGGCAAGATCCTGCAGATCTCGGCGCTCGGCACTTTGCAGGGGACGTTCGAGACCGGCCTCAAGTTCGTCACCAGCCTGGCGCTCGATCTCGACGCCAACCGGATGATCGTGACCGGCGCGCATTCCAACACGGTGCATCCTTATGAGGGCGAGGTGCGGCAGCTATCGCTCGATCCTTAGAGCGCTTCACGTTTTGGAGCGGGATCGGACGGAAGGCCGGTTCCTAGCCGTAAGGTTTGGCCACGACCAGGCAGCAGTTTCCAGGTTTCACGCGGCCCGGCTGGCGACGTCCATAGAGCATTCCGTCCGATTGATAGTGCACCTCTTCGGGAGGGCGCGAGGGGTCCCAGGTGCAGTGGATCCGGCCGGCGGGCTCACCGGCGCGAACCTCGTGGCCGTGTCTGTGCAAGGGCTCGAATATTCCATCGACCGTGGCAAACACATATGCGTCCGTTCCGGGCAGGCTGAGGATACGTTGGTCGCGGCGGGGCTCGACCGCCGTTTCTGTTGAAAGAACGCCCAGGTGCACCAATACATTGCGTATTCCGCGGCGGGCAATTTCAAGGGCGCTCACCGAAACGGTACCGCCGCCGCCGAGTTCGGTTCCCATCGTGATGAGACCGGCCCGGCACGCGGCCGCGGTCGCGGTCCGCGGGTCGCCGAGATTGTCGATGACAACGGTCAGGGGCGCATCAAACGCCTGGGCGGCCAAAATGTTCTGCTGGCGCAGCGTCGAATCCTCGGATGGCTGAATTATTGCGCTTGGCAGGATGTCCAGCGAAGAACCGCCCGAGTGAAGATCGAGAAACGCATCCGCTTCCGGGTAGAGCTGATCGACGATAAAGGCGGTGGTCTGCTGCGTTACCGTGCCGTGCGGATCTCCGGGGAAAGCCCGGTTGAAATTGACGCCATCCACCGGTGACACCCTTTTGCCAGCCATAACGGCATGGACATTGTTGGCGGGCATCAGGATCAGCCGTCCCTGAATTTCGCCGGGATCGAGCTCCCTGATCAGCTCGCAAATCGCGATCGGCCCCTCATATTCATCGCCATGGTTTCCGCCCTCGAGGATGACGGTCGGTCCGGTGCCGTTTGCGATCACCGCCACAGGCACCCGGGTGACGCCCCAGGCGTCGTCATCTGGAGAATGAGGGATCATCAAGAAGCCAACCTGCTTTCCCATCCGGTCCAGGTCGACGGATAAAAAGGCGCTTGAGGAACGAGTAGATGCGGGCTTGCTCATAGGCTGCATTCCGATGTTACATGTTCGTTTGAGTGTCGATGCTGATTCCGGCCATGCATGGTGCCAGAGCGTCAGTGCAAGACCGCGTTGAGGAAGGTCTCCAGTTCTTTGGTCTTCGGTTTGCCAAGCGTGTCCGCCGCAGGTCCTTGTTCCCAAACCCGTCCTTCATGCATGAAGACGACCCGGGAGCCGAAGCGGCGCGCAAAACCCATCTCGTGCGTGACCAGAACCATTGTCATCCCCGTGCGAGACATTTCTTCGAGCACCCTGAGCACTTCGCCGGTCAGTTCCGGGTCGAGGGCGGAGGTGATTTCGTCAAACAGCATCAGTTTCGGTTGCATCGCCAGAGAACGCGCGATTGCGACACGCTGCTGCTGGCCTCCAGACAGCTGATCGGGATAGGCGTCGATCTTGTCTTCAAGCCCGACGCTGACCAACGCCTCGCGCGCCAGCTCGCGGGCATCGGCCTCGGCAATCCCCTTCGTCACCGTCGGCGCCAAAGTGATGTTGCGGCAGACCGAAAGATGCGGGAACAGATTGAATCCCTGAAAGACGATACCGACCTGTTGTCGAAGCTTGCGCAGATCGGTTCCGGGGTCGTTGACCTCAACGCCATCGATCACTATTCGGCCGGCCTGGATGGATTCAAGGCCATTGATGCAGCGCAGAAGCGTACTCTTTCCCGATCCGGAGCGACCGATGATGGCGATGATTTCCCCGGTTTCGACGAGGAGCGAAACATCTGTCAGCACAGTGAGCGCATCGTAGGTCTTGGTGACGTTTTCGATTTCAAGCAGCGACATTGATCTTCCGTTCGAGATGTCGGCTCCACTGCGTGAGCGGGAAGCACAAAAGGAAATACAGCAGCGCCACAATCATGTAGGCCGCAAACGGCTGGAAGGTCGAAGCGGTCGTCAGCTGTGCCTCGCGCGTAAGCTCGACGAAGCCGATGGTCGCCGCAAGCGAGGTGTTCTTGATCAGCTGCACCAGGAAACCGACGGTCGGCGGTATGGCCACGCGCACCGCTTGGGGCACGATGATGTAGCGAAGCTGCTCGGTGAAACTGAGACCGAGCGCCGAACCCGCTTCCCACTGCGTCTTGGGGATGGCCTGCAATGCGCCGCGCCAGATCTCCCCCAGAAAAGCTCCGCCGTATACGGAAAAGGCCAATGCGACCGCAATCCAGGGCAGCACCGGCAGCCCGACGATGGCCAGCCCGAAGAAAAACAGAAACAAGAGGACCAGGAGCGGCGTTCCCTGCACGACCTGCACGTAGAGAAATGCGAACCAACGCAATGGCGCGATGCCCGACACGCGCAGGACCGCCATCACAACACCAACAATGCCGCCACCGATGAAGGCGGCAACCGTAAGCGCGATCGTCCAGCGCGCCGCCGCAACGAGGTAGAACACATCGATCCAGCCAAATTCCCTGATCATCGTCTGCCGAAAGCCAATTTGTAGATGAGCGCGAACGCAACTCTGAAGATCAACGCCAGGGCCAGGTAGAGAACGCCTACGACGAGGTAGACTTCAAAATCCCGGAAGGTTCTGGACTGAATGATCGAGGCGGCGTGGAACAGGTCGTTGACAGAGATCTGAGATGCAATGCTCGTCGCCAACATCAAAAGGATGAACTGACTGGCAAGAGCGGGAAACATCATCTTCAGGGCGGGGGAAAGTATGACGTACCGGAAGACCTGAGGCCCCGACAGGCCGAGTGCAAAGCCGGCCTCGATCTGGGCCCGCGGGATGGACTGCAGACCTGCGCGGACAATTTCCGTGGAGTAGGCGCCAAGGTTTACGGTGAATGTGATGACCGCGGCGGTGGTGGCGTCGAATCTGAGGCCAAAGCCCGGCAGACCGAAAAACACAATGAACAGCTGAACCAGCAGCGGCGTGTTTCGGATGGCCTCGACATAACCGCCAATCACCATGCGAAGGACGCGGTTTGCGTAGATGCGTCCGGCGGCACAGATCACGCCGATCAAAAAACCGAATATGATGACGATGCTGGAAAGGTAAAGGGTCGTGACGACGCCTTGAAGAAGATACTCCCAAGAAGCGAAAACATCGCGAAATTGCAGGGTGTAGGTCAAGCCGGCACCGCCGATCGATGGCGCGGCTGCGCTGGCGTCAACCGAAGTTTCCAGATGCCGTGTCCGGCGGCGGCATTCACGAGCTGATCCTCACATTCGTTCGGGGTCACGGATCAGACTATGTGATTTGTATTTGATGTCAAGAATCATATATGAAATAATCCTGAATGCTGCGTGTTGACGATGCGCACTGCGAATTCGTATGTAACCTGGCAGAATTCAGTCTCCGACAGCAAACAGCCAGCATATGACAGTTAGCGACATTGAGGCGGCCGAAACCGAGAAGCGGGCCTATTCGGCACCGGCCCTGGAGAAAGGGCTTGATATTCTCGAACTGCTGGCGACGAGTGACGAGCCCATGTCGACGCGCCAGATTGCCGAGCGCCTCGGGCGCTCCAAGGCTGAAATTTTCCGCATGGTCTTCGTCCTCGTCGAGCGCGGCTACATGGTCAGGGACGCGGCTGACCGGCTTTCGCTCACCAACCGCCTCTTTGAATTGGGCATGCGCACGCCGCGGCCACGCGAACTGGCAGAGGTTGCCGTTCCGTTGATGGAACGGATGAGCGACGAAACCGGACAATCATCTCACCTTGTCGTCGTCAATCGGGGTGAGACGGTTGTCGTCGCAACGACCACGGGCATTTCGGATTTCAGTTTCACCTTGAAGCTGGGCTACCGCAGACCGGCGCTCGACGCGACCTCCGGGCTGCTCGTTCTGGCATTCCAACCTGAAACAATTCGTGGGCGAATGATCGCCGAAAGCACCGCCCTGGCCGGGCTGGACGCCGAACCGCCTGCGCTTCAGCGGGAACTCGATAACATCCGCAAGACCGGATATCTCGTGTCGGAAAGCCACGATGTTGTCGGCGTGACCGACATAGGCTGCGCGGTGTTGGGGCCGGACGGCCGCGCCATCGCGAGCATTGTCGTTCCCCACCTCAACCGTCACGGAACGGCACCGGACATCGACAGTATCCTCACGGCGCTGCAAAAAACCTGTACGGAAATAACAGGTAACCTTACCTGAATCGGCAGTTACGGGCACATCAGTCGATGACGATCAGGTCCCGGCTGTAGCGCGACAGCAGCTCGGCCCCGCCAGACGTGACGACGACGTTGTCGATAAGCCGCGCGCCAAGACGCTCCTCGCCGATGAAAACCGGCGGCTCGACGGTCAACACCATGCCGGTGCGCAAGGTGTAGGGGCTGTCCGCGATCATATGGACGGGCTCGCCCCATGTGGGCGGAAAACCCGGCGCCAGTCCGTAACCCGTGGTGTGTACCCGGTGGCGCTCCATTCCGGCATCGGCAATCACTTTCTTGGCCGCTTCGTGCGGAACCACCGCGGGTACGCCGTCTGCGATCGCGGCCATGCAGGCGTCACTGGCCCTGCGCACGACATCGTACAATTCGAGCATTCGCTCCGTCGGCTCACCGATGCAGAATTGACGGCCGATCGTCGCCGTGTAGCGGTTGCGCGTGGCACCGAATTCGACGCTGCCGAAATCGCCTTCGCGCAGGTGCCGCTCCGTCGGCGCGCCATGGCTGAAGCATGACCTCTCGCCCGACACGAGATTGATGGGACTTGCTGCCAGTCCACCTCCCGATGACAGAAGAGCCTCGTAAACCCTGCCCGCGACCTGCAGCTCTGTACGTTCGGGGCTCAGTGTTTCGGCAAACACCGCCATTGCGGCGTCGGCAATGTCGCTTGCCTGGCGGATATAGGCCAGCTCGGCAGGGGACTTCACCAGTTTGAGATCGTGGATCAGGTCCGTCTGCTCACCGACGAAGGCATCTGCGAGAAACTCCCTGATACGCACGTAGTGGTGTGGGTGCAGGTAATAGGCCGGCACTTCCATTGCGACCCGGCACCCACGCAGATTGTACTTTGCGGCGAGCTTCTCGAACGCCGCGACCGGGTCTTCGACTTCCCCGCCGCCCCATGTCCAGACTTCATCTACGATCGCATCGTCGTTGAATTCGTTTCGCTCGCCCTGGCGCGTCAGAACCGCAAGCGGGCCCGGCTGCATGGACATCAGAAGGCACTGAAACTCCTGATAGCTCTTCGCATCCGAACCGGTCAGCCAGTGAATTGAAACTGGATGGACGATGATCAGCCAATCGATGCCCGCGGTCTCCATTGCGTCTCGGACGCGGCTGCGGCGGGCGGCAAATTCGTCGGCTGAGAAATCATGCTTCGACATGCTGTGTCCTCTGGATATCGCGGCTTTGGATCGACGCCGGCACCCTCTCGCCCCGGTGCGGCGATTCATGTGCCGCATCATCGATCATTGCGGCATTAATTCATATATAAATCTTGACATCAAATACAAATCACATAAGCTCGTTCGAACTTTCAGGGATTGCGTCCAATCAGGAGGGAAAATCATGTTTCGATTTTTGATAAATGCGTTTCTGGCACTTGCCATTACGGCCGGCGCGGCGACGACAGCTTTTGCCGACGTGTTCAGCGATATCCTGGAACGCGGCAGCGTGCGCATTACGGTCTTTGCCGATGTTCCGCCGTTCGGTTCCCAAAACGCCAACCGCGAACTGGAGGGCATCGACATCGATTTGGCGAAGTTGGTGGCCGAAGCGCTCGGGGTGGAACTGGAACTCGTGCAGTCAACCGCCGCGAACAGAATTCCCTACCTGATGACCGACAAGTCGGACATCAATATTGCCGCCATGTCGATCACGCCGACACGGGCAAAACAAGTGATGTACAGCGCCCCGTACGCCAACACGTATCTGGCGGTCTTCGGCCCGAAGAACCTGGACGTAAAATCCGCGGCCGACGTCACGGACCTCAAAACGAGTGTCGCCAAGGGCACGACGGAGGATCTCCTCCTCACGGCGGCAAATCCCGACGCCGACATCATGCGGACCGAGGACAATGCCACCGCCGTCCAGGCCTATCTGTCCGGCCAGTCGCAGCTTCTCGCCGCCAACAGCGTCGTCGTTGTCGAACTGGCGAAGCTGAACCCGCAGACGGAGTTCGATCAGAAATTCACGCTCCGGCGCGCTCCCGCCCACGTCACCGTCAAGATGGGCGAGCACAATCTGCTGCGCTGGCTGGACACCTTCATCTTTCTCAAGCAGATGGACGGCACGCTGGACGAGCTTCACCGCAAATGGCTCGGCGGACCCATGGAGCCACTGCCGACGCTCTGACACCAGGCGGATTTCCGCCGGATCAAGGCGTGAATGACCAAAAGGTGACGGCGCTCCGTGCTGTACTTAAGGGCAGCGCGCGGGCGCCGTCTCCCCTTTTGCACCGCAACAGTTTCGATGCTTGAGCTATGGATCCGGTCGGGACGCGCCCATGCAGGCAAACGATCAAGATGCTGATGGATCGACCGAGAACATCGGTTCAGCAAGGTCGTCGCCAGAACCCCGGAAGCTGTCTGGGTCGAAATGGGCAGACACTCTGACAAACAGACAACCCAAGAAGGCATCAACTGGTCCACAAACGCCAGCTACGGGGCAACCCAAACGGATGTCGGTTCAGGCCACTCAGCCCGTATCCAATTCGGCGGCGTCCGGCACCAGCAGCACGCCCAAAGGTTTTTCACGTCCTCTGATATCCACCTCACGGGTTTCGTAGATCGAAACGTCGAGGTCAGCCTCGCGGGCAACGGCGCGGGAGACAACAAGCTGGACGCCATGATCCTTGGTCATTGCTTCCAGCCGGCTTGCTGTATTGACCGTGTCGCCAATGGCGGTGAGATCGGTGGCGCGGCCGTATCCCATGCGGCCGACGACCGCCGGGCCGGCGTGCAGGCCAATGCCGATGCGCAAGGGAGCCTTCAGATCGTCGGCGAGATCGCGGTTCAGTGTTTCCAGCGCATTGGCCATGGCCGCACAGGCGGCAATGGCGGCACGGCTGCTTGCCGCATCGTCATGGTCGAGGGCGAACCAGGCCATGATTCCATCGCCGATGAACTTGTCGACATAGCCTCCGGCAGCTTCGATGGCTTCGCCCATCACCGCGAAGTAGCGGTTGAGCAGAAAGACGACGTCGTAGGGCAGCATCTCCTCGGTGAGGCCGGTGAAACCGCGCAGGTCGGCAAAAAGAACCACGATGTCGCGCTCTGCGCCATGTTCGGCCGTCTTGCCCGATCCCGGCAAAGCCGCTCCGGCGGCAGGCGGCAGCAACGGGACCACGCTGCAGTTCGCGACAGGTCGCGTCTGACACGCAAGCCGCACATTGGGCGCCGCGCCGACGCGCGCCAGCACCATGTGCTCCGCAGCGCTTGGCGCGGGGAGGAGGTCGAACCCGGCCGAGATGCGGACCCGGCAGGTGGAACAACGGCCGCGGCCGCCGCACACCGAGGCATGTGGAATTCGGTGCTGACGGGAGGCCTCCAGAATCGACGTACCGGCGCTCACCGAGATGTTCCGGCCGCCGGGATACCCAATCTGAACCGCACCGGACACGCGGGCCAGGTATGAGATTGCGAACCGCAGGGCAACGGCGCCCGCGAACGCGCCGAACAAAGCGGTCAGCGCGATCTGCCGGATTTGTTCAAGGGCCAACAGCTCGTCACCGACAGGACGGGAGCTGTCCGCAATCGCCTTCGCCATCCAGGCCTCGTCCTGTGCCAGCACGGCGACATCGCGGCCGGCCACCCAGACGCCGGCGATCGCCAGAGCGGGCAGCAGAAGCGCCAGGCCCAGGGCCGCATCACGCCACGGGGCAAACCAGGGCTTAAGGCGAAGCCACTGCGCCATGCCGATAAGCCCATGCCCCCAGGCGATGAGAACGAGTAGGGTCTGGTTGATGGCAAGCTGCGGCACCAACACGAAGAATACGATCAGCTCCAGACGGTAGCTGTCATCGAAACCATGGAAGATATTCGAATAACGCGTGTTGAGCACATGTCCGGCCAGATAATAGGGGATGAGCAGCCCAAGTCCGAGCTGTGTCCAGTCGATGGCCCGCAGCCTCCAGGTCCGCCGCTCATAGACCGCCCAAATGGCAAGCCCCACATGCGACGCCATTGCGCCGTAAAGGATGACGCTCACGACCGGTTGGCGCCAGAAGGCGAGAAACACGCCCCGCCCCAGTTCCATTGCGTCGAGCGAGACCAGCCCCAGCGTATGGTTGAGCAAGTGCGTGGACACGAATGTAAACAGCACAATGCCGGTGGCTATGCGGATGCGCCGGATCATGGGTTCTGGCGGTAGCGGATGGCCGACACCGTGTCCATTCAAATCGCCGCGACGTCGCTTCTCATTCCACTTCGAGCGCCGCAATGCTCCGCAGTCCGTCGAGCGCAAGGTCCTGTGTCTCCTGATCGGCCGGATCGGTGCGGTAGACCACATAGGCGGGCCGCCGCAATGTCGGCGCGCCGCCGAGCCGGAACAGCCGGCCCCCGGCGATCAGGGGCTGAACCACGCGCAGCGGAAAGTACCCCGAGCCCCCGTTCTTCAGAATGTACTGAAGCCCGAGCGCGCCGAGCCCGACCGTGACCGCGGCGGTTTCCATCTGCGGGAACGCCTCGGCATGTTCGCTGAGAAAGACGTCGCCCCAATCGACGAAGACATAGTCCTCGACCCAGCCGGGGGAGACCTGGCGATTGTCGGTCGCCACCAGGATCAGTTTTTCCTCAAGCAGCTTTTCGACCACCAGCCCGGAGGTGTGGCGCGGCTGGTACATCACGCCGATGTCGAGCAGCCCGTCGGCGAGCTGGCGCATCTGGCTCGGCGAATAGTCGGCCTCGATCCGCAGCGCCACGTCGGGCGCCCGCTGCCGCATCCAGCCGATCCAGTCGAGCACCAGCCGTTCCCACAGACTGACCTGGGCACCGATCGACAACACGCTGCGAAAACCGGGCTTCAGGGTGACGGCCTGATGCGACTTCTGCCACAGCCGCTGAATGCCGTTGGCATAGTGGCGGAACTGATGACCCGCCGCCGTCAGCACGCAGCCCGCATGACTGCGCGTCACAAGCGGGTGGCCGAAACCCTCCTCCAGTGACTTGATCCGGGCGCTGACTGTCGACTGGGTGACGTTCAGGTTCTCGGCGGCGCGATTGAAGTTGCCGGTGTCGGCGACTTCCAGAAACGTCCAGATGTGATCAAGGTTCACCGGCGGTCTCCATTTCCGGCATATCGGGTTTCGACAGGCTATCGGATAATGCGATCATTCCCATAGAGAAAATTCGTTTTTCAAATCGTAACGGAACACCCAATCTCCTGGCGTGCCGTATTTGAAGCGCCGGAGGTTCGCCGTGGCCGCAAGAATCAGCTCCGTTTCCAGAACTGCCGTACCCGACCTCGTGGATGCGCCGGCGAGAGGCATCTTCCTGATTGCCGGGGGAATCGCCATTTTCAGCATTCAGGACATCATCATCCGATTGCTGGGCGCCACCTATCCGGCGCTGGAAATCATGTTCATACGCGGCCTGGTGGCGATGACGATCATCGGGTTCATGGTTTATGCCGATGGTGGTTTCTCGACCCTGCGCGTGCGGCATCCGTTGATCAATCTGGTGCGCGGCCTGCTGCAGGTCACGTCATACACGGCTTATTACATGGCGTTGGCGGCGATGCCGATTGCCGAAGTGACGGCGATCTTCTTTGTGTCGCCTTTGATCGTGACCGCATTCTCGGCTCTGTTTCTGGGTGAAAGCGTCGGCATCCGGCGCTGGGCAGGGGTCCTGGCCGGGTTTATCGGCGTTCTGGTGATTGTCCGCCCGGGCTCGTCGATCCTGGATCCGGTGGCTTTCCTGCCCTTGCTGGCGTCGTTCACCTATGCCACCAGCGTGATCATAACGAGACGCCTGGGCAAGACCCAGACCGGTCCGAGCCTGGCGCTCACCGCCATGCTGATCTTCGTCATCGTCAGCGGTGCCGGCGGGCTCGTTATGGGCGATGGCAGTTTCGCCAATGACAGCCATCCGAGCCTCGCCTTCCTGCTGCGCGCGTGGTCCATGCCCGAAGGCCGGGACCTCCTCATGCTGGGCGCCTGCGGGGTGATCGCGGCGGTCGGATTTTATTGTCTGGCGCAAGGGTACAGGGTCGCCCCGGCAAGCGTCGTCGCACCGTTCGAATTCGTCGCCATGCCGCTCGCCGTGATGTGGGGGCTGGTGGTCTGGGGCGAACATCCGCCTGCCACGACACTGCTGGGCATCGCGTTGATCGTCTGCAGCGGCATCTACGTTCTGAGGCGCGAGGCCGTGCGCAATCGGCCCCTCAGCACGGGACGCGGCGTCAGGCTGCGGCTTTAGACCTTTTCAGGAGCGCTCTCCGCTTGACAGATCCCGCGCCTCCGCAGCAGGTTAGCGCCGTTGTGAAACGGCGGGGCACCGAAGCGAGGAGCGACATGGGCGTCAACAAGGAACATAAAGAATTTCATACGCTCGACATGGGCGAAGGCTGGCATGTGCCGCCGGGCTATCCGGCGGGCATCGAACAGAAGATCCTGTCCGGCGCACTGGACGAGGAAAACAAGCGCGGCTCGCGCACCAGGCTGCTGCGCTTCAGGGCCGGTGAGTTCACCACGGCGCCTTTCGTGCACGACTACTGGGAAGAGGTCTATCTGGTGTCGGGCGACCTGACCGTCGGCAATGACGAGAATGGCGAGGGCGGCCAGCCCTTCGAGCCCAACACCTATGCCTGCCGCCCGCCCGGCGCCTATCACGGGCCGTTCAAGTCGGAGACCGGTTGCGTGCTGCTCGAAATGCACTATTACGACCCGGTGTGACGACGGGGTAAGATTTCAGAAAGACCATCACCATGCTTTTGAATGAAATGACCCTGGCGGACCGGGACGGATCGCACGCGATTGCGCTCGATGTGACGGAACTGGTCGTCGCCGGCTGGACCGCGCGCAATGTGGCGGCCATGGAGGAACATATCGCCGAGCTCGAAGCGCTCGGCATCCCGCGCCCCAAGGCAACGCCGACCTACTACCGCAACGGCGCCAATCTCCTCACCACCGAAGACGCCATCGAAGTGGTCGGCGCCACATCGAGCGGCGAAGTGGAGTTCGTCCTCTTCGCCCATGACGGGACGTTCCTGGTCGGTCTGGGTTCAGACCATACCGACCGGGAGGTCGAGAAGGCCGGGGTCGCCATCTCCAAGCAGATGTGCCCCAAGCCGGTGGCCACCACGCTTTGGCGCTATGACGAGGTGAAGGATCACTGGGACGATCTGATCCTGCGCTCCCATGCGCTGGAGGGCGGGGAGCGCACGCTCTACCAGGAAGGGCCGGTCACCACCATGCGCGACCCGATGGAGCTGGTCGCGGGATATGGCGGCTCGAACGAGGCCAGGTCCGGCCTTGCCATGTTCTGCGGCACCCTTGCGGTGCACGGCGGTGTGCGGCCGATGGAGCGGTTCGAGATGGAGCTCGACGACCCGGTTCTAGGGCGCAAGATCACCCACTCCTACGGCATCACCCAGTTGCCTATTGCCGGATAAGCCCCGCCGCCTCTACCGCGGCGGCGATGCGGAAGGCAGTGGGGTCGTCGAAGCGGTGCGCAACGACCTGCACGCCGGTGGGCAGGCCCTCGCGGTCGAAGCCGGACGGCACCGACATCACCGGGCATTGCGGCACGTTGTTGAACGGCGAGGTCATGTCGAGGGCGCAGAGCTTGCCGTTCTCGTCGACCATGTCGTAATTGGCGTCGCGGTCGTCCTTGTCCGGCGCGCCGCGGGTCATGGTCGGGCAGATCAGGGCATCGTGGCTCTCGAACACCCTGGCCAGTTTCGACCATTGCCAGGTGCGGAAGTCTTCGATGCGCTTGTAGGAGACCGCGTCCTGCTTGAGACCGGCATCGATGAGGGCAACCACGTCCGGGTCCATTTCGCCGCGGTGTTTTTCGAGACAGTCGGCGAAGGCCGCCGCCAGCAGCACTTCCCAGAGTTTGTTCCACTCACTCATAACGTCGAGGGTCCAGCCGAGATCGACTTCTTCCACATGTGCACCGGCCGCGCGCAGGGCATCGGCGACCGCGTGGAGATTGGCCCGCACGTCGTCATGAATGCGGCAGAAGCCAAGGTCGGCGGAGAGCGCGATCCTGAGGCCCTTGACGTCTGCCGCGATCGGATCGGGCAGCGGCAGCGGGCTGATCTGGCTCTGGATGTCGGCATCGGAGGGCCCTTCGGCGACGCGCAGGAAGAGCGCGGCATCTTCCACCGTTCGGGCGAGCGGGCCGAAATGCGAGATCGAATCGAAGACCGTGTTGAGAATGTCCATGGGGATGCGGCCAAGGCTCGGCTTGTGGCCGTAGATGCCGCAGAAGGCGGCAGGGATGCGCACCGAGCCGCCCATGTCGGTGCCCTCGGCGATCGGTACGCAGAAAGACCCGACCGCGGCGCCGGAGCCGCCGGACGAGCCGCCGGGCGTTCGCGTCGCGTCCCAGGGATTGAGCGTGTGACCCCACAGGGGCGAGCGGGTGAAACTTGAAAAGGCGAATTCCGGTGTCGTGGTCTTAGCCACCATGATGGCGCCGGCGCGCTGGAACCGCTGGACGATGACCGGATCGAAATCGGGCACCCAGTCCTTGAAGCAGACCGAGCCACGGGTCGTGGTCTTGCCCTTGGTGGGCGTGAAATCCTTGATTGCGATGGGGACGCCGTGGAGGGGGCCAAGTTCGCCACCCTTCATCACCTGGTCCTCGGCCTGCCGCGCCAGATCCAATGCCTCTTCTGGAAAGGTGAAGCAGAAGCAGTTCAGCACCGGCTGCACCTCCTCGATACGGTCGAGGCTCGCCTGGACGACATCGACAGGGGAGACCTGTCTGGCCTTGATGAGGCCCGCCAGTTCGGTCGCGGTCTTGGTGCAGAGTTCTGATTTCGGCGCGGCACAGGCCTGTTTTGGTTCGGTCATGAGGGTCCACCCGGCGAGGAAAAGCCGGCGCCCGAAGACGCCGGCCGTTGATTACGTGATTACTTCAGAAGGTTGGTCCAGATGCGGTCGTAGAACTTCACCACCTTCGGGTCGCAGGGCGGAACGAATTCCGGCTGCGGCGCGTCGTCCGGCGGGTTGAGTTCGAGCGCACTGGCAAGCTCCTTGGTGAGGTAGGGCTCGGTGCCGGTGACGCCCGCCGTGTACATGGCGAAGTTGGTCAGCGCCGCGGCATTCTCGGGATGCAGCATGAAGTTGAGGAACTTCTTGGCGTTCTCCACGTTGGGCGCGTCCTTGAGGACAACAAGATTGTCCATCCAGGCGGTCAGGCCTTCCTTGGGATAGGCGTATTTGAGGGAGCCCTTCTCAAGGCGGCCGCGCAGGCCGAACCCGTTCCAGATCATGCCGACAGCGGCATCGCCGGAAACCAGAACTTCCTTGGCGCCATCGGAATTGAAGCTCAACCAGTTCGCCTTGGCATTGACGAGAAGGTCGTTGAGCTCTTTCAGGTGCGCCGGGTTGTCGTTGCAGCGCGGGTGGCCGAGATAGCGCAGGCCGGCATTCAGCACATCGTTCACATCCTTGAGGATGTTGATCTTGCCTTTGAGCTTTTCCGGGGGATCGAAGAGGATCGCCAGGGTGTTGATGTCTCCGTCATAGACCGTGGTGTCGACCATGAAGGAGGTCGTGCCGAACTGATAGGGGATCGAATAGTGACGTCCGGAATCGAAATAGACGTCGATCAGCTCTTTCTTCATGTACTTGAAGTTTTCAAGCTGGTTGGGTTCGACCCTTTCGAGCAGCTCCTCGGAAATCATGATCTGAACCATGTAGTCGCCGGGGACCGCAACGTCGTAGCCCTTGACGCCGGCCTTCAGGCGCGACAGCAGGGTTTCGTTGGAATCGTAGGTGTCCATCGTGACCGCGACGTCGTGCTTTTTGGAGAACTTGTCGATCAGTTCCTGGGGCAAATAGTCGAACCAGTTGTAAATCTTGAGCTCGCCCGCGGCCTGAGCCGGCCCGGCGGCGAGTGCGGCGCCGAGCCCGACGGCAGCAGCGGCAGCCCATGTTTTCAGCCTTCCAGTCATTTCAAACTCCCTTTTTTTAGCTCCCTTTGCTTTTCGCGCCGGACCGTCCAATCAGGTAGGACACCGTCACGAAAATCATGGAGACGCCCAGCATCATCGTCGAGATCGCATTGATCTCGGGCGTGAAGCCGACGCGCACCATTCCGTAGATCGCAAGCGGCAGCGTCGTCGCGCCGGGTCCTGCGACCAAATTGGTGATGATGAAGTCATCGAGCGAGATTATGAACGCCAGCACGTAGCCGGACAATATGCCCGGCAGCATCATTGGCAGGAGGACGTAGCGGAAGGTTTCCCAGCGCGAGGCGTAAAGGTCTCTCGCCGCGTCCTCGTAAAAGCCCTCGATGCCCTCCAGCCGCGCGGCGATCGGCATATAGGCGAAGGGGATGCAGAAGACGATGTGCGCCAGCAGGATCGTGGTCAGGCCAAGGTTGATGCCGACCGCCAGAAAGAAGATCAGGCTGGCCACGGCAGTGACGATCTCGGGCACCATCAGGGGCAGATTGATCAGGGCAAATCCGAATTCCGATCCCTTGAACCTGGGACCGCGGATCATCGCCAGGGAGGCGGCAACCGCCAAAGCCGTTGCCGTGGTCGCCGCCGCAATGGCGATGATCAGGGAATTGGCCGTGGCGCTTTGAATGTTCGGATTGTTGAAGGCCTTCAGATACCAGTCGAAGCTGAAGCCGCCCCAGGTGGTGATCGAGCGGATCGAGTTGAACGAATAGATCGTGATGACGATCATCGGCCCGTACAGCAGAAGCAGGCAGCCTCCCGCAACCCAGCGGAAACCGGGATAACGGCGCAGCGTACGTGGCGAATTGCGTGCCATGGCGCCTAGTGCCCCGCTGCCTGGGCGCGGCGGCGCGCGAAGATGATCAACACGATCAGCACGATAGTCATCAAGATGACGGCAGAAGCCGAACCGAACGGCCAGTTGCGCGAGCCCTGGAATTGCAGCGCGATGAGATTGCCGATCATCAGGTTCTTGCCGCCGCCGAGCAGATCGGGCGCGATGAAAGAGCCGAGGCTTGGAATGAAGACCAGCAGCGAGCCTGCGATGATGCCGGGCTTGGTGATCGGCAGCACGATCTTGCGCAGGATCGTCCAGCGGTCCGAATATAGATCGTAGGCCGCCTCCATAAGCCGGAAGTCGAAACGCTCGATAGAGGCATAGATCGGCAGCACCATGAAAGGCAGGTAGGAATAGACGAGACCCAGGGCGATGCCGAAGTCCGTGTAGGCCATGCGGATCGGCTCGGACGTCACGCCCAAGGCGATCAGCGCATGATTGATCGGCCCCTCGTCGCGGATGATGAACAGCATGGAGACGGTGCGGATCAGGAGGTTGATCCAGTAGGGCACCGTGATCAGGAACACCCAGGCGGTGCGCTGGCTCACCGGCCGGGTGGCGATGAAATAGGCGGTCGGGAAGCCGATGATCAGGCAGATCACGGTCGCGACAATCGCCTGCAGCGCCGAGCGGCTGTAGATCGAGAGATAAGCGTTGGAGAATACCAGGTCCTCGGTGAACAGGTCGCGCTCGAACAGGAACTGCACATAGGCATCGGTCGAGAACACCCACTCGACGCCGCCATAGGTCCCCGGTGTCAGGAACGAATAGGTGATGATGAAGATCAGCGGCGTCACCAGGAACACCAGGATCGCAATCAGGGCGGGCGACAGAAGGAGCAGACGGTCTCGGCTGATCGGCGCCGCCGCCTTGGGCTGAACGGCGCCGTTGGTTGTCAGTCCGAGAGATCCCGCCATCGCTCAGTCCATCAGCAGGCGCGCGGCGCCGTCGTCGAGCTTCAGGGCCGCTTTGTCGCCGGTGCCGAACTGCAGCGCGCTGCCATGGGCGTTCTGGTTGCGCACCATGATCTCGGTGCCGTCATCGAGATTCACCAGGCATTGCGTGTCGGTGCCGAGATAGATCAACCGGCCCACCGTGCAGGGGATCGCATCCTTGGCCCGCGACGGCTGGGTCAGGGTGATTTTCTCAGGGCGGATGGAAACATGTGCCCTGTCGCCCTTTTTCGGCGCTCCCGCCGGGAGGCAGGTGAGCTTGATGCCCTGGCCGGTCTCACAGGTGACCGCGCCCTTGGCCGCGGTGCCGGTTACCTTCACTTCGAGCAGGTTGGTGTCGCCGATGAAGTCGGCGACGAAACGGTTGACGGGGCGCTCATAGATGTCGTCGGCGCTGCCGATCTGCTGCACCTGGCCGGCCGACATCACCGCGATGCGGTCGGACATGGTGAGCGCTTCTTCCTGGTCGTGGGTGACGAAGATGAAGGTGATGCCGGTGTCTTCCTGCAATTGCTTGAGTTCGACCCGCATGGCCTGGCGGAGTTTCAGGTCGAGCGCCGAAAGCGGTTCGTCGAGAAGCAGCACTTTGGGATTCGGGGCAAGCGCGCGGGCCAGGGCGACACGCTGCTGCTGGCCGCCGGATAGCTGTGCCGGAAGGCGGTCGGCGAGTTGGTCGAGTTGTACCAGTTCGAGCATTTCCGAAACGCGCGACCTGATCGCGGCCTCATCGTGCTTGAGCCGCCTGAGACCGAAGGCGACGTTTTCCGACACGCCCATATGCGGGAACAGGGCGTAGTGCTGGAACACCGTGTTGACCGGCCGCTTGTTGGGCGGCAGCTGTTCGATCTCGTCGCCATAGAGAAAGACGGCGCCGTTGGTGAGGTCTTCAAATCCGGCGATGATCCGCAGCAGCGTGGTCTTGCCGCAGCCGGACGGGCCGAGCAGCGTGAAGAACTCGTTGTCTGCGATGTCGAGCGACACGTCGTCGAGCGCGGTAACGGCGCCCGGGCCCTCTCCGAACGTCTTGACGACACTCTTGATACTTACGGCAACCTGGTCCGTGGATGGCGGCTTCATGATCCCCAGCGCAACGCTATTACTCAATCCGGGCACGGCGCCAGCCATACCCCTCCCCCGAGAGAGATTATGTTATAGAACCAGTTGGGCGGGGTATATACCCCCAGAGAGGTATGATCGGGACTTTCACATGGCGACGGGAGGAACCTCTGCACTCGAATGGGCTCTGGCGCGCGCCGTCGCGACATTGGGCAGCGACGGGTTCCCGCGCATATTCGCCAGCTTTCTGCGCCAGTGCGCGCCGTTCGACAACTTCATCGTGCTTGCCTACAAGGGCGAGGGCCAGCCCGCCGCGCTCTACCGGGAATTCACCGACCCGGTGGTGTTCCACGCCATGGAAAGCGAGTATTTGACCGCGGCCTATCTGCTCGACCCGTTCCACAAGGCGCACCTGGAGCAGATACCGCGCGGCCTCTACCGCCTGCTTGACCTGGCGCCGGACCAGTTCAAGCGGTCGAGCTACTATCAGGCCTACTATCAGAAAACGACATTGATCGATGAAATCGCGGCGCTGGGCTATTCGGCAACCGGGTGCACCCTTACGGCCTGCCTCGGCACAGATGTCTCGAGCGGCCGGTACTTTTCCCGCAAGGCGATTTCCACCCTGCGGCGCTATGAGCCGGTGATCATCGCGCTCATGGAACGGCACTGGGAGAGCATTTCACTGGACGGCCGGACGCCGGCGGCGGACGAAACGAACATGCTGGAGCGCCTCATCGATATTGCCGCGCACCGCCGGCACGTCAAGCTCAGCCGCCGCCAGGCCCAGGTGGCCCTGCTCATTCTGCAAGGTCATTCCTCGCCATCGATCGGCCTCATCCTCGGGATCAGCCCGCATACGGTCAAAGTGTTCCGCAAGCAGCTTTACGCGAAATGCGCGGTGAGCTCGCAAGTCGAGCTGTTCGCCATGATGATGCCGCTGATGGCGGAAGCCAGTGACGCAGACGTCCTGGCAGGGTAAAGCAGGATAGGCTTGCATCCGATCCGAACATGGAGATGACAATGGGCGGCGAACAATCGTACAGTCTAGAGGAGATCGTCGGGAACGGCCTCTGCATGGGCTGCGGCATTTGCCGGTCGGTGCTCGGACCGGAGGTTCTGACGCACACAGACGAGGATGATGGACTGGAGCGGCCGCGCGAGGTGCGGCTCATGACCGACGCCGAGACACAGACCCTCAATGCCATCTGTCCGGGCATCAATGTGAGTTTTCCCGACCGTGACCCGGGCGCCGAACACGATGCCATGTGGGGCAACATCGTTGACATCGTGCAGGGCTTCGCAGCGGACCCGGACGTGCGTTTTCGGGCGGCGACCGGCGGCGCTCTGACCGCACTGGCGCTGCACATTCTCGAAAGCGGCAAGGCGGACTACATCGTGCACCTTGCGGCCGACCCCGAGCGCCCGATGCTGTCGAAGACGCAACGCTCCTTTACCGCAGATGACGTGATCGCGGCGTCGGGGTCACGTTATGCGGCAACGGCTCCGCTGGTGGACATCCAGTCAGCGCTTGACGATGGCCGTCCGTTCGTCTTTGTCGGCAAGCCCTGCGACATCACCGCACTGAGCAATCTGGCGCGGATCGACCCGCGTGTCGACGCGCTCTGCCGATACAAACTCACCCTCGTATGCGGCGGCTTTTCCGAACTCTCCAAATTCCAGGAACTGCTGGACGAATGGGACCTGCGCGAGGCCGACCTCGCCCGCTTCAGCTACCGCGGCTATGGCTGCCCGGGCCCGACATTCGCCGAAGCCAGGGACGGACGGCGCGGCGAAACCACCTATCGCAGGCTCTGGGCCGAAGAAAAATCCTGGCGCAACTTCTACCGCTGCAAGATCTGCCCGGACGCTATCGGGCTTTCCGCCGACATCGCCGCGCTCGACATCTGGGATGGCGGCACCCCGGTCGGAGAAGACGAGGGCTGGAACGGGTTTATCGTCCGCACCGAGGCCGGCCGCGACCTGCTCGAGGACGCGGTGGCGGCGGGGGCGGTCACCCTGGATGGAGAACTGGCAATCGCGGATCTCGACAATTTCCAGCCGCACCAGACCAAGAAGCGGCATGCGGTGCGGGCGCGCTACGCGGCGATGGCGGAGGCCGGGCTGCCCTTTCCCCGTACCGAAGATCCCGGGCTTGACGTTGTCTCGCTTGCAGAGGACAGCGACGCCTACAGCCTCGAAAAGTCGGGAACGCAGGAACGGCTCAGCCGGGGAAATCACCTGCGTTAGAGCATTTCACGCTCATGAGCGTAACAAGGCGCTCGCCGTTCCCGGGCACGCCGGCTGAAAGCCACACAATCTGCGTCCTGCGTTAGTATTGTTTCATGAAAGTGATTTTCCCAATCGGACATTTGCATCCATCATGGCGACCATGAAACCAGAACGCGCATCATCGCCCTGGGTCAGCCGGTATGCCCATTTGGCTCCCGAGGGACTGCCCGTGCTCGACGTCGCCTGCGGCAGCGGCCGGCACTCGCGTTTCTTTTTGAAGCGCGGCTACTGCGTCACCGGCGTCGATCTGGATGTCTCCGACTTCAAGCTGATCGACGACACCGATCAGCTGACATTGATCGAGCGCGACCTGGAAGACGGCATGGTCTGGCAATTCGGCACGCAGGCTTATGGCACGGTCGTCGTCACAAATTACCTGCACCGACCGATCCTGGCCCCGCTCGTGGCTGCGGTCGCGCCTGGCGGCGTGCTGATCTACGAAACCTTCGCGCAGGGGAACGAGGCCTACGGCAAGCCAAAGCATCCGGACCACCTTCTGAGACCCGGCGAGCTGATTGAAATGGTCAGGGGCAAGCTCCAGATCGTCGCCTATGAGCACGGCTACATCAACCGGCCAAGACGCGCAGTCGTGGAGCGGATCTGCGCCGTCAACGGCCAGTTGCCCGCCCCCTTGAGCTGACGCTCCCGGCCGCGCCGATATCCGTCAGCCGATAAATTTCCAGTACGTATCTTTCTTGGTGACGTAGCCGTCCCGAAACTCCCACAGATCGCAGCCGACATACTCGAACGGTTCGCCGCCGGTCGGAGCGCCGCGCACCACCCACTCGGAGATCGCCTTGGTCTGGTCGCAGATCCAGTGCCGCATCTCTTCCCACCGCATATCCGGGATCTCGCCGTAGCGGCTGCGCAGCACATCGCCGATTTCCTGCTTGCCGAGGCAGCGGCGCCCTTCCGGCGCGGTCGGCCCGCGCGCCATGAGCCACTCGCAGTCATCGACGAAGTGCGACAGGATCGCATCCACGTCGTGGCGGTTGAATCCGTCCTGGATTTCATCGAGCAGTTCGATTGTAAGTTCACGGGCCATTTTTCTCTCCACGGATCTGCCATCCCCAACCCGGCGCTTCGATGCCAACACGAAATGGTCGCCACCACCGGAATGTGTATAATTTTAGCTTGTCCATTTACCCGATGGAAAGGAATAGACGCATTTCAAAGCGCATTTTTCGCCGCAAACGGCCTTCCGCAAGGATCCATTAAGGTGTCCGACCCTATTTTGCCTGCACTGCGGGGCGACGCAGATCGCATTCGGAAGGGAAGTCCGGTTATGGAATTGAAGAATTTGGGCACATACTTCCGACGCTTCGCCAAAGACGCGTCGGGAGCCACGGCAATCGAATACGGCCTGATCGGGCTGGGCATTGCCATTGCCATCATTGCGTCGGTGCAACTGGTCGGTGGCGATCTCAGCACCACCTTCACTGCCGTGGACGCAGGCCTCAAGTAGATCCATTACATTTGTATCGGCGTTTGCCCGATCGCCTGATGGTCAGGCGAAGGTTGTCTTGACCGCGTGACCGTGGTGATATTGCCGCGCATGTATGTGTCTGTGAACCGCGCTCTGAACGTTTTCGCACCAGCGTGGCCCCAATGGCCGCGTCTGGTGCTTTTCCTTGCGCTGTGCCTGCCGGTTCTGGTGTTCGCCGCGGCGACCGTGGTGCGCGCGGAAGACGGCGCGCCGCTGAAGGGCATGGCGCTCGTCATCGGCCAGTCCGAATACGCACATCTCGATCCACTCGCCAATCCTGAAAATGATGCACGAAAAATCGAGTCGCTTCTCGACGATCTCGGATTCGAGACCGATATCCGTTCGGACAGGACCGGGAAAAAACTGCGGCGCGACATCGACGGCTTCATCGAAGACGCCGACGGCGCCGATGTCGCCTTCATCTACTACTCCGGTCACGGCATCGAGGCGGGGGCGGAAAACTACCTGGTGCCGGTGGATGCGGACCTGGGCGCCCTGGAAGATGCGGAAAAATCCCTGGTGCCGCTGTCGGACATACTCGAGCGGCTCAAGACCAAAGCCAAGATCACGATCCTTCTGATCGATGCCTGCCGCACCAGCCCGTTTCCCGAAGGCACGCTCCTGAAAACGGCGGCCGCACCTGAGGGCGTTGCCGTAACGGCAAGCGGCCTGGGAGCGCCGAAGGGCGCCTTCGCCGCAACGAACGCTTCCGGCAACGAGAGCCTGGGCGTGGTGATCGGTTTCGCGGCGGAACCGGGACGCGCCGCCCTGGACGGCACGCCGGAGACCGCCAGCCCCTATGCCGCCGCCCTGATCAAACACCTGCCGGCGCGCGGCGCGACCTTTAGCGACGTCATGACGATGGTCACCGAAGAGGTCTATCTCAACACCAAGGCCTGGCAGCGGCCGTGGACCAACACGAGCCTGCGCCGGCTGCTCTATTTCGGCGCACATGCGGAAGACGAAAGCGGCGACGGTGCACGCCTGAAGGGTGCACGGCGCAATCTGTTGCTCAAGATTTCGACCACGCCGGATCACACAAGAACCTTTGTCGAAAGCCTTGCGGCCGAGGATGACCTGCCGCTCAGCGCCCTGTATGGCATGCTGAAGGAGCTGCTGGTCGACACATCCGCCGGGCCGGCCGAACTCGAGGCGCAGTTGCGGATCGGCGCCCAGAACCTCAAGACGTTTCTGAAAGAGCGCACGCCGCCAGTGCGCAAAGACGCCGAACTGATCCGCCTGGCGAGCCTCGCCGACGAAGCACAGGAGGAAGGCGCCATTGCGCTGGCCAAGGAATACCGCGCGCTCGCCAGCGCCCGCGCGGATGAACTGGCCGCTACGCTCGATGCGCGCGAGGAGGATATCAAGGCCGACCGGCTGGAACTGGCGGAAACCTATGTGGATCATGCGAGAACGGCGATCCTGTCCTTCGATCATCTGACCGCGGCCGGCCGCTACGCCGCTGCATTCGAGCAGGTGAGAAAGTGGGACGACAACCTCGCCTTCGATTACAAGCTGGCGGAAGCCGGCGCCTATTCCGATCACGGTTTCTTCAAAGGCGACAACGCAGCGCTCGAAAGGGCCATTGCCACCTACCGCGAAGCCGGAACGCAGGTGCCCGGGCTGAACAAGGCCGAAAGACAGGCGCTTCTGCAAAACAACATCGGCTATGCCCTGTGGCGCCTGGGGCAACGCGAAAGCGACACCGACAAGCTGCTGGCGTCAATTGCCGCCTATCGAACCGCCCTGACCCTTCAGGCGCGCGATGCCGATCCGCATTTCTGGGCCACGCTGCAAAACAATCTGGGCAATGCGCTGCAGATTCTGGCTGACCGCCAGGACGGGACCGACACGCTCGGCCAGGCGATCGCGGCCTATCATGCGGCACTCGAAGTGCGCACCCGCAAGGACGCACCGCATGCCTGGGCCATGACGCAGAACGATCTAGGCAACGCCCTCTGGCTCGTGGGCATGCGCGAAAGCGGTACCGAAAACCTGAAACGGGCGGCCGCGGCGTTCGAGGCCGCCCTTGAGATCAGGAGCCAGCAAAACGAACCGCTCGCCTGGGCCGAGACCCAGAACAATCTTGGCAACACGCTGCAGATGATCGGTGAGCGCGAACTGGACATGGACGCGTTGCGCCGTGCGGCCGCCGCCTATGAGCTGGCGCTGAAAGAACTCACCCGCGAGCGGGTTCCGCTGCAATGGGCAACCAACCTGAACAATCTTGCCGCCGTGCTCGCCAGTCTCGGCGTCGTGGATCAGGACGCCGCCACGTTGCACAGATCGATCGATATCCTGCGTCAGGCGCTGGAAGAACGGACCCGCGAACGGGTGCCGCTCGACTGGGCGATGGCGCATGTCAATATGGGCAACTCATATCACTTCCTGGCCTTTCTGGAGAACGATCCGGACAACTACTCCAATGCGGTGGCTGCGTTCGAAGAGGCATTGAAGGAGTTCCTGCGCGAGCGCGCGCCCCGGCAATGGGCAACCGTGCAGAGCAATCTCGGCCATTCCCTGCAGGCGCTGGGAACCAGCCGGAACGACATGGATATACTGCGCCGTGCGGCCGTCTCCTTCGCATCGGCCCTCGAGGTGTTCACGCGCGACCAGGTGCGCGCCGACTGGCTCAGATTGCAGAA
>JAJFHL010000109.1 GCA_021775615.1 Hyphomicrobiales bacterium
GCGAAAGGCAAAACGGTTCTGTTGGCGACCGGCCTGCCGGACGCCCGATTGAAGATGATCATCTGTGAGAAATGTCCTGTCAGTGAGACCGTCGGTCAGAGCCCGTTACCGATCAGAATTCATTGCCGAACAGCCTTGGAAAATCGTGCTCACGGGTGAGTTCACGATCGCTATGCAGCAACCGATGCCACGCGGCGCCGGCAGAGGGCGTCCCGGTCAGGGGCACTTCGACCCCTTCCTGCTGTCAAAAGCATCAACATCGTAGGAGCGCACAAGAGGTGCAGGGTCACTGCCGTGCAGGGACACAATCGGAAACCGGGATTTGGGATCCCGCATCGCTTGCGACCGCGAAATGCACGAGTGACTTGAGTTCATAGGCACGGGCATAGCGCGGCGCCAGGCGCACGGTCTCGGCCTCGGCCTGAAGCGCCTCAGCGAACCTTCCGACCAGAGCGAGGCTCACGCCGAGCCAGTGATGGACGGTCGACACCTCCGGAAAAACCTCAATGGCAGCCCGCAGGTCAGATATGGCGAGGTCGTACTTCCCGATGGAGGCATACAACCGCCCGCGCAGCGCCGTTGGCAAGTCCCCTCCCGGAACACCATCCGCCCATCTCAAATTCAAGTCGATCAGCTTGTTGAAGTCGGTCAATGCGCCATCGAAATCTCCGAGCCGCCAGGAAAGAAGACCTCGCTCGACATAGACACTGTCGTCGACAGCATCCACGATAGCCTTGTCAAAGGCTGCCAGCGCGGCTTCATGGTTGCCCGCTGCCTCGAGATTACGGGCAATCCTGGCCCATTCATGCCCTGATCTTGGTCGCCGCACCAACTCCATCCGAAAATAGCGGTCTGCCAGATCGTAAATCCCGCGCCGCATATAGTCTCTCCCACGCCGATATGAACTTTCTTCCCGGGTCACGCCGGCATTGGGGTCGACCGGGCCGAAACGACGGTACACCAGTCTCTGATAGATCCAGTTCTGGAACATCGGCCGGCTTTTCGCCACATCTGGGTCAGGGACGACCGGCATGGGAACATCATCGTTAACAACGTATGCCTGAACCTCCAGATAGGGCTGCATCCGGCTCAGTGCGCGAAGCGCTTCTATGTGTTCCGGCACCAGTTCCAGTACGTTTGCGTAGTCCACCCATGCAGCGCCGAGACGTCCCGCCTTCGCATAGGCCCGCCCCCGTGCCTCGTGCATTGCGACCAGATGCACAAAGCGGCTGTGTGGAAAGTTAAAGAGAAGGTTGCGCAGCTCGTCTTGGCGGGCCGCATCCGGCGGTCCGGTCAGAAGGTCGGTCAGATCAGCGAGAAGCTCGGAACGGCTGGGCATCAGCTCGATCGCTTCGGTGAATGAGGCGATTGCCGCCTCGAACTTACCTTGTGCCGCAAACACATTTCCGCGTCCTGCTATCGCCGCAGGCAGACCGGGTCTGACCACCAGCAAGCGGTCGTACACGGCCAGCGCGTGATGCAGTTCGCCTTTTTCGAAGTGGAGAATGAGGTCACTGTCGGAGGGCTTGAATGTTCCGGAGATATCCGTGCTGTACATTCTGTCGACGTCACGCTCCACCTGGCGATAACGTCCCTCCTCGGTGTCCGGAAATGGCGGCAGCCGATGCCAATCCGACAACAGCATTCCGGGCTCGGGGTCGCGTTCACAGGCATTGCGGTTTCGGGCCGCGTCGCGGCATTCCAGAGCCGCTTCGTGGTCCGGGTGCCTTGACAAGATAGCCTCGTAGGTTTCGACCGCATGGTCGAACTGGCCCAACGCCTGCTGGCTCCGACCGCGCGCATAGAGCACTTGCGGACCGGGCGATGTAAAGGACATGGCCCGGTCAATTTCTGCGATTGCGCAGCGGTAATGGCGTTCCTGCGACAGACTGAGAGCCGTCTCCTGCGCATCGGCGGCGGAACTGGTCAGAAGAGCGGCGAAAAGCACATTTGCAACGACTGCCTTACCTGGTGTCACTACGACACCCTCAGCTGCTCGTTCCAGCAGCCGCGCAATCACGTCAATTCTCTCTGCAATCTTTACGGGCAAATCATTCATTCTACCCATATAATTGTAGATTTCAGCTCACATTTCAAGATTCATGTCTCCGAGACGACATAAATGTCGAACTTTGGCACATCTGCCGCGGGTGCCCATGCCATCATAATCTCAAGGCCGCAGTGAAGGTGCTTTCCTTAAAAAGTTGAGTCCCTTGGAGTCTCCGTTCGGCAGCATGTCTAGGGCTTTCAGGGATTTTTCGGCTGGGGTGTCTGTGGGCCGCAAATCCTCCCGCATGGTTTCAAACAGCAAGCGCAGGCGAGCGGGCGACTTGGCGTCATCTTCCACGAAATTCCTCCTGTTGCCATGCACAACGTCGCCGAGCCAGCTCTTCAGTTGAAAACGAAAGAACCGGTCACGCCCAACCAACTTGAACCGCCTGACGATTTCCGTGCCTACAGATTTTTCCGTAACTTCCGTAGCGTTCAAGATCCTGTGCATCAATACGGCAAGCTCATCATCCAATTCGGCCACCTGTGCGAGCTTCCTGAATTCACTCTCCGATAATCTCATTCCAACGCCGAAAAAACGCAACAGACTTTCTTCGAGCACCACTTCCCGCGGCAAATTCTGATCTATGTTGACCAAAAACTGGTCGTCCTCAGGATCTTCGGATCTAAAGGCGTCACCCTGTGCGGCGCGCTGGAGACCCCAAACAGCTAGGTTCAGGTTTTCGGCATCCCCATCATCGAGACCATGACTTTCTGGAAGAAAGTCAGGTCTCACACGTTCTTCTGTCTTTTGCGACGGTGGTGTTCTCGTCTCTGCAGGACTGCTGACAGCGGGTCCGGGCCGCCCTCCGGCTGGCGATTCCGATTGCAAAGGCGAACCGTCAACAATCAGCCTCGTATCAGCAGGCACCGGCCTCCTCGCAGCATCGGATATCGCCACACTTCTCATTGCATCTCGGAGTAAGCTCCTCGTGTCAGGAACAGATGGTGGCTCCGCGCTGGCCAGGGTCAGCGGCGGGCGGCGATCGCCCGGACGGCGCGTCTCGGGTTGGGCCGGAAACAGCTTCGCCGCCTCCGTCCTGTCCGCATCGAACTCGGCACCGAGAAAATGACCCAGCCCTTCGCGTTCCAGCCGGGCGACCGTGGCGGTCTTGAGGTGACGGCGTTGCGCCGGGCTCAACTGGGCCTTCTCAACCAGGCCGATCTGGCCGCGCACCAGGTCGTCCGCA
>JAJFHL010000110.1 GCA_021775615.1 Hyphomicrobiales bacterium
GATCATATCGCATGTTGCCGCCAGCCACCCCATATGCCACAGATCCCGTTCGATGCGTGCAGGGAAAGCGCCAATGCTGAAAATGTCCGACCTTCAGGCCGCCGTCGCCGAAGGCATCATCTCGCAGGACCAGGCTGAACGGCTGCGCGATTTCGCCAACCGCCTCTCCGGCGCCGGCGGCGAGGCCATGGAGTTCACCCAGGACACCCGCGACGAACCGTTCCGCCTGCTGCGCGGGTTCCGGGACTTTTTCATCGCCATCGGCATCGTAATCTTCGCCATCGGCGTCACCAGCCTCGCATTCGGCTATCTCGGCGGATCCATGGACATAGAGTCCCTGTTCCAGGATTCCAGCGCGCTCCGCCTGCGTGTTGCGCTCACGATGTTCGGCCTGGTTGCCTTCGGGATCGTGCTCGCCGAATGGATCACTCGCCATCAACGCCTGCCTTTGGCAAGCTTGGTGACCTCCCTCGCTTTCGCCTTCTGGTCCGCACTGTTCCTGGCGACGGCGGTCGCTGTGGTCTGGCCCGACCTGAATTCGCGCGAACAGTTGATGAACGGGGTCGTCTGGTGGCTGCTCTTCGCCGGCGGCATATTGGGCATGGTAGGTTTCTACTGGCGCTACAGGTTACCCTTCGCACTGCTGCCGCTTGCCGTTTCCTCGGTCGGACTGGTCTATATGCTTATTCAGGCCACACTGGAACCAGGCTGGACCGACCTTCACGCGCGGATCACGATCGGCGCACTCGGATTCCTGGCCTTTCTCGCGGCCATGTGGTTCGACATGAAGGATCCGCTGCGGGTCACACGCTTCGCCGAGTGCGGCTTCTGGCTGCATCTCCTGGCAGCACCGATGATGGTGCATTCCTTGCTGCTTGGCCAGTCCGGCGACACCCCGAACCTTGCTCTGACCCTGGGCACCATGGGCGTGCTTTCGCTGGTCGCGCTCCTGATCGACCGCCGCGCCCTCCTGGTCGCCGGCTTGAGTTATCTTGCCATCGCCATCGGCCAGATCGTTTCGGGCAGCGAGCTTCTGGTCGGCATGGAATTCGCCATTACCGCCTCGGTTCTCGGCGGCGCGGTCCTGTGCCTCGGCCTCGGCTGGGCGCCGATCCGCCGCGCCGTCATCGCCATCGTGCCGTTCGAGGGCCTGAAATCGCGCCTGCCTCCTATCGCCGCAAGATAATACTTTTCCCGCGCAATGAATTGCAGGCGGCGACCAGCCGTTGCATCATGCCGCCCATAGAACCGCGTAAGGATCGGGGACCGGCGCAAATCTGCGACAAACGCGATCAAAACAAGGTTTGGCCAACAAACAGTCAGTTTGAGGAGGAGAGGAATATGAAGAAAGTCATGGCATTTGCGGCGGCCACCGTCGCATCGCTCCTGATGGGTGGAGCGGCAATCGCCGCAGAGTGCGAGCCGTCCAAATGGGGCGCCGACGATGAAATCGGCGCCGCCAATTACGTCAATCCGGAACAGGTCATGATGGCCTCCAAGCTCATCAAGAAGGGCGAGAACCATCCCCTCGGCATCGTCATCGACCCCAATATGCCGGCCTTTCCGCCACGCAAGATGATGCTGCAGGTGGTGCAGCCGAACCAGCAGTACGGCCGCTCCTTGTCGGGCGATTTCGGCTGGGACATCGTCTATAACGACGACGTCACTCAGCTGTGGTGGGGCACCGGTCCGCAGATCGACGGCCTCGGCCATCTCGGCGAATCCGGCATGTATTACAACTGCAACGAAGGCAAGGAATTCGCCGCCCTCACCGGCCTCAAGAAGCTCGGCATCCACACCATCCCGCCGCTGGTCGGCCGCGGCGTCATGATCGACATGGCCAAGCATTTCGGCGTCGAGACCATGGCCAAGGGACAGGCCTTCGGCTCTGAAGACATCAAGGCCGCCGCGGAAGCGCAGGGCGTCCAGATCCGTCAGGGCGATGTCGTCCTGTTCCACACCGGATGGACCGACGGGATGCTCGAGTCGCAGCCTGCCGAGTGGGTTTCCGGCGAGCCGGGTCTCAACAATGAAGCCGCCGTCTACCTCGCGTCCCTGAATGTCATGGCCGTTGGCGCCGACACTTGGGGCGTCGAAGCGGTGCCGCCGGCGGAAGGCGACAAGGTCTTTTACGGCCATGTCACGTTCCTGGCGAAGAACGGCATCTTCATCCTCGAAACCATGAACACCGGCCGCCTTGCCAAGGAAGGCGTTCACGAGTTCATGTTCGTGCTCGGCCAGGCGCGGCTCAAGGGTGCGGTCCAGATGATGATCAATCCGGTCGCCCTGTGGTAGGCACGAATTGACCAGAGCGGGATCAGGAAAAGTGGACACCGGTTTTCCGTCCGATCCCGCTCTAGAAAATTGGAATCGATCACGTTTTATCAACTTGGGTGGGTGCACCTAAGTTGACCGTGATCTAGAGTGTTTTGGGGAGCGGTTCGCCGCTCCCCTTTTTTCATGCCCGCAGCCGCGCCAGACAATCGGGATTGTCCGCCAGATAAGTCATCCCCCGGCCGAGCATCTTCTTCAGGACAGGTCCGAGCCATTCGTGCGCGACATCCCCGTCCTCGCCGCGCAGCGTCAGGAAGACCGCCAGCGCAAACGCCCACTGTTCCTGGGAAATGTATCCCGAGCTGGTGATGTTGACGCCGCGGAACCAGGACCAGAAACCCGATCCGCTGGTGACCTGGAAGGCCTTGTTGGCACCGAACAGACCAAAGCCGAAATAGACCGTCATCAGCTCCACCGCGAACTCTTCCATCTCCCAGCCGCCGGGCGGAGCGCGGTCCACGGTCCGGAAAAGACCGTGCGAAATCTCATGCGCGAAAATACCGATGAGATCGAGCGGTTGATCGAGCAGGGTCGGATGATAGCTGATCATCATGCGGTCGCCAGGCGTCATGGAGAAGGTGCCCGCCGCATACGCACCGCGCGGCGCGCCGCGGCGCATATCGGCGGGAAAGTCGTCATGGGCGATCAGGTCGAAGGCGCCGGGCTCGACGCTCATCAGCTTCGCGGTGTGGCGAAAGAGATGGTCGGCGCAACCGTGACCGGTTTCATCGGTGGCGGGAAAATAGTCGACCGTCGGCAGGACCAGAGGCGTTTCGCCGAGCGGGTGAGCATTCGAGAATGCCTCGATCAGCCATCGCCAGCAGGCGAGCTGCCACTCTTCCTCCTCCGGGCCGAGCAACGGCGTGTTGTTGCCACCCCACAGCATGTCACGTGGCCTCAGCTGCCCGCGGACCAGATCCGCTGCGGCGGGATATGCACGTCAATCGCATCGCCTTCTCCGATCTCGCCTTCCCGCTCGACCCAGGCGGTGACGCCGCGGCGGTTGAGCGCCGCTTTTGGAAACCGCATGCCGCGACCGGGATGATGGCCCTCGATGATCTCGGCCGGAAACCTGCACGGTCCGTTCTCCATGTCGATCACAAGAGCCGCGCCGCCCTCGAAGATGAGCCGGGTTGACGGCGGAATCAGCGTCAGGTCGGGAATGCCCTCAAGCAGAAGGTTGGCGCCGACCCATTCCGGTTTGATCTCGGGGATCTCCATGGTGTCCGCCACCTGCGTCAGTTCTTCGGCGGACAGGATCGAGATCTGCCGGACATTGCGGATTTCCGTGCCCTTCGCATATTGCTGCCGCACCCGCACGCAGGACGCCCGCGTCAGGGTTGCATGGCTGTCGCCTTCAAAGCCGGAATACGTCACCTTCACACGGTCCGTGCGGAACTTTTCCAGCGTCTTCTCGTTGTCGGGATGTGTCAGCACCGCAGCAACCCGGCCGGTGACTTTGGTTTTTTTCAGGATGGGCATACAGCAATCTCGTTGATGGTCACCCAATTCTATCCGTCATTCCCGCGAAAGCGGGAATCCAGGAGGCCACATTGTACGAGGCCGTGCGGCTCTTTCTGTATTCCCGCTTTCGCGGGAATGACGGCGATACAGAGCCCTCGTGATGGGGGAAAGCGGCGCCCGCCCCTACTCCGCCGCCTCGCTCACATCCGCCGGTTCGACCCGCGCCGCACAGAACTTGAACTCGGGGATCTTGCCGAAGGGATCAAGCGCCGGGTTGGTCAGTTCGTTGGCGGCCGCTTCAACATAGGCGAAGGGCACGAAGACCACCCCCGCCGGCACCGCGGCGTCGGCCCGTGCGGCGATGGAGATCGTGCCGCGCCGGGTCGCGATACGCACCTGATCGCCAGGCTCGATCCCGAACTTGCGGATGTCCATCGGGTTGAGCTGCGCCGTGGCAACCGGCTCGATGGCATCGAGATTGCTGGCTCGCCGCGTCATGGCGCCGGTATGCCAGTGCTCGAGCTGGCGGCCGGTGGTCAGAATGAACGGGTACTCCGCATCGGGCTGCTCATCCGGCGGCACGATTTCGGCCGGCACGAACTTGCCGAGACCGTTCGCGGTCGGAAAGCCGTCGCCGAAGACGATGTCGTTGCCCGGAACGTCCGGCGCATCGCACGGATAGGTCACCGAATTCTCGCGTTCGAGCCGCTCCCAGGTGATATTGTCGAGCGACGGCATGGCGAGTTTCATTTCCGCGAAGACATCCGCCGGTCCGTCATAGCTCCAGTCAAGGCCCATGCGCCGGGCAAGTTCCTGGGTGATCCACCAGTCAGCCCGGGCATCCCCCGGAGCATCCAGCGCCTTGCGGCCCATCTGCACCTGACGGTTGGTGTTCGACACCGTGCCGTCCTTCTCTGGCCAGGCGGTCGCCGGCAGCACCACGTCCGCGAACATCGCCGTTTCGGTGAGGAAAATATCCTGCACCACCAGATGGTCGAGCTTGGCCAGCGCGGCGCGGGCGTGGTTGGCGTCGGGATCGGACATGGCCGGGTTCTCGCCCAGCACATACATGCCCTTGATTTTGCGGGCGTAGATCTCGTCGATGATCTCGACCACAGTGAGGCCGGGATCGGGATCGAGTTCCATGCCCCAGAGCGTCTCGAACTTGGACTGGTAGTCCTCCGTGCTGACCCGGGCGTAGTCGGGATAGAACATGGGGATGAGGCCGGCGTCGGAGGCACCCTGCACATTGTTCTGGCCGCGCAGCGGATGCAGGCCGGTGCCCTTGCGTCCGACCTGTCCGGCCATCAGTGCCAGCGAGATCAGGCAGCGCGCATTGTCGGTGCCGTGCACATGCTGCGACACGCCCATGCCCCAGAAGATGATGGCGGCATTGGCGGTGGCGTATTTGCGGGCCACCGTGCGCAGGGTCTCCGCCTCGATGCCGCAGATCGCCTCCATGGCTTCCGGGGTGAACTTCGCCAGATGCTCCTTGAGCTTGTCGAAGCCTTCCGTGTGGGCCTGGATGTATTGCTTGTCGTAGAGCTCTTCTTCGACGATCACATGCATGATCGCGTTGAGCATCGAGACATCGCCGCCCGGCTTGAACTGGAGCAGGTGGGTGGCGTGGTCCTTCAGCGCCGTGCCGCGCGGGTCCATGACGATGAGCGTGGCGCCGCGCTTGGCCGCCTGCTTGAAATAGGTCGCCGCCACCGGGTGGTTGCCGGTCGGGTTGGCGCCGATCACGATGATCACATCGGAATCGCGCACCGCCGTGAAGGGCGCGGTCACGGCGCCCGAGCCGATGGTCTCCATCAGGGCTGCCACCGACGAGGCGTGACACAGCCGGGTGCAGTGGTCGACATTGTTGGAGCCGAAACCGGTGCGCACCAGTTTCTGGAACAGATAGGCCTCTTCGTTGGAGCACTTCGCCGAGCCGAAACCGGCCAGCGCCTTAGGGCCGTCCTCTTCACGAACCTTGGTCAGGCCCGACGCGGCAAATTCGAGGGCTTCCTCCCAAGTCGCCTCGCGGAAGTGCTCCAACGGATTGGCCGGGTCCATGTCGGGCGTTTCGCTCTTGGCCACGCCGTCCTTGCGGATCAGCGGCACCGTGAGGCGCTCGGGGCTTGAAATATAGTCGAAACCGAACCGTCCCTTGACGCACAGCCGGTTCTCGTTGGCCGGGCCACCGCTGCCCTCCAGATAGGCGATCTCATTGTCGCGGATCTTGTAGGTGATCTGGCAGCCAACCCCGCAATAAGGGCATATCGAGTGCTGTTCGCGGTCGAATTCGCGGCTGCCGACACCGGCTTCGTCCACGATGGACGCTGGCATCAGGGCGCCGGTCGGGCAGGCCTGAACGCATTCGCCGCAGGCGACGCAAGTGCTTGAGCCCATCGGGTCGTCGAAATCGAACACCACTTTCGAGTGCGAACCGCGATAGGCCATGCCGATCACGTCGTTGACCTGCACTTCGCGGCAGGCGCGGACGCACAGGTTGCAGTGGATGCAGGCATCGAGATTAACCCGCATCGCCGGATGCGAGCTGTCCGGCGCCGGTGTGCCGCGCTCGGGAAACCGGCTCGACGAGACCTCCTGCACATCGGCCCAGTTCCAGAACACGGAGACCTGGTCATGCGCATTTGGCTTGGCCGGCTGGTCCGCCATCAAAAGCTCGATCACCATCCTGCGCGCCGTGTCGGCCCGTTCCGACTGGCTGGTCACCTTCATGCCTTCGGCCGGGGTGCGGATGCACGAGGCGGCGAGCGTCCGCTCGCCATCGATCTCCACCATGCAGGCCCGGCAGTTGCCGTCGGACCGGTAGCCCGGCGCGTCTTTCCAGCACAGATGCGGGATATCCGTGCCCTGGCGCTTTGCCACCTGCCAGATGGTCTCGCCGGCCTCGGCCTCGACTTCCGTGCCGTCCAGTTCGAATTTGATTGTGTCGCTCATGATGGCCTTGCTCGCACTCGCATCGTCACGTTTGTGGGACGTCCGGTACTATTTCATTTCCACTTCGATGAAGAAATACTCGAAGTCGTTGGCATTGATCACGTTGTGGTGCACGCCCTTCTTGCGAAAGTACGGCACCCCATGGGTCAGTTCGGCGATGTTCTCGGTGCCGTCCGGCTCGACGATCTTGAGTTTCCCGGTCAGGCCCGGCACCACAACATAGTCCATCTCATGGATGTGCTCGCCGGTCTCGGCACCCGGCGCGAAACGCCATTCGGTGACCTTCACCTTGTCGTTGTCGATCTGTACGGTCGGCACCGCGAGTTCACTCATGTCACATCCTCCGGAAAATACTTCATCACCGACAGCATCGGGTTGGGCGCCGCCTGTCCGAGACCGCAGATCGACGCATCGGTCATCGCCTGGGAAAGCTCGGTCAACAAAGGCTGGTCCCAAGTGTCGGCATCCATCAGCTTGATCGCCTTCTCGCAGCCCACCCGGCACGGCGTGCACTGGCCGCACGACTCATCTTCAAAGAACTTCAAGAGGTTCGTTGCGGCAAACTTCATCGAGTCTCTGTCCGACAGGATAACCACCGCATGGCTGCCGACGAATGAGCCATATTGTTCCAGCTGGCCGAAATCGAGCGGCAGGTTGTCCATCGACGCCGGCAGGATGCCGCCCGAGGCGCCGCCCGGCAGGTAGCCCTTGAATTCGTGACCGTCGGCCATGCCGCCGCAATAGTCGTCGATCAGTTCGCGCACGGTGACGCCGGCGGGGGTCAGCTTGACGCCGGGCTCCCTGACCCGGCCAGATACCGAATAGGAGCGCAGGCCCTTGTGGCCCTCCTTGCCCTGGCTCGCGAACCAGTCGGCGCCCTTTTCCAGGATCTCCGGCATCCAGTAGACGGTCTCGATATTGTGCACCAGGGTGGGCTGCCCGAAGACGCCGACCTGCGCCACATAGGGCGGGCGG
>JAJFHL010000012.1 GCA_021775615.1 Hyphomicrobiales bacterium
TTTTGTTGGGCAGCAAAGGCGCAATCACCGACCATTCGAAATCTGTCAAATCAAAACGTGCCATATCAAACTCCTCATTGAGGAGTTTGAATCAAATCTTCGCCGATTCGGGAATCCAGTTTATGGGTCTACGACCTAGAGGCCGTAATTGCCAAGGATCTCTTCCAGACCCACTCGCAATTCGTCGCAAGAGCACTTTTTTGAGATCTTTCGCGCGCGTTTGGCGTAGTGTTGAGCTTCATCCGTCTGGTGATGCCTCGCCAAAAAAGCAGCATACTCAGTAGTTGCTTGAGACAGATCATCGATTGAGAATGCGCCGCGTCGCGCCTCCACAACGTATCTATACAGCCGAGCTGCTCTGTCGGGCAGCGATCTTTGTTCTAACTCATGCGCGGTCGTCCTGAAGCCAAATGCAAGAAACCAAGATTTTGACAGCGGATCGGGATTTCGGCGATTACCCCTGCCAATCAGTTTTACAGCGTTCGCGTGATGAGACTCCGCCTCTTCGGACTGCCCAGCAATTTCCAGAAGGCGGCCCAGCCGTTGGTGGTCTAGAGCAAGCTGCTTTTCTTTGCAGGAAATCCGCTGTCTTTTGGCTAACACTTGACGAGCCCACTCAATCGCCTGGTTCCAGTCCTCCCGTTCTTCCGCGATAGAGATGAGCGAAACCAGTGGAGGGATGCAATCCGCCCCTACTGAACTACATTCATACAGTTTGACGGCTCGCCGCGCGGCGGACTCGGCTTCAGCGAGGTCGTCATCTGTCAACACCGATTGCTTGTGCCGTTTTTCCAGGATGGTCTCGCCGAGATTTTCGAGACAGGCCGCTATGGTCCTCCGGCTCTTAGTTTTCTCCGCATGCTCCGCCGCCTTTCTGGCGCTTCCAATTGCTGGTTCAATCGAATTTGCGGCCGAATGTGCTCGGGACAGCGACTGGTGCGAATGTGCGATCTCCAGATTGTTCCCGGCAGCCTCGTAGGCGCGCAGAGCGTCCTGATGGTCGTATGCTGCAAGTTCATAGTTCTGGTTGCAAAAGTGTACCCATGCCAGCCGCTCGTGAGCATCGCCCAAGGTTGTGTGGGAAAGCTGGGCTTGCTTCACTAGTTCCAGATTCTGCCGGAACAAATGCAATGCTTCCGGCATTTCGCCCTTGGACATATGAATTCGCGCCAGACCGTCCCTCGCTAGGACAAGTTCCCCTGGCGAGGTGTCTCGCATGACCGTGTTGAGGGCGCTCGCAACAGGTCTTTGGGCGTCCTCGAACTTGCAGCGGTCGAGTAATATGGAGGCCTTGAGATTAAGTGCGGGCACGTGATCCGGGGAAAATTTCAGGATGTGCTCAGCCTTGGTAAGAGCCGAGTTTGAGCGCGAGGGTCGATCCGCGATTGCTGAGACAAACAATGCCGGTAGCGCAACTCTCTCCGGTGCGCCCCCCTCTGCGAAAAGTTCGTCGATCCGAGTCTTCACGTGGTCAATTGCCGTTGCCGTGTCTCTTACATCTTTCGTCAGAGTGGCGACGCCATCAGACCCGAGTATGTCCTCAATTGCACTTACGACCGACTCTGATGTTGGCGGCGTGCGTTTCCGTACACGGATATCCCGACAAAGTTCGAGGGCAACTTGAGCTATCATCTGTCCTAACCCGGCGTCCAAGAGTACCGAGTTCGTTGTGGGTTTGTACACTTGCTGAAAGATGGAACCCAATGCTGACGTGTTCAATGTTCCATAAGAATTAGTGTTAGCGGAAACTTAGCCATTCTTCAGCGCTCTGGCGTCACCTGAGCCGTACTAAGAGTTCAAGGTACTCTGCATTTGCGAGTTATCGGTGGATGTCACCGTAGCGTCCGGGATTGGCACTTTGGTTTTGCCCTTGTTTGGTGGACACCTAAACTGAAGCACGAAGAGCACTTGGCGGACGTCGACGCTTATGCGGATGGATGCCCGCTTGCGGAGGTAAAGCGGACGTTCCGTGCGTCGGGTCAGCAGATGCTCGATTCCGACATCTGCACGCTACCAGCAGGCGTGCAATCCAGCCGTTCCAGCCATAAAAGGGCCTAACCCTCCGACCTCTTCTCCCAGGCGCCGAGCAGCTTCGGCAGGTCGCCGAACTTCCCGATCAGGCCGAACACCACCACCGCGACGCCCACGAAAACGACGGCTGCCGCCCCCATGGTCGGGGTATAGCCGTAGCGCAGGGACTTGAAGATCTTGACCGGCAGGGTCTCCACCGTGAAGCCGGCAATCATGAAGGCGATGATGTATTCGTTGAGCGACAGGACGAAGGCGAAGGCGAGGCCAGACAGCATGTAGGGCGCGATCAGCGGCAGCACCACGGTGCGCGCCACAGCCCGCTCGTCGGCGCCGAGGGTTTCGGCCGCCTCTATCACGGTGGGGTCGATGGAGCGCAGGCCGAGCGTGATGGTGACCAGCGGCAGGGTGGTGAGGAAGATGCCGTGCGACAGGATCACCGCGATCATCTGGCCATAGAGGCCGACGGTCGCCCAGAAGCTCAGGAACCCGATGGCCGAGACCACCGGCGGCAGGATGAAGGGCGACAGGCCGATGGTGTAGAGCAATGCGCCGAAGCGCAGGTTGTAGCGCCAGATCGCATAGGCGAGCGGCAGCGCCACCATGACCGCCACCACGGCGGCGGAACCTGCGATGGTCAGGGAATTGATCAGCGCGCCGCGCCACGACGGGTCGGTGAAGAGTTGCTCGAACCATTTGAGGGAAATGCCGCGCGGCGGGAAGAAGAGCGATTTGCGTTCGTTGAGCGAGACGCCGGCGACCACGACGATGGGCGCCGACAGGATGGCAAGCACCGCGAACAGATAGAGCCGCGCCAGCGCCGTCATGCCTTCTCTCCCAGAAACCGCTGGGTGAAGCCGACAAGCAGGAGCGCGGTGACCAGCAGAAACACCGCCATGGCCGAGGCAAAGGGCAGGTTCGACTGATAGATCGCCTGGTCGGTGATGTGCACCGTGATGGTCCAGTGCTGCGGCCTTCCAAGCAAGCTCGGTAGCAGGTAGGACCCGAGCGAATAGACGAAAGCCATGATCAGGCAGGCGACGATGGCGCGCCGCGACACCGGCACGATGACCTCGAAGAAGGCCCGCAGTGGCGAGGCGCCGAGTGTCCGCGCCGCTTCCGGCAGCTCTGGATCAAGCCGCGAAAGCGCCGGGTAGAGCACCATGGTGGCATAGGGCAGCGAGACATAGGTGAGGCCGGCGATCACCGCATAGAAGCCGGGGGTCCAGGACTGCGCCTTTTCCATCAGCCCGATGGCGACGAACAGGTTCGATATGCCGGCCGAGCGCGACAAGAGCGTCGACCAGGAAAACCCGACGATCACTTCCGACAGCGACAGGACCGCCAGTAGCCCAACCAGGACCGGCACCTGGATGCGCCGCGGCTGGCGGGTCAGAAGATAGGTGAAGGGAAAGGCGATCATCACCGCGAGCATTGCGGCCAGCGCCGACAGGACCACCGAATTAAGGAGGATGCCGCCGAAGAACGGCGACACGAAGCGCCAGTAGCTCGCCAGCGTGAAGCCCGGCTCATAGAAGCCGCCGGTGACCCGGTGCGCCACCGAGATCGAGGCCATGATGCCGAAGGGAACCAGAAACAGGACGCCGAGCGCCAGGGTCGGGAAGAAGGCCAGCACATAGCCCGGCGTGCTGTTGCGGACGCTCACGCCCAGGTCCTCATGTCACACGTGCCCTCATTTCTCCAGCACCCGGCAAACGTCGGCCGGAAGGTGCAGCGTGACCTCGCCGTCCACCGCCAGGCCTTCGCGTTCCTTGGCCGGCACCAGCACCTTCACCTCGCCCTGGTCGCAGTTTGCGGTGACTTCGACCACGTGGCCCAGATCGCGGACGAAGGAGACTTTCGCCGTCAGGCAGTTTCCATCGCGCGGCGCGCCGGATGTGAGCTGGATGTCTTCGGCGCGCACACACAAGGTGACGGCCTCGCCGTTGCCGGCGCCGATCGCGTCTTCGATCTTGATGCAGGCCTCGCCGAGCTGAACGGTGTTCCCCGCCGCAACTTCGCCCTGCATCAGATTGGCGCCACCGAGGAAGTCGGCGACGAAGCGGTCGGCCGGGGCGCGGTAGACATCGAGCGGCGCGCCCACCTGCCTGATCTCGCCATGGTCCATCACCACGATCAGGTCGCCCATGGTCATGGCCTCGCGCTGGTCATGGGTCACCAGGATGGTGGTGACGCCGAGGCGGGCCTGCAGTTCGCGCAGTTCGACCTGCATTTCCTCGCGCAGCTTTGCATCGAGGGCGGAGAGCGGCTCGTCGAGCAGAAACAGTTTGGGTTCGAGCGCCAGGGCCCTCGCAATGGCGACGCGCTGGCGCTGGCCGCCGGAAAGCTGGGTGATGCGCCGGTCGGCGACGCCTTCGAGCTGCACCAGGCCGAGAAGCTCTTCGGCCTTTTCGCGCCGCGCGGTGGCGGAGACGCCCTGAAGCCTGAGACCGTAGCCGATGTTTTCCGCCACCGAGAGATGCGGAAACAGCGCCAGCGACTGGAACACCATGCCGAGCCCGCGCTTGTGCGCCGGCAGGCCGGAAATGTCGGTCCCGTCCAGCACGACGGCGCCGGCGCTCGGCTGCTCGAGCCCGGCGACGATGCGCAGGAGCGTGGTCTTGCCGCAGCCGGACGGCCCCAGCAGACAGGTGAACGTGCCCTCGGGAATATCGAGCGACACATTGTCGAGCGCGGTCACGTTGCCGAAATGCTTGGCAACCCCCTGGATGGACAGAGCGCTCATGGAATCGCGACCCCTCAAATGTCGGAGGCGGACATTCAGGCCCGCCTCCGTCGTCTTCGCTTTCGATCAGCCCTCGGTGATCAGTTCGGTCCATTTCTGGGCGAGCCAGTCCTTGCGCTGGATCTGCATGGCGTAGTTCGGCACCACCGGATCGATGGCGCTGGAGACGCCGGCAAACTCTTCGTCGGTCAGGTCCGTCTTGGACTGCTCGACCATCGGTGCGGTGCCGACCTTGCGCGACATCAGGGCATGCATCTCGGGCTGGCACATGAAGTCCATGAAGACGTGGGCTTCTTCCAGCTTCTTCGAAGCGCGGCTCACCGCCCAGCAGCCCGAATCGTTAACGCCGCCTTCCACGGGGAAGGTCGAGCGCACCGGCTTGCCGTCGGCCGCCGCGAGACCCGCGACATCGTGGTAATACTGCCCGGCCGGAATTTCACCGACTTCGAGGGCCGCCTGGAACTGGCCTTCGTCGCGGTACCACAGCTTCACATTGGGCCTGACCTCGGCCAGCTTGTTCATGGCCTGGAGGATGCCCTCCTCATTCTCGAGAATGTCCGGGTTGAACCAGGTCTTGGCGGTGATTTCCAGGAGATAGGAATTGGACACCAGGGCAAGCAGGCCGAGCGTGTCCTTGTTCTTTTCGTCCCACAGGAACTTCCAGCTGGTCGGCGCTTCCTTGAAGACGTCGGTGTTGGTGCAAAGCGTGATGTACCAGGCCACCGCCCCGATGCCGTCGACCCGGCCGTCGGGATAGGTGTGGATGAAGCGTTCGATGATGTTCGACGAGTTCGGCATCTTGGCGAGATCGAGCGGCGCCCACAGTTCCGTGGTCTGCCCGATCAGCATGGTGGTCTGGCCGATCATCGAGACGTCGGCCGGCGCCTGGCCGGCCTTGGCCGACTGTTCGAGCTGCACCACCCAGGCCTCGCCGGTGGGCTCGGCGATCGATTCCACCGCGATGCCCGAGGCCTTGGTGAACTCGGGGAAGATGTGCTCGTCGAACGAGTCCTTGAAGTAACCGCCATAGGCCCCGACCTTGAGACTGCGGTCGGCGGCGATCACCGCCGGAAACCCGGTCACCGCGACAGCCGCGGCGGCGCCCGCGCCGGCCAGGACCGTGCGGCGGCTAACCCCCGAAAGCGCCGTTGATTGTTTGAATTTCTTGGACATTTCGCATTCCCTCACCTGAGATAACAGAACGTGTTTTTCCGCTCGCTGCCGCTACTAGAAACCATCAAGGGTGTGATTTCAAGCGTGCCTTCTGTGGTGGCGTTCACTTACCGGCGATATGGGTCAGGGAAAGCCAATCACGTGTCCCGGCCCCCGAGCCGGGACCCAGGGGCGTTACACGTATGCAGGACGGGTCGCCCTGGGCCCCGCATCAAATGCGGGGCACATTGTTTTGTGTGTGGGCCTGATGCAACGGGACCGCCAACCCATTTGTCATCGCCCGACTTGATCGGGCGATCCAGTAGCCTCATGAGTTGATCGTCAATTCGGCCGAGCCAAGGGTGGCGAACCCGGTGGATACTGGGTCCCCCGGTCAAGCCGGGGGAAGACAATGGGAGAAGCCGCGTGAAGACAATAAAAAGGGCACCCGAGGAATGTGCCCGCTAATTCGTCGCCACCTCAAGCTCACCCTTGATCGCCGCTTCGATCAGCGCCTTGGCTTCTTCCGTGTCCCACTCGGCGGGGCCGACGAGCTGGCCGATGAGGCGGCCTTCGCGGTCGATCAGATAGGTGGCGGGCAGGCCGCGGGCGCGCATTTCGAACATCGCCTTGGAGGTGTCGTCGATATAGAGCTGAAGGTTCTTGGCGCCGACTTCTTTCAGGAACTTGGCTGACGCCTTGATGCCCTTGCGGTCGACGCTGAGGGCAACCACTTCGAAGTCGTCGCTGCCCATGGCGCCCTGCAGGCGGTCAAGCCCGGGCATCTCCTTGCGGCACGGGCCACACCACGTGGCCCACAGGTTCAACAGCACCACCCTGCCCTTCCAGTCGCCGAGGGTGAGAGGCTTTTCCTCGCCGTCGGTGAAGTTGAACTCCGGCACCGCCTTGCGCTTCTTCTTGAACACGAAGGCGGTCAGCTCGCCCTTGGAAAACCGCTGCTTGAACTCCTGCGGATTGCTTTCCGCCCCGGTAATCCCGTATATGGCGGCAGACACCACAAGGGACGCGGCACAAAGAGCCATCGTCGCCGACTTGACCGCGCCGCGCGCGGAGAGTTTGAAACGGGACGGGATCACGGGACGCTTTCCTCAGTAAACAGGCACAGAGCCATGAGCAACAAAATGTGGGGCGGCCGCTTTGCAACCGGTCCCAGTGAAATCATGGAGGAGATAAACCCCTCCATAGCCTTCGACAAGCGGCTTTACGCCCAGGATATCGCCGGCTCCAGGGCGCATTGCCAGATGCTTGCCGCAACCGGCATCATCTCAGATGAAGATGCCAAACAGATCCTTCAAGGTCTAGACACGATATTGTCAGAGATCGAGGCGGAGACGTTTACCTTCTCCACCGCGCTGGAAGACATCCACATGAATGTGGAGGCGCGGCTCACCGAACTGATCGGCCCGGCGGCGGGACGGCTGCACACCGGGCGCTCGCGCAACGACCAGGTGGCGACCGACTTCAAGCTCTATGTGCGCGACACGGTCGACATGCTGATCGGCCAGATCGAGACCCTGCAGCTGGCGCTTGCCCGCAAGGCGCGAGATCATGCCGACACCATCATGCCCGGCTTTACCCATCTGCAGAACGCCCAGCCGGTCACCTTCGGCCACCATTGCCTCGCCTATGTGGAGATGTTCGCCCGCGACGCCGGCCGCTTCGCCGATGCCCGCAAGCGCCTGAACGAATGCCCGCTCGGCGCCGCGGCGCTGGCCGGCACGTCCTTCCCCATCGACCGGGAGATGACGGCCAAGGCGCTCCAGTTCGACCGCCCCACCGCCAATTCCATGGACACGGTTGCCGACCGCGACTTCGCCCTCGAAGCACTTGCCGCGGCGACCATCACCGGCGTGCATCTCTCGCGCCTCGCCGAAGAGATTGTCCTTTGGTGCTCGGCCCAGTTCCGCTTCGTGGCGCTGTCGGACGCGCTCACCACCGGCTCCTCGATCATGCCGCAGAAGCGCAATCCGGACGCCGCCGAACTGGTGCGCGGCAAGGTCGGCCGCATCCATGGCGCATTGACATCCCTCGTCACCATGCTGAAGGGGCTCGGCCTGACCTTTTCCAAGGACATGCAGGAGGACAAGGAGCCGACCTTCGATGCCCTCGACACCCTGTCGGTCTGCCTCGCCGCCATGGCCGCCATGGTCGACGACATGACGCCCAACAAGGACACCATGCGGGCGTCGGCGAAGATCGGTTTTTCGACCGCCACAGACCTTGCCGACTGGCTGGTGCGCAGCCTCGGCATGCCGTTCCGCGACGCCCATCACGTGACAGGCGCCCTGGTGGCGGAAGCGGAAAAGGCGGGCATCGATCTCGCCGACCTGACGCTCGAACAGATGCAGGCGGCGGACGGACGCATCACCGAAGAGGTTTTCGACGTGCTGACCGTCGAAAAGTCCGTCGCCTCGCGCCGGAGCCTCGGCGGCACGGCGCCGGAAAACGTACGGCGGGAAGCCGAACGCTGGCTCAAACAGCTGACATAACCGGTTACGCGCAGCAGCTGTCAGTCGTCCGGATGGATCAGTTCCACATTCAGGAGCATCTTGCCGGAGTTGTCTCTGTCGACGAAGAGATGGTGATTCTGGTTTTCAATCGCATTTAACGCCGCGCGAATGTTCCCGATGGTTTCTTCATCCTGACCGGCTTCTTTTTCCGCTTTCCTCAATGCCGCCAGGCTCTCGTTGTCCAACGACACGGCCAGCAGCATGCAGGCCCGGTAGCGGACAACCTTCGATCTGTCGGCCAAAGCTTCGCGGCCCAACTGCACCGCTTCAGGAAAGTGCCGTGCATACGCGATCGAGTGATAGAGGCAAGAAACCCGCGCCTGCCACTTACGCGAATTCCGGTAATGTTGGCCAAGCAGCTGCGGTACCGCCGCACCCGCCTGCCGCTTCAGGGCTTCCCAAGCCTCCCATTCATCGTCAATCGGGCCTCCGAGACGGTCCAACAGCGGTTTCAGGTCATCGTAGTTCATTGTCAGGTCTTTGGCTTTTTGTGGCCAGACGGACCGGTGCCGAGCAATCACACAAGCCTACGACGTTGTTCACCGCCAAATGTCCCATCAACTATGAGGCTCCTGCTGTTTCCAGTTGGCTATAGCCAGCCCGAATTCCTCTTCGGCCTGTTCCATGGCGATGTCCAGGGTGTCCTGCAGGTGATCGTGGGTTGATTTTCCGCTCACCGGATCGAAGATATAGAGATAGAAGCCCACGGCTGCATCCTCTTCGATCTTCGCCAAAATGCGCCCGTCAGTTTCGTAAATCCACACCAGTTCCGGGCTCCCCGCAGCATCGTCAGGTTTCATTTCCGCAGCCTTGCGACACTACACCCAAGATGCTGGCATCTGATATGCGAATGTTAATCGTGACACGACAGACCGGCTCGACACACTGACGCCAAAGGGTTAGACCATTCTTGTTGAGAGGCGCCCCAGAAAGCGCGTGCGATTCGCGCACAAACCGCTAGAATGGTGCGAACCGGGTAAGAGGGACTACTGAAGTGGCTTTTGGGCGCATTACAGGCATCGCCGTTGTCGGCTTGGCGCTGGCTCTGAGCGCATGCGGCCGTGACGGGCGGCCGCAGCGGCCGCCGGAGCCCGACGTGCCGCCCGAAGGCGCCCAGCAGGAACCGCAACCGGAAGAACAAAAAGACTTCCTGCTCGATTTCCTGATCCAGTAACGCCAATGCATCACTTCACTTACCGCAACGGCACGCTGCATGCCGAAGACGTGCCCTTGCGCGAAATTGCGCAAGCCGTCGGCACGCCGTTCTACTGCTATTCGACCGCCACCCTCGAGCGCCACTACCGGGTGTTCACGGACGCCTTTCAGGGCGCCGACATCATGGTGTGCTACTCCATCAAGGCGAACTCCAACCAGGCGGTGCTGAAGACCTTCGCCGATCTCGGCGCCGGCATGGACATCGTGTCGGAGGGCGAGCTGCGCCGCGCCCGTGCCGCCGGCGTGCCCGGCGAGCGCATCGTCTTTTCCGGCGTCGGCAAGGCGCCGGGCGAAATGGCGGCGGCCCTCGACGAAAACATCTACTGCTTCAATGTCGAGTCGGAAGCCGAGCTTGAGCTCCTCAACGACATTGCGGGCGAGAAGGGCAAGGTGGCGCGGGTCTCCCTGCGGGTCAATCCGGACGTCGACGCGCGCACCCACCGCAAGATCTCCACCGGCAAGGCGGAAGACAAGTTCGGCATTTCCTGGGTCCGGGCGGAAACCGCCTATGCCCGCGCCGCCGAGCTGCCGAACCTTGCCGTGTGCGGCATCGACATGCATATCGGCAGCCAGATCACCCAGCTCGAGCCCTTCGAGCAGGCCTTCACGTTGCTGGCCGAATTGGTGGGCCGGCTGCGCGATGCTGGCCACACCATCGAGCATGTCGATCTTGGCGGCGGGCTTGGCATTCCCTATCGCGGCACCAACGACGTGCCGCCGCACCCGGATGAATATGCCGCCGTCGTCAAGCGCACCGTTGGCGATCTGGGGTGCAAATTGATGTTCGAGCCCGGCCGCATGATTGCCGGCAATGCAGGCATCCTGGTAACGGGCGTGCTCTACACCAAGCCGGGCGACGCCATGTCCTTCACCATCGTCGATGCCGCCATGAACGACCTGATCCGCCCCACCCTCTACGACGCCTTCCACG
>JAJFHL010000111.1 GCA_021775615.1 Hyphomicrobiales bacterium
CGTCCGATCCCGCTCTAAAATGTAAGAATCGATCACGTTTATCGACAGAGGTGGTTCCACCTAAGTCGATCGTGATCTAGAGCGGGATCAGGAAAAGTGGATACCGGTTTTCCGTCCGATCCCGCTCCAAAAATATAAGAAGCGCTCTAGGTGATAAAGTCCACGAAGTAGCGCTCTTCCATCCGCTTCGCGTAGGCCTCGAGCGTCGGGTGCTTCTCGGCGGCAGCCTTAAGCGCGCTGTCGAAATGATCGCACAGAACGTTGGAAACGAAGGCGTAAACTGTTGCATCCGTGCCGCACGGGTCATCGCCGAACAGGTACGGTTTGTCGCCAAGGATGCCGGCCACGGAAGCCAGCGACGAGCCGGCCAGGCTTACGATTTCGTCCATGTTGTGCCGGGCGATGCCCTGGCCCCACAGATCGCGTCTGACCTGACGCCGCACCATCCAGACGATCAAGGGGCGGACAACGGCCGGGACGATTGCGAAAAAGTGGCGCGGACCCTTGTCGAAATTCTCATCGATCGCCCAGCGTTCGTACACCACGGCCCAGTAGAGATTGTCCTCGAGCATCTTTTCGACGGCCCAGCCGACCGCCTTCTGCTCATCGCTCACACCCCGGTCGAAATCGATCCCGTGAGCCTTCTCCAGATGCCGGCGTATGAAAGTGGTGTCGGGGACAATCGTGCCGTTGTCATGCAGCACCGGCATCTTGCCTTTCGGCGCCTTGCGCGGGTCGCCAGGCCTGGTTTCGTAGTCGAGGCCGGACATCTCGAGCAGCACGATGGCCTTGGTGACGAACGGGCTGGGATCCGTCAGTCCCCAGGCCGGGCCGAATGTTTCAAGTACCAACATGTATTCCCCCGCATTCTGACCCACTTAGGTGAGGCAGATTTGCATTTTGACGCTACGCACTCTTGTCAACATTCTTGCCGGCATCCGCGGTTGTCTTGCTGTCGGCCGCCTCCTTGTGGGATTTCGCGGCGGCCTGGGCTTCGACGGTCGTTTCCGGCTGTGACGGCTTGTCCGGGTTTGCCGCCTCGCCGGCCTGTGGTGTCGTGTCCGTTGTCTGTTCGGCGGGCTTCGGCGCCGCCTTCGGGCCGCCCTTGGAGACGCCGACCATTGCGGGACGCAAGACCCGTTCGCCGATCGTGTACCCCGCCGCAACCACCTCGATCACCGTACCGGCCGCGACCTCGGTGTTTTCCACCTCGTACATGGCCTGATGGAAATTCGGATCGAACCGTTCGCCCTTGGGCTCGACCCGGTTGATGCCGTGCCGTTCGAACACGTTGACCATCTCGCGCTCGGTCATCTCCACCCCTTCGATAAGGGTCTTGATGGTCGCATCGGCGCCGGCGCGCGCGTCTTCTCCGAAACTCTGGATGGCGCGGTGCATATTGTCGCCGACCGCCAGCATGTCGCGGGCAAAGGCCGTCACGGCATATTTCTTGGCGTCCTCACGGTCGCGTTCTGCGCGCCGCCGCATGTTTTCCATTTCGGCCATGGTGCGCAGCAGACGGTCCTTCAGGTCGGCGGCCTCTGTGGCAAGAGCCTCGATCTGCGCGTCGGGGCCTTTTTCCCAGGCCTCTTTCTCCGCGTCCGTAACCGTTTCCGCCGCTGCTTCGGTCTCCGGCGCAGTGGCCTCCGCAGCAGGTTTCGCCCCGGCTCCCGCCTGGGCTGCGTCCGGCGCGGTGTTGTCGTTGGCGTTCTTGTCGCTCATCGGTTCTCAAATTTGATGTGAACGGAAAGTCTCGTCACGTCGGATATCAGCGTTTCGCCTGAGAAATCAAGTCAGCAGTCGTCCCACCACCCGTGCGGTATAGTCGACCATGGGCACAATACGGGCATAATTGAGCCGAGTCGGGCCGATGACACCGATCACGCCGACAATCTTCTGCTCGCTGTCGCGATAGGGGGAAACGATGATCGATGAGCCCGAAAGTGAAAACAGCTTGTTCTCCGCACCGATGAAAATCTTTACCCCTTCGCCCGATTCAGCGAGGCCCAACAGCTGGATCAGGTCCTTCTTGCTTTCAAGGTCGTCGAACAGCTGGCGGATCCGCTCCAGGTCCTCCATGGCGGTGACGTCTTCCAGCAGGTTCGACCGGCCCCGCACGATCAGGGTTTTCGGATCCGCCTCTTCCGTGCCCGACCACGTCGCCAGTCCGGCCTCGACGACGCGGGCGGTCAGTTGATCGAGCGCGGTCTTCTGGTTTTCGATTTCGCCCTGCAGGGCGATTTGGATTTCATCGAGTGTCTTGCCCTGCATGCGAGCGTTGAGATAATTCGCGGCCCGGGTCAGGGTCGATGCCGGCAGTCCGGCCGGCAGATCGATCACCCGGTTCTCGACCGTCTCGTCTTCGCCGACCATGATGGCAAGCGCCTTGGTTGGCTCAAGGCCGACAAATTCAACATGCTTCACGCGCACATTCTTCTTCGGGGTCAGGACCACGCCGGCGCAGTGACTCAGACCCGAAAGCATGTTGGTCGCCTCGGTCAGCACCTCCTCGTAGGAATTCTTGGCGTTGCTCGCCACCACCTCCGCCTCGATGCGCCGTCGTTCCGCCTCGCTGAGATCGCCCAGTTCGAGCAGCCCGTCGACAAACAGGCGCAGGCCCAGCTGGGTCGGCATTCTGCCGGCGCTCGTATGCGGTGATGCAATCAGACCTATTTCTTCCAGGTCCGACATGACATTGCGGATTGAAGCGGGAGACAGCGTATTCGGCAGCGCACGGCTGATCGTGCGCGAGCCGACCGGGTCGCCGCTCTCAAGGTAGGACTCGACGATCTGCTTAAAAATGGCCCGCGACCTCTGGTCGAGGTCGGCCAATCCTGTAAGCGTGTTTGCCATGTCGGTTGGTGCGAATCTTTCTTAAATGCGCAATCCCGTATCTATGTGGCGGTCAAATCCGCGTCGACCAGAGGATCGCCATTACGGATAATAGCACTTTCCTTTGGCAATGAGCGAGCGCTGGGAGTAGAACTCCCGGCAAAATCCTCAACGAACAACCCGCGAGAACATCAAGATGAGACCGTCAAAACGGCAACCTGACGAAATCCGATCCGTTACGCTTGAGCGTGGAATGGCCAAACATGCCGAAGGATCGTGCCTGATCAAGTGCGGCGACACCCATGTCCTGTGTACAGCCAGCCTGGAAGAACGGGTTCCGCCCTGGCTGCGCGGCGGCGGCCGCGGCTGGGTCACCGCCGAGTACGGCATGCTGCCGCGCTCCACCGGAGAGCGCATGCGCCGCGAGGCTTCGACCGGCAAACAGGGCGGCAGAACGCTTGAAATCCAACGCCTCATCGGGCGCAGCCTGCGTGCCGTGGTCGATCTCGGCAAACTCGGCGAGCGCCAGATCACCGTCGATTGCGACGTCATTCAGGCGGATGGCGGCACCAGAACCGCCTCGATCACCGGCGCCTGGATCGCGCTCAGCGACTGTATCCAGTGGATGAAGGCGCGCGAGATGGTCAAGGACGGTGTGCTGACCGATCAGATCGCCGCCATTTCCTGCGGCATCTATCGCGGCGAGCCGGTCTGCGATCTCGACTATGCGGAGGATTCCGACTGCGAGACCGACGCCAACTTCGTCATGACCGGATCCGGCGGCATCGTCGAGATTCAGGCCACGGCGGAAGGCGAGCCGTTCAGTGGCGATGCGTTCCAGCAGATGCTGGATCTGGCGCGCGGCGGCATCGACCGGCTGTTGTCTCTGCAGAAGATCACCGTCAGCTGATGATCCCCCGGGGCGTTCTCGAAACCGTGCTCTATGCAGGTGATCTGCTTGCGGCAAAGGCGTTCTATGAGGACGTCATGGGTTTCGAGACATTCTCCGAGGAAGCCGGGCGGCATGTGTTCTTCCGCTGCGGCGAACAGATGCTTCTGGTGTTCGATCCGGGCGCAACAACAAACCCGTCGCCATCGTCTCCCCTGCCGGTGCCGCCGCACGGCGCCACCGGCGCGGGCCATGTCTGCTTTCGCGCTTCGGCGAGCGAGATTGCCGAATGGCGCGACCGCCTGAGCGCCCGGGGGGTTGAGATCGAGGCGGATTTCGAATGGCCCCACGGTGGCCGTTCCATCTACTTCCGCGATCCCGCCGGCAACAGTCTTGAGTTTGCCGAACCACGCATCTGGGGCCTCGAATGAGCCATCGAAAACTGACCGAGCCGCGTCTCGTCGTGGCGAGCCACAATCCCGGCAAGGTGCGCGAGATTGCCGAGCTGGTGTCCGATCGCGGCATCGACACCGTGTCCGCTGGCGACATGGGGCTTGCCGAACCGGAGGAAACCGGCACCACGTTCATCGCCAATGCGCGGCTGAAGGCGCTCGCTGCCTCCACCGTGGCCGGCCTGCCATGCATCGCCGATGATTCCGGCCTCGCCGTCCACGCGCTCGGCGGCGAGCCGGGCATCTATTCGGCCAGGTGGGCTGGCCCGGAAAAGGACTTTGCCGCCGCCATGCAACTTGTCGAAGAGAGCATGGCCGCCAGCGGATCTGACGACCGCACCGCGCATTTCGTCTGCGCCCTGTGTCTTGCCTGGCCGGACGGTCATATGGAAACTTTCGAGGGAAAGGTGTTCGGCGCCCTGGTCTGGCCGCCCCGGGGCGACAAGGGCTTCGGCTACGACCCGATGTTCCTCGCAGATGGCGAGAGCGAAACCTTCGGTGAGATGGACCAGAGCCGCAAACACGCCATGTCGCACCGCGCCAACGCTTTCGCCCTCATGGTGGAGGCCTGTCTCAATGACGGCGGCTGACCTCCAGGACGCCGGCGCTTCCTTGCTGCGGGCCGGCGAGGGCACGCCGGATGTCGGCTTCGGCGTCTACATCCACTGGCCGTTCTGCAAGGCCAAGTGTCCCTATTGCGACTTCAACTCCCATGTCCGTCATGGCGGCGTCGACCAGGAGGACTTCGCCGCTACGCTGGCCGCCGATATCGCCACTATGGCTGAGCGGACACCCGGGCGGCACGTCACCAGCATCTTCTTCGGCGGCGGTACGCCCTCGCTTATGGCGCCGGCCACCGTCGAAACCGTCCTCGCGGCAGTGTCGGACGGCTGGTCCGTGGCCGGCGACGCTGAAGTGACGCTCGAGGCCAACCCGACCAGCGTCGAGGCCGCCAACTTCATCGCCTATCGCGCGGCCGGCGTGAACCGGGTCTCCGTCGGGGTTCAGTCGCTCGACGACCGCGCCCTGAAGTTCCTTGGCCGCCAGCACACGGCGGCCGAAGCGCTGGAGGCGGTCGCCGCGGCGCGCAAGGCGTTTGAGCGTGTCTCCTTCGATCTGATTTATGCCAGGCCCGGTCACACGCCCGAGGCCTGGCAAGACGAACTCAACCGCGCGCTCGATCTCGGACCTGATCACATCTCGGCGTACCAGTTGACCATCGAGCCCGAAACACCGTTCTTCGAACTGCACCGCAGGGGCGCCCTCGTGGTGCCCGACGACGACAGGGCCGCCGACCTTTATGGTCTGACGCACGATCTCTGCGCGGCGGCGGGACTGGCCGCCTACGAAGTGTCGAATTACGCAAGACCGGGCTCCGAGTCGCGCCACAATCTGCTCTACTGGCGCTATGGCGAATATGCCGGCATCGGCCCGGGAGCACATTCGCGCCTTGTCGAAGGCGGTGTGCGTGTCGCCATCGATGCGATCAGGTCGCCTGAAATGTGGCGTTCGGCCGTCGCCGAAGGGCGCGGCGGCCATTGCAACGCGCGCCCGCTGTCTCGCGCCGAATGCGGCGACGAAATGCTTCTCATGGGATTGCGTCTTGCGGAGGGCGTGTCGCTCCCCCGCCTTGAGGAAACCGGCGGCCACGCCCCGGCGCAAATCGACATCGATGCTCTGGTGGATCTCGGGCTGCTGCGCCACGACCGCGCCAACGCGCGCATCAGTGCGACCTCCAAGGGCCGCCTGGTGCTCAACTCGGTAATTGCCGCTTTGTAAGCCTCCGAGCTTCTGGGCTTATGACCCCTGGAACCTGGGAGGCGCCGTCGAGACTTCCTTGGAGCCGCCACCGGTCACTTCCATCACCGCCAGACCACGGTCGTTGAGGCCGTTTGCGCGGAAGCGGAAGAGGCCGTCAACGCCGGCAAAGCCTT
>JAJFHL010000112.1 GCA_021775615.1 Hyphomicrobiales bacterium
GAAATGCCGTTTGCCGTTGACCGTTGAAGTGATGGCCTGGTGCGAGGTGTCTTCGCACGCGATATGACAGCGGCCGCATTTGATGCAGGCGTCCTGATCGATCCGCGCCTTGGTCACATAGTTGAGGTTGAGGTACTGCCAGTCGGTGACCTTGGGCGTGGCCTGTCCGATCACGTCGTCGAGGCTGCGGTGGCCTTTCTCGTCCATCCAGTTTTCGAGCCCCGCAATCATTTCCTGGACGATCTTGAAGCCATAGGTCATGGCGGCCGTGCAGACCTGAACGTTGCCTGCGCCCAGTGCCAGGAACTCGGCCGCGTCCCGCCAGACCGTGATGCCGCCGATGCCTGAGATCGGCAGGCCCTCGGTTTCCGGGTCGCGGGCGATCTGCGCAACCATGTTGAGGGCGATCGGCTTGACCGCCGGGCCGCAATAGCCGCCGTGGCTGCCCATGCCGTCGATCGTCGGCTCGGGCGCGAAGGTGTCGAGGTTGACCGACGTTATGGAAGTGACCGTGTTGATCAGGGAAACGGCATCCGCGCCACCGGCCTTGGCCGCGCGCGCGGGATATCGGATGTCGGTGATGTTCGGCGTCAGTTTCACGATCACCGGCATTCGGGTGATCGCCTTGCACCAGCGGGTGACCATTTCGATATAGTCCGGCACCTGGCCGACGGCGGAGCCCATGCCCCGTTCGCTCATGCCGTGCGGGCAGCCGAAGTTGAGCTCCACGCCATCCGCACCGGTGTCCTCGACCAGGGGGAGGATATGTTTCCACGCCTTCTCCTCGCAGGGCACCATGATGGAGACGACCACGGCCCGGTCCGGCCAGTCCTTCTTGATCTGTTTGATCTCGCGCAGATTAATGTCGAGATCCCTGTCGGTGATCAGTTCGATGTTATTGAGGCCGAGAAGCCGCCGGTCCGCCCCGAACACCGCGCCGTAGCGCGGCCCGTTCACATTGACGATCGGGGGGCCGTCTTCGCCCAACGTTTTCCAGACCACGCCGCCCCATCCCGCCTCGAAGGCGCGCTGCACGTTGTAGGCCTTGTCGGTCGGCGGGGCGGAGGCCAGCCAGAACGGATTGGGGGATTTGATCCCGATGAAACTGCTGGAAATGTCGGCCATGGGGGTGCTCCTTACGCGCTCAGAGCGGCGTGAATGTTCTCGGCCGCATCGCGGCCCTGGGCGACGGCGGTGACTGTCAGATCGTCGCCGGAATTCGTACAGTCACCGCCGGCCCAGACGCCGGGCAGGGAGGTTAGCCCGGCGTTGTCCGTTTTGATCCGGCCCCGGTCGACGGCAATGGATGTGGCCGTGCCGTTCAACCCGTCGCAGGCCAGGGTTTGTCCGATGGCAAGGAAGACCTGGTCGGCATCCAGCTTCGCGGTCCGGCCGGTTCCGACGAGCTTGCCCTTCACCGACTCGGTATACTCCAGCTCGATGCCCTTCAACTCGCCCTTGGAGACGATCAGCTTCCTGGGCTGCATCCAGCAGCGGATCGTCACGCCCCGAGAGGTGGCCAGCTCCTGCTCGTAAGCCGAAGCGTTCATCCGGTCCCGGCCGCGCCGGTAACAGATGGTGACGGTCTCGGCACCCAGCAGTTTGGCCTGTACCGCCGCGTCGATGGCGGTCATGCCACCGCCGACGACGACAATGTTCCGGCCGACGGGCACGCGGGCCTTGTTCTTTGCCTGGCGCAGGTTTGCGATGAACTCGACCGCATCGACCACGCCGTCGTGATCGGCGTTTTTCATGTCCAGGCCGTTTACGCCGGCGAGGCCGACACCCAGGAATATGGCGTCGTGCCGGTCCCGCAGTTTCTCTATCGAGATGTGTTGCCCGAATCGCTTGCCGTACTCGATATCGATGCCGCCGATTGCCGTGACGTAGTCGATTTCCTTTTGCGCGAAGGCGTCGACCGTCTTGTAGGCGGCGATGCCGAATTCGTTCAGCCCGCCGGCTTTCTTCTTCGCTTCATAGATGGTCACGTCGTGGCCATGGGTGGCGAGGCGGTGGGCGCATGCAAGACCGGCAGGACCGGCGCCCACAACGGCGACGGACTTGCCGGTCCGGGCGGGGCGCGAATAAAACTGGCGGCTCTCGGCCATGGCGAGATCCGTGGCGTGACGTTGCAGCAGGCCGATATTGACCGGCTTGCCTTCCGCTTCCTCGCGCACGCATGCCTGCTCGCACAGGGTCTCGGTCGGACACACCCGGGCGCACATGCCGCCGAGAATGTTCTGGTCGAAGATCGTCCTGGCCGCGCCCATGGGGTTGCCGGCGGCGATCTGCCGGATGAACAGGGGGATGTCGATGGCCGTCGGGCAGGCCGTCACACACGGCGCGTCGTGGCAAAAATAGCAGCGGTCCGCCGCCACCAAAGCTTCGTGATGGTCGAGCGGTGGGTGGAGATCGCGGAAGTTGTCCCGCACTTCGGCAGCGCCGAGCCGCCCGGCGATGATTCCGTCTTCAAGTCTCTTTGCCTGAACGCGTTCGGCCATGGCGTTCTCCTGAGCCCGGTCGATTTAGGATCAGGAAAGAATATCCGGATTCAAAAATTTATCAATTGGTAAAATTTTAAGCAGGGCTTTTGATGTTCGGCTCGGTGCATTCAATCGCCGGCTTACAAATCCCCGTAAATGGCGCCGGATCTCTGCTGGATCGACTGTGATCGCAGAGGGCGGTCCGGACGCCGACCCATCGCGGCTCGAAGGTCAGCAATCAGCACATGGTCGCCGCCCTGGCTCGTCTTTGGCCGCGGCCGCACCTGGTGTTAGATCGGCATACCAATAAGCATGGCTAATGGGAGGCATAATCAATTACCCACTACAAATCCTGCTGTGATTGCCACATAAACATACCTTCGCACATCTGGGGACATAAGAAGCTCTGCTGTGGCCTGGGAAATTAGACAAAATGTTTCAAGGTCATAAGAAATGAGCCGTGATGTGAGCACAAATTGGGAAGAGATGGGGAAACTAGATGCGAACCAAGCCAACCTTAACTGAACTACCGGCAGCGCCAGAGCAGTTTGGCATTAGCTGAAGATCGATATTCGGTAACCTCTGGCGACCATGCAGAAGTTCGCCGCCGTTCCAGCGTCGATCACCAACAACCTCAATCTCGAACGACGCCGCAACCGCCACTGCGCCTTCAAGCAGGACCTCTGAACTGCCTAGGCTGAGTGACGTCAACTGGCGATCCGCGCGGGGATCGGGAGACCCGTTCACATTGGAATGACAGCACTCCCCAAAATCGATTGCGTCCGGCCCTAAGACGCCAGGCGAGCAAAAAAACTCTTACCTGCAGGAGGAAACATGACAGTGAATATACGAAGGAAACTGGTACGAGGCGTAGTGGCCGCGATAGTTCTGCACGGAGCAGCGATCCTCTCGACAAGTGCGCAGGCACAGCAAATCGGCACGCAGGCCGACCTGACCTTTTCGTCATTTTCGGGTCCTTACATGCGAAGCCAAATGCTGGGCTTTGTACGCCCTTTTGAAGATGCGACCGGCACCAGGGTTTTCGTCGAGCATTACTCCGGCGGCATCAATGAAATCCGCAATCAGGTGGAGTCGGCCAATGTCGTTTGGGACGTCGTCGATTTGATTGAGTCCGATTTGCTTCGCGCATGCGACGAAGGGCTGCTCGAAAACCTCGAAAGCGTTCAGCTGCCCGATGGAAATGACGGGACACCGTTCCGGGAGGACTTTGTAGAGGGCGCGCTGCATAAATGCGGTGTGGGCATGATCGTATGGGCGACGGCCTTCGCATACAGCAACGACGCATTCGCCGGAGAAGCGCCAGGCAACATCTCGGATTTTTTCGACACCAAGAAATTTCCGGGCGCTCGCGCGATCCGCAATGATCCCACCGTCATCATGGAGTGGGCGCTTATCGCAGACGGCGTCGCACAGGACGACGTTTACGAGGTCCTGGAAACACCAGAAGGTGTGGCGCGCGCGCTGTCGGTCATGGATGTGATCAAGCCGGGGCTGCAGCTATGGAAAAACGGCACTGAACCGGCCCGCATGCTTCAAAATGGCGAAGTCGTCATGTCGTCGGTATGGGCGACAACGGGTTCGGTCGCAGCCGACAAGCCGGGTGCGAAATTCTCCATCGGTTGGGACGCCCGGGTAATCGAAGTCGAACTGTTCGGCATTCCGAAGGGCACCCGGAACAAGAAGGCGGCTATCGATTTCATTCGTTTCGCCAGCAGCTCAGAGTCCCTGGCGCGGATGGCGGGATATCATCCGAACGGCCCGGCTCGGAAATCATCCTTGAAAATGTTGCCCGGCGATGTGCTGGCCCGGCTGCCCAACAATCCCGACAAGGAAAACCTGACGACGATCAGGTCTGATGCCGTTTGGTGGTCGAAAAACCACGCGGCGCTGCAGGAAGCTTTCGACGCCTGGCTGGCTGAGCGGGGCAGAGAAAGCCCGTCCGGTACTGTGCGCTAACGAAAAAACATGGATAGGGAAGAGATACATGAGTGAACAACCAACAAAAAAACCGGAGGATTACGTTGCCAAGACGGGAATCTTCGCGGGCGCGCACCCGGGCATGGCAATCGCATCGGTGATCATGATCTTGGCATTTGTCGTTTTCACAATTCAGGATACGGAAGTGTCCAGCGAGATTTTTGCGGCGGGCAAAAAGATTGCTATCGGATCGCTGGGCTGGTTCTACATTCTGGTGGTCAATGTCACGCTTTTCTTCACATTTTGGCTGCTCGTAAGCCGGTTTGGCGACGTAAAGCTGGGGAAGGACGACGAAGACCCCGATTTCTCGACGGTCTCATGGATCTGCATGCTGTTTAGCGCAGGTCTCGGATCCGGCCTGATCTATTGGGGCATCGCGGAACCGATGTACCACATCCAGGGCAATCCGTTCATGGAGATGGAGGGCATCAAGCCGGGCACCGTGGCTGCCGGCGCATCCGCCAACCTTGTGACGAACTTCCACTGGGGCCTGCACGGTTGGGGCGTGTTCGTTATCGTCGGCCTGGCTCTTGCGTATTTCTCGTACCGCAAGGATCTGCCGCTCTCGATGCGTACGACCCTGTATCCGATCCTCGGAGACAGGATCTACGGGTTCTGGGGGCATCTGGTCGATCTGCTCAGTGTCTTTGGAACAATCTTTGGGTTGGCAACGTCGCTCGGGTTGGGCGTTAAGCCGATTTCCGCGGGTCTCGCCAATCTTGGCGTCATGCAAGACACGCAGACCAATCAGCTGATTCTCGTCGGTATCATTACGATACTGGGAACGGCGTCGGCGGCGTCCGGCGTTGGCAAGGGCGTCCGGATACTCAGCGAATGCAATGTCTTTGCCAGTATCGTTCTGTTGGCCTTGTTCTTCATCCTTGGGCCGACCGCCTTCATGCTGGCAATGGTGCTCACCGGATTTGGAGACTACATCTGGAACGTAATCCCGATGGGATTTTGGATGAATGCCGATCCCGAAAACAACTGGCAAAGCGGGTGGACAATCTTCTATTGGGGTTGGTGGATCGCCTGGTGCCCGTTCGTCGGGTTGTTCATTGCCCGCGTATCCAAGGGCCGTACAATTCGTGAGTTTTGCTTCTCGGTCCTGTTGATCCCGACAGCGGTCGTCGTCCTTTGGATGTCCGCATTCGGCGGCGCCGCGACCTTCGTCGACCTCTACGGTGTTGGTGGCGTGGTCGATGCAGTGAACGAAAATTACGCGTCCGGTGTGTTCAAAACGATCGCCGGATTTGGGTTCGATTCACTCACCTACCCAATCACCGTTTTGACGACCATCTTACTGGTTTCCTGGTTCGTTACGTCTTCGGACTCGGGAACGCTTGTTATGGCGACGATGATGTCGATGGGTGACGAACACCCGCCTGTAAAGTTCCGTGTTTTCTGGGGTCTGACCTCTGGCCTCGTTGCTGGCGTCCTAATGCTGGCCGGGGGATTGGCGGCGCTTCAGACAGCATCGATTGTGGCGGGGCTTCCCATTGCCGCGATGCTTATCATGATGTGCTACGGCATCGCCAAGTCGCTGCACGAGGACTTCCCGGTTCACGAAGTCGAAGACAAGCGGGAGTTGGAATTCCTGAAGCGGTAAAATAAAAAACATCCCTGACACAATGACTTCAGCTCCATGAACCGGAATCACCCGGTTCATGGAGCTTTTTTATAAATGGACCTGGCCACCGAGCGCTATCATGGCCTTTGCTGCCCCTCCGGGGGGTTGCGGGTTCTCGGCCCCATGCTCGCCGGGTCCGCGCCGGCATCCGGTTCCGCAGGTAGCATATGAAACGTCGGCCCCGCCATCTTTGGGGACAACGTCGTGCGCACCAACCCCAGCTCGCCAGGCTCCACCGGAACGTCCCTCTCAAACCTGTCATCGCGGAAAGCCGATGGTGCCCGGGGCTGGAGTTTGTGTTGCGCAGAGGCAGACGCCATAACGCGCACCAATCGTTCCTCTCCGTTCAGTTGTTGGTCAATCAGAATTGGATCTGCCCGGTTCGTCGATGCTTAATTGGTCGTTGACCGGCATCTGCTTCATTCGTATGCTATCGTTCGTACACTATCTAAATATGGATACCGTCAACGACTGGCCATAGTAATTGCCGATAGCTCATCGATCCCGGGAGAGCCAAGAAGGAAATCCATGCGGAGATATCTTGATATTGATCTTGCGACGGCAACGGTCGACGAGCGCCGCCTCAAGGGGCGCAACATCACCGAAGCCGGCCGCTTTATGATTGCCCGGGATTTGCTGGATCAGGGCGTTGCGGATGTCGATCCGCTGTCTGCGGAAAATCCCCTGATCTTTTCGGCAGGCCCCTTTGCTGGAACCAATTTCTCCAATGCCAACAGGTTGAGCGTCGGATGCAAGAGCCCGCTGACAGGAGGGATCAAGGAAGCCAATAGCGGTGGAACCTTCGCATTTGCCATGGGGCAACTTGAAATCGCGGGCTTTACACTGCATGGCGCGTCGCAGGACTGGGTGGTCATTCACATTCCCAGGGAAGGGCACATTTCCTTCGAAGATGCGTCACCTTATCTGGAGTTGGGTAACTTCGAATGTGCCAGAAGTCTGCACGAGGTGTACGGCGAGAAAGTCTCGCTGGCATTGTGTGGCCCGGTTGGTGAGAGACTTGGGCTGCTGGCCGGCATCGCCTTTTCCGATACCGACAACCGGCCGTCCCGCCTGGCCGCCCGTGGCGGGGTCGGAGCGGTCATGGGGGCCAAAAGGGTCAAGGCAATCGTTGTCGACAAGCACAAAATGCCAGCTCTTCACGA
>JAJFHL010000113.1 GCA_021775615.1 Hyphomicrobiales bacterium
TCATGCGCGTTGATGATTGTCGTGGCCGCCGCGGCCAGGCGGGCGAGATAAGCGGGGCCGCCGATCTCCGAGAGGGCTTCGTCGGCGTTGAAATAGGTCTTCAGCGTCACCGGCGAGGCGAGCTTGCCGGCACGGATCAGCGCCGACGCGGCCTCATAGATCCGCGAATGCAGTGGCTCGTAGAAATGCTCAGGCTCAAGAAACGCCGAGACCCGGTCACACGCCTCATTATTCACAAGTATCGCGCCGAGCAGTGCCTGCTCCGCTTCGATATTGTGTGGCGAGGTCCGGTACTCGACGTCCTGGCCTTCCGCATCCGACGACCCGGATGGGAGTAACGCCGTTGATTCCATAGTCCATAGATACCCAAACGGCTCCCGGCGCGAAACTGATTCGTGTTTCGGGTATACCTTTTCCCCGCTATCCACAGAGCGCGGTGGAAAAGTCGGCAGTGCTTGACTTGTCGGCGCTACGAGCCCTCTCGCCGTTTGGAATGGCGCTTGGCGCCCAGGTGCTGCGGGCCGTCAAGATGGCGCAGGTGGGCTTCGTTTTCGTACATGTAGTCGCGCACCATCGGTAAGGTCAGCTGTTGTTTCGACATTTGGACCTGGAAGTTCATCATGCCCTCATGCCTGAACGCGACCTCTGACCCGGCGAGGTAGAACTCCCACATGCGGCAGAAACGTTCATCGTATACTTGCCGTGCCCTGTGCCAGTTCCTGATGAAGTTTTTCCGCCACAAGCGTAGCGTCTCCGCATAGTGGTTGCGCAGCACTTCGACGTCCGTAATCCAAAGACGATTGCGTTCGATCGCCGGCACCACCTCGCTGATGGCCGGCACATAGCCTCCAGGAAAGATGTATCTGGCGATCCAGGGATTGGTGAAACCCGGTCCGTCCGAGCGACCGATCGAGTGCACCACCGCGACCCCGTCATCGCTCAGAAGTTCATGTATCTTGCTGAAAAATCCGTTGTAGTGACCGACGCCAACATGTTCGAACATGCCGACCGAGACAATACGGTCGAACTTTTCGTCGATGTCCCGGTAGTCCTGCAGGCGAAATTCAACCTTGTTCTTGAGGCCGAGCTTCTCGGCGCGTATGCGGCTGTGTTCGAGCTGCTGTTCGCTCAGGGTCACCCCCACAAGCCTGATATCCTCGACACTGGCGAGATAGAGCCCGAGGCCGCCCCAGCCTGAACCGATGTCAAGCACGGTCTGGCCCGGAGCGAGGGCAAGCTTTGCGGCGATGTGTCGTTTCTTGGCCAGTTGCGCCTGCTCGAGGGTAGCGTCGCGCGTTTCGAAGTAGGCGCAGGAATACTGCCTGTCTGCATCAAGGAAGAGATCGTAGAGCTCGCCGCTCAGATCGTAGTGATGGGCAACGTTCCTGCGGGCGCGTCCGGCCGGGTTGAACTGGTGCAGCGACCGCGTCATGAAACGCCACAGCTGCTGAATCGCGATCCATGAAGGTGGTTTGCGTGTCAGCGAGTCCCGTTGCACAATACGCAGGAACTCATAGATGTTGCCCTGGTCGAAGGCAATGAGACCGTCCATATAGGCCTCGCCCAGGTAAAGTTCGGGATTGATCAGCAGTTTCAGGTAGATGTGCGGAGAGGTGATCTTCATGTGCACCGGCCGCCCGGTACCGTCACCGAACGAACGCATGCGTCCATCCGCTGCTTCGATTGTGAGATCACCAACCCTGACCAGGTTGCTCACCAGTAAACAAAACGCCTCAAACACCGAGCCACGCTCCAGCAAAGGCACCCTGTAAAGTCTAAGCGCGGTCGATATGCAACCGAGCTGATCGTGGACACTCACCACATGTCGACGACCCGCCGGGATATTACTGTTTCAGTGAATTTTGATCAATATGTGAGTCGACAGCCGGCTGCGGACCCGGCGCGTCCCCGGTCGGGGGGCGGTCTGGCGAGCCGTACCGGCCATATGTGGATACCGCGTGGCGGACTGGAGCGGGATCAGGAAAAGTGGACACCGGTTTCCGTCCGATCCCGCTCTAAAGCATTAGAATCCATCACGTTTATCGACTCAGGTGGAACCACCTAAATCGATCGTGATCTGGAGCCGCCACGCGGCGGGATTTCGATATCAGTCCTCGTCTTCGGCGGTATCGCCGTCATCGGCTTCGGCGCCATCCTCCGCATCGGCGGCAGCGGTTTCGGCCGCCTCCTCGACTTCCCCGGCAGCACCTTCCAGCTCTTCCTCCGCCGCTTGCGCCAGGTCTTCGTCTTCAAAGACCTCACCGGCGGCGAGCGCTGCGTCCTCTGCCTCTTCCGCCAGACGTTCAGCTTCCGCTCCGACCGCCTCTCCGCGTGCCTGGCGCTCCGCCTCGTCCTCGGTGCGCGCGACATTGATGGTGACCGACACCGTCACTTCGGGGTGAAGGGCAACGCGCACGCCATGCAGGCCGACTGACTTGATGGGCGTATCCAGGATGACCTGGTTACGGGTGATCGTCATGCCGCCCTCGGTCACCAGCTTGGCAATGTCACGGGTCGTGACGGAGCCGTACAACTGGCCCGCTTCGCCGGCCTGCCGCAGAACGATGTAGCTTTCGTCATCGACTTTTTCGGCAACGGACTCCGCTTCCGAGCGGCGCTCCAGGTTGCTGGCCTCGAGCTGGGCGCGATCCGTTTCGAAGCGCTCCATATTGGTTTTTGTCGCGCGCAGGGCTTTCTTCTGCGGCAACAGGAAATTGCGGGCATAGCCATCCTTGACGCGGACGACTTCGCCCATTTGTCCCAGCTTTTCTATGCGTTCCAGCAATACGACTTCCATGTGTTCTCTCCTGGTCGGTGATTTGATGTGTTCGGGATGTTTTCAAACGGATGGCCTGCCGTCGTCCTGTTCGTCCTTGCGGGCTCTGAGTCCGAAGCCGGTTTCGGCGACCCCCAGCGCGGCAAAGATCAGTGCGGCAAGCCAGTTGAACATGATGATCGCCATATAGGCGGTCGCGAGCACGAGCATGCGTCCCGAGAACTTGCGCGTGACATAATGAATGACGGCGAGGCCGAGGATGGCGAAGGCGCACACAAGCGCCGCCGCAAACGCCTCGGCTATGAGGCCGATGGTTCCCGGAAGCAGGGCGGCCACAAGACTGACACCGAGTGCGGCCGTGGCCAGGCGCGGAAACTCGAGTTCCGGAAAGGGCGCCCACGGGCGCGGCGACCGGCCGGATATGGTCAGCACCTTGGCGCCAAGCCAGAGGTTGCCTGTCAGGATCAAGGTCCAGAGGGCAGCCATTACCATTGGCGTCACCCGGATGAAAAAGGCAATGAGCACGTCCAGCTGTTCGGAGCCTGCCTGGCGCAGGGCCTCTGCCAGGTCCGGCTGCAACGCCAGCATTTGATCCAGCCCTGATTTGAGGTTTTGATAATAGGCCTCGGCGCCAGGACCCGCTCTCAAAACCGAAACGGTGACCAGTGCTCCGGCAATTGCCGCGGCCCACAGCACCAGGCGGCCCATCGGGTACCATTCGACATCTGAGTTTTCATCGGCCGGGCGCGACAGTCCCGCCAGGCGGCACAGCACAGCGGGGGCGATGCCTATGCTGGCGACATAGACCAGACCCTGCGCCGGACCATACATGGCGCCAATCACAACGCCGCCGGCAAGAGCCCCGATTCCGGCAGAAAGGCTGCCCCAGCCCAGCCCCGCGATGAACAGGGGCAGGGGAGCGAACAGGAACAGCAGAAATGAGAGGAGGGACAGGCTTGCAGCCGCCACGAACAGCACCGACGACGCGATGCCGGCACCGATTCCGATTGCTATGTAGCTTGCCATTTTTCAGCTGTCCCGCTGTTGCAGCGGTTAGAGGCAGATCACACGTCTGCCCCAACCAGTTGTCTGTTTTACTTGATCAGGTACGGCAGCAGCCCGAGAAACCGCGCGCGCTTGATGGCCCGGGCCAGTTCACGCTGCCTCTTGGCAGAAACCGCCGTGATCCGGCTCGGCACGATCTTGCCGCGCTCCGAAACATAGCGCTGCAGCAGCCGTACGTCTTTGTAGTCGATCTTCGGCGAGTTATCGCTCGAAAACGGGCAGGTTTTCCGTCGGCGGAAAAACGGGCGTCGCGAAGGGGTGCTCTGCATGCTCATTCTGAAGTCTCCTTTGCGTCGCCGGCGGCGGCCTTGGCCACGCCTTCGGCCTTGGCCGCGCCTTCGGCCTTCGGCGGGCCATCGCTGCGGTCACGATCGCCTCTGTTGTCACCTCGGTTGTCGCTCCTGTTGCGGTCGTCGCGTCCGCCGAAACCTCCACCGGGCCGGCGGTCGTCGCGCTCACGTCCACCGCGAGAGCGCATCATGGCCGAGGGCTCTTCCTCATGCTCATCAACGCTCAGGGTCAGGTGCCGAATGACGTCTTCATTGAGGCGCATCTGCCGCTCCATCTTCGCCACCGCCTCGTGCGGGGCGTCGATATTCATGAGCGAATAGTGTGCCTTGCGGTTTTTCCTGATCCGGTAGGTGAGGGACTTCAGGCCCCAGTACTCGGACTTGTCGACCTTGCCACCACCCTCGGTGATGATGGTCTTGAACTGGTCCGTCAGAGTCTCGACCTGCGCGGCCGACACGTCCTGGCGCACCAGAAACACGTGTTCGTACAATGCCATTGCTGAATAGCCTTTCCGTTTCCTTTGATATCGAAGCGCCGGCGCGGAGCCCCTCTTGAGCCCGAATAATGGAAAGGCTCATGGGAAGGATCTTCAAAAGAGCGGAGACACGGGAAGCCGGACTGTCTGCCCTGCCGCATGGTCAACACACGGCCTTCCTTTCAGCCCCCAACCGGAGCATCGAAGATGTGGAGCGGGTTATACGCCGATTTCATGCTGGCGCAAGCGGTTTTTGCGTTGCAACAACAGGGGTTACGTCCTGCGTTTGCGTTCGATTGGCGCCGGGGCATCGGGCGGGCACAATCGAGCATCCGCAAAGCGGAAAGTGTTGCTGGCCAGGTGCATCCGGCATACGGCTCCATTGCCGACTTGACAGGCACCGGCAAATCCTTATCTGTGGCCTCGCTCCACGCAGTGGCGCATCCCCCAAACTTGAAGTATTCATCGGCATGGCGATCGCGTTCACATTTCCAGGGCAGGGCAGCCAGAAAATCGGCATGGGTGCCCAACTGGCCGAAGCTTTCCAGCCCGCCAGGGAGCTCTTCCAGGAGGTTGACGATGCTCTCTCACAGCATCTCGCAAAGATCATGTGGGAGGGGCCAGAGGACGAGTTGATCCTGACCGAAAACGCGCAGCCGGCGCTCATGGCGGTCAGTATGGCCGTGATCCGGGTGCTGCAGAAGGAAGCGGGGCTCGATCTTGGATCAAAGGTCGCCTTTGTTGCCGGACACTCACTTGGAGAATATTCCGCACTTGCGGCCGCGGGCGCATTGTCGGTCGCCGATACGGCGCGCCTCCTGAAAACAAGGGGCCAGGCGATGCAACGTGCGGTGCCCGTTGGCGAAGGGGCGATGGCCGCTCTGCTGGGTCTTGAACTGGAGCAGGTTCGCGAGGTCGCCGAAAAGGCGGCGCAGGGCGAAGTCTGCGACGCCGCCAACGACAATGCTCCCGGCCAGGTGGTGGTGAGCGGATCGAAGGGAGCAGTCGAACGCGCCGTCGATCTGGCCAAGGACGCTGGCGCCAAGCGTGCCATGCTTTTGCCGGTGAGCGCGCCGTTCCATTGCTCCTTGATGCAGCCGGCGGCTGAAGTCATGGCGGACGCACTTGCCGATGCCGACCTCTCGGCGCCGGCCGTTCCACTGGTCGCCAATGTTACGGCGGACCGGATGACCGCGCCGGACGACATCAGACAGAGCCTTGTCGCCCAGGTCACCGGAATGGTCCGCTGGCGCGAATCGGTCGGTTTTATGATCGAGAACGGCGTTGATACGCTGTACGAGCTGGGGGCCGGCAAGGTATTGAGTGGTCTGGCGCGCCGGATTCATCGCGATGCGACTGCAATCGCGATCGGCACACCTGAAGATGTCGAGGCGGCGGCGGACGCCCTCTAGCGAGTGAATGCTGGATCGTCCGGCGATTATCGACAGGAAAGATGCAGGAAAGGCTATGTTCGACCTCAGCGGGAAATCGGCCCTGATCACCGGGGCGAGTGGTGGCATCGGCGCTGCGATTGCGCGCGCGTTGCACGCTCAGGGAGCCTCGGTGGCCCTGTCGGGAACGCGCGAGGAGGTCTTGCAGGCGTTGAAGGACGAACTCGGCGAGCGGGCCCATGTCTGCGTTTGTAATCTGTCTGATCCCGAGGCCGTCGGTGCACTGGTCGGCAAGGCGGAAGAGGCGATGGGCGCGGTTGACGTTCTGATCAACAATGCCGGACTCACCCGCGACAATCTCGCGATGCGCATGAAGGACGAGGAGTGGGACCAGGTGCTGGCCGTCAATCTCACCGCATCGTTTCGGCTTGCGCGCGCCGTCATGCGTGGGATGATGAAGCGCAGATGGGGCAGGGTGATCGGCATTACGTCCGTCGTCGGTGTCACCGGCAATCCGGGACAGGCGAATTACGCTGCATCCAAGGCGGGCATGATTGGAATGAGCAAATCGCTGGCGCAGGAAATCGCCAATCGCGGCATCACGGTCAACTGCGTTGCACCCGGCTTCATAACGACGGCCATGACCGATGCGCTCAATGACGCGCAACGCGATACGATACTCTCACGGGTGCCGGCGGGGCGCCTTGGCGAAGCGGACGAAATTGCCTCCGCGGTGGTCTATCTGGCAAGCGAAGAGGCTGCCTATGTGACCGGCCAGACGCTGCATGTCAACGGCGGGATGGCGATGATTTAGCGGAGTAAAACTAGGGGTTTGCCGATTCTGGCTATTGCTGAAAAAGTGTGATACGAAGCGCCGGGTTCTACACGGGGAGCGGTTCAACAGCGTGAAAAACGCATCTCGGGCCACAGCATTCGTTACGCTTCAATCATCGAGCTAGACCCTTCGGCGGCAAGTGGTGTCAATTGAAAAGACTTAAGGATTACGGACATGAGCGATATTGCGGAACGCGTCAAAAAGATCGTTGTTGAGCATCTCGGCGTCGAAAATGACAAGGTTGCCGAAGCTGCGAGCTTCATCGACGACTTGGGCGCAGACAGTCTCGACACCGTCGAACTTGTGATGGCATTCGAGGAAGAATTCGGGATTGAAATTCCTGATGATGCGGCCGAAACCATTCAGACGGTCGGCGATGCAGTGAAGTTCATCCAATCCAGCTCCGCTTAATGAATTCATGATGTTGGCGGGCGCGCGCGAGGCCAATGCCATCGCGTGCGCACAGCATTGGACCGGGGCTTTTCATGTCCTGACGTCCCGACGGAGCAACTGAATGCGGCGCGTTGTCATCACTGGTGTTGGAATGGTTTCGCCCCTGGCGTGTGGGGCGGAGGCAACTTGGCAACGCCTTATTGCGGGCGAAAGCGGTGCCGAGAAGATCACCGCGTTCGACGTGTCGGATATATCCGCCAAGATCGGTTGCCCCCTTCCACGTGGCGACGGCTCCAAGGACACCTTCAATCCGGACGACTGGGTGGAGCCGAAAGAGCAGCGTCGGATCGACGACTTCATCATTTTTGCATTGGCCGCCGCGGTCCAGGCGGTCGAAGACTCCGGTTGGCAGCCTGAGGAATATGAAGACTGTATCCGCACCGGGGTTCTGATCGGATCGGGCATCGGCGGCCTGCTCGGTATCGAGGAAACCGCCCTGCTGATGGCTGAAAAGGGCCCGCGGCGGGTCAGCCCGTTTTTCATTCCCGGCCGCCTGATCAACCTGGCGTCCGGCTATGTTTCCATCCGCTACGGTTTCAAGGGGCCGAACCATTCGGTAGTGACCGCCTGTTCGACGGGTGCCCATGCGGTTGGTGATGCCTCGCGGCTGATCGGGCTGGGCGATGCGGATGTCATGGTCGCCGGCGGCACGGAAGCCGCACTCGGTCGGCTGAGCCTTGCCGGTTTTGCCGCCTGCAAGGCGCTCTCGACCCATTTCAACGACGAACCGCAACGAGCGTCGCGGCCTTACGACAAGGACCGGGATGGCTTTGTCATGGGCGAGGGGGCCGGCATCGTTGTTCTGGAAGAGCTCGAACATGCCCGCGCCAGGGGCGCCAAGATATATGCCGAAGTGACCGGCTACGGTCTCTCAGGCGACGCCTACCACATTACCGCCCCGGCCTCCGACGGGGACGGCGGCTTCCGCTCGATGCGCGCGGCAATCGACCGGGCCGGAATTGAACCCGCCGATATCGATTACGTGAACGCGCACGGCACCTCCACCCCAATGGGTGACGAAATCGAACTGTCTGCCGTGGAGCGCCTTTTCGGAAAGCATGCGGATGGGCTGTCGATGTCGTCGACCAAATCCGCAATCGGTCATTTGCTTGGCGCCGCCGGGGCCGTCGAGACAATATTTTCCGCGCTCGCCATACGTGATAATATCGCGCCGCCGACGTTGAATCTCGACAATCCTTCTGTTGAAACGCCCATCGATTTGGTTCCGCACACCGCAACAAACAGAGAGATCAACACAGTTTTGTCAAATTCCTTCGGTTTTGGTGGTACAAACGCTTCGTTGATCTTCCAGCGTTTCGACGGCTGATCGCCGTTACGCCCCCTTGGACGACGGGGCAGGAGATGACCAAGTCATGACCGGTGGTATCGACTACGACTACCAGGACACCCATAAGGACGCCCGGGTTCCCGAACCCGGCGACCGGCGCCGGACCGGCTGGCGAAAGCTCAGCGGCCTTATAACGGGGCTGTTCACCATGTGTCTCGTCCTGGCGGTTGCCATCGGCGGAGGCTTCATCTATCTGAAAAACGAGTTCGAAAAAGCCGGGCCGCTGGAATCGGACGCGATGGTGATGGTCAATCGCGGCGAAGGCACAAGGCTGATCGCCGAGAAGCTCCAGAGCCAGGGCGCAATCTCAAACGACCGCATATTCTTGCTTGGGCTGCTCGCAAACCAGGCCAACGGAAAACTCAAGGCGGGCGAGTACCGCATCGGTGCCAGCGCCAGCATGCAGCAAATCATGCGGATGCTGGTGGCCGGAAAATCCGTCCAATACAAGATCACCATACCTGAGGGCCTGACGACCCTGCAGATCCTCGACCGCGTATTCAGCAACGATGTTCTGGTCGGAGAGATCGGTGAAGAGGTGGCCGAAGGCTCGCTTCTACCGGACACTTACGTCTTCACCCGCGGCGCGACCCGCAAGGATGTCATCGAACGCATGCGCACTGCACAGGACAAGTTGCTGACCGGCATGTGGCAGGAGCGCGCCGCCGATCTTCCGATCTCAAGCCCGCAGGAAGCGCTTGTCCTGGCATCCATTGTGGAAAAGGAGACCGGGGTCGCGAGCGAGCGCCGGCGCGTTGCCGGTGTCTTTGTCAACCGCCTGAGGAAGAAGATGCGGCTGCAGTCCGATCCGACCATCGTTTACGGCATCGTTGGCGGAAAGGGAACGCTGGGCCGGCCGATCCGCAAGAGCGACATCGCGCAGCGCACCGAGTACAACACCTACCAGATTGACGGGCTGCCGCCGACGCCGATCGCAAATCCCGGCAAGGCGGCCATTGAAGCCGTTCTCAACCCTGCCGACACGAAAGACCTGTTCTTTGTTGCCGATGGCACCGGCGGTCACGCGTTTGCCGAGACTCTGGAGGAGCACAACAGGAATGTTTCGCGCTGGCGCGAAATCGAACGGCAAAGGAACGGGGGAACCACGGTAGATGCGGCGGAGCAGGATGCTCTCGAACCGCAGGACGATACGCCCGACCAGACCGCCGCCTTGGAGCCTGACGCGGACACGCCACCGACCGATGCACCTCCGACGCCCCAACAGGCCCCGGCCACGGAACAACCCGAAGCGCCGGCCGAGCCGGTGGCGGATGCGCAGAACCCGGCCGCCGACGAACCCGATACGGCAGTCCAACCGGCGCCACAGGCAGAACCCGCCCAGGAGCCCGCCGCCGAGCCCCAGGCGCCGGCAATTTCGGACTTCGCCAAAGCGATTCTGAAAAACGCGCCAAACCCCAAACCAAAACCCCGGGTGCCCCGGAACCGGACCGAGCCGGACGACGATCCCCAGTCGCAGGTGACCGTTACGCCGCTTCCCGGCGTGCCTGACGCGGACGCCCCGGTCGATACCCCTATTGTCGAGGCGCCGGCCCCCGCACCGCAGCGTCAGGCTCCGCCCAGCACCAGCGATCTTCGTTAGTACACGCCAGCCGCCAGCCTTGTTGCGGCGCCGGCATGAATGTAGATTTGCCGCGGCTCGATAGCGATTCGCGCCGAAGCATGGATGGGTCGACCTCATGCCGCTGACAAGTATGACAGGATTTTCCCGCGCCGACGGTGAGCTTGGCGATGCGCGCTGGCATTGGGAGGTTCGGTCGGTGAACGGCAAGGCGCTGGACATCAGGGTGCGCATGCCGTCCGGGTTCGAGGGACTTGAGCCGGAGGTGCGCGCCGCGGTATCCAAGTATGCCCGCCGCGGCAATTGTCAGCTCTCGCTGCAGGTGACACGCGAGCAGAAAACCGGGGAAGTCAGGATAAACGAGGCGGCATTGCGCAGCGTCGTCGCGGCGATCGAGGCTATTGCACCGCAGGTCGACGCTTCCCGGCCCAGTCTCGACGGCATTCTCGCCATCAAGGGTGTCGTCGACATCCAAGAACCCGAAGAAGCCGACGAGGCCGTTGCCGAGCGAAACAAGGCCATCATGCGCGATCTCACGGTCGCCCTGGAAGCATTGCGCAGCGCCCGCACGTCTGAGGGCGCGCATCTCGCCGACATCGTTTCCGGGCAGATCGATTCCATCGAAAAACTCACCCGGGATGCGAAGGATTGTCCGGCGCGGGCGCCCGAAGCCATAAAGGCCAGGCTGAAGGATCAGGTCGAGCGGCTGCTGGAACAGAGTTCGAAACTGGACGAGGACCGGCTACACCAGGAAGCGGTCCTGCTGGCCGCAAAGGTCGATGTCCGCGAAGAGATCGACCGTCTCAATGCCCATGTTGCCGCGGCCCGCGAACTGCTGACATCCGATGACACCGTTGGCCGGCGTTTCGAGTTCCTCACTCAGGAGTTCAACCGCGAGGCCAATACGCTGTGCTCGAAAGCCAATGCGCCGGAGTTGACCGCCATCGGGCTCGATATGAAGGCGGCGATCGATCAGATGCGCGAGCAGGTGCAGAACATTGAGTGAGGCGCCACCCAAATCCGCAATTGCGCGCCGCGGGCTCATGCTTGTCCTGTCATCGCCATCGGGCGCGGGCAAGACAACCCTGTCGCGGCGGCTGCTTGCCAACGACGCCAACATCGACCTGTCGGTGTCCGTCACCACCCGCAGACCACGTCCTGGGGAGATCGACGGCAAGGACTACATCTTCCTTAGCCACGATGCGTTCGAAGCGATGCGCGAAGCCGACGGGCTGCTCGAGTGGGCCGAAGTTTTCGGCAATCGCTACGGCACCCCTCGCAAGCCCGTCGAGGACGCCCTGGCGCAGGGGCGCGATGTGTTGTTCGATATCGACTGGCAGGGCACCCAGCAGCTGTCCGAGAGGATGGCGGAAGACCTGGTGCGGGTTTTCATATTGCCGCCGACCGCCGATGACCTGCGCCAACGCCTGATCGGCCGCGCCGAGGACAAGCCGTCGGAAATCGCAAAACGCATGGCCCAGGCGTCGGGCGAAATCAGCCATTGGGCCGAATACGACTACGTGCTCATCAATGACGATCTTGCG
>JAJFHL010000114.1 GCA_021775615.1 Hyphomicrobiales bacterium
GGAAGCGTTGATGTGATCAGATCGGTCACCCGTCCCGGGCGCGGCGACATGACGACGATCTTGGTGGAGAGATAGACCGCTTCCGGGATGGAATGGGTGACGAAACAGATCGTCTTGTTTGTCGCCTCCCATAGTTTCAGAAGTTGCTCGTTGAGATGATACCGCACGATCTCATCAAGTGCGCCGAACGGCTCGTCCATGAGAAGCAGGTCCGCGTCGAAGGCGAGCGCCCGGGCGATCGATGCACGCTGCTGCATGCCGCCTGAAAGCTGCCAGGGATATTTCTTCTCAAAGCCGGAGAGGTTCACAAGATCCAGTGTGCGGGAGATGCGCTCGCGCGCGTCCCTGGCGCCGTAGCCCATGATCTCCAGCGGCAGGCCGATGTTCTTCTCGATCGTCCGCCAGGGATAGAGCGATGCGGCCTGGAACACATAGCCATAGGCGCGCGCCTTGCGCGCCTCGTCGGGCGTCATGCCGTTGACGGAGATCTCGCCCGACGTCGGCCGCTCAAGATCCGCGATGACGCGCAAGAACGTCGTCTTGCCGCAGCCGGACGGGCCGATGAACGAGACAAACTCGCCCTTGTTTATGGTCAGGCTGACGTCGGACAGCGCGTGAACCGGCCCGTCATTCGTCTCGAAGGTGAGCGAGAGATCGCGCGCTGAAACGACGCTGTCGGACATTTGATTGTCCACCGGACCTGATCAAACCCCGCTGGCGGGGATGCCCGTTCGCTGCACCTTTCTCGGCGCGGTCACTTCCTTCCATTGCGAGAGCGCCTTGTTGACCGCCTGATAGGGCTCGCGCTTGACGAACTTGCCGTGGCCGATCTCGTTTTTCATCGTGCCGTCTTCGACCGCGACCTGTCCGCGCGTCAGGGTAAAGCGCGGCAGGCCTTTGACGCGCTTGCCCTCGAACACGTTGTAGTCGATAGCGCTTTGCTGCGTCTGCGCGGTGATGGTCTTTTCGCGCGCCGGGTCCCAGACCACGATATCGGCATCGGCGCCTTCGAGGATCGCGCCCTTCTTCGGGTAGCAGTTCAGGATTTTCGCGATGTTCGTTGAGGTAACGGCGACGAACTCGTTCATGGTGATGCGGCCGGTCTCCACCCCATAGGTCCACAGCATTGGCATGCGGTCTTCCAGGCCGCCGGTGCCGTTCGGGATCTGGGTGAAGTCGCCCACGCCATTGCGCTTCTGCTCGGTGGTGAAGGCGCAATGGTCGGTCGCGACCACCTGCAGGCTTCCGGCCTGAAGGCCGGCCCACAGCGAATCCTGGTGTTTCTTGTTGCGAAACGGCGGCGACATGACACGCCGGGCGGCATGGTCCCAGTCGTCATGGGCATACTCGCTCTCATCGAGCGTCAAGTGCTGGATCAGCGGCTCGCCGTAAACCCGCATACCGTTCTGACGGGCACGGCGGATCGCTTCGTGGGCCTGTTCGCAAGAGGTGTGCACCACATAGAGCGGCACGCCGGCCATATCGGCGATCATGATGGCGCGGTTGGTGGCTTCGCCTTCGACCTCAGGCGGGCGCGAGTAGGCATGTGCCTCCGGCCCGTCATTTCCCTCCGCCATCAGCTTGGCCTGAAGCTGGGCGACAACATCGCCGTTTTCCGCATGCACCAGGGGCAGGGCGCCGAGTTCGGCGCAGCGCTGGAAGGACGAGTACATCTCGTCGTCGTCGACCATGAGCGCGCCCTTGTAGGCCATGAAGTGCTTGAACGTGTTGATGCCCTTTTCGCGCACCACCGTTTCCATCTCGTTGAACACCTGTTCGCCCCACCAGGTGATCGCCATATGGAAGGAATAGTCGCAGTTCGCCCGGCTCGACTTGTTGTCCCACATCTGAATCGCTTCGAGCAGCGACTGATCGGGCGAGGGCAGGGCGAAATCCACCACCATGGTCGTGCCGCCGGAAAGGGCCGCGCGGGTGCCGGACTCAAAGTCGTCGGTGGAATAGGTGCCCATGAACGGCATTTCCAGATGCGTATGCGGATCGATCCCGCCCGGCATGACATAGCATCCGGTGGCATCCAGTTCGGTTCCGCCGGACAGGTCCTTCCCGATCGCGCTTATGATGCCGTTTTCAATCTGAATGTCGGCCCGGTAGGTGAGGTCGGCCGTCACTACGGTGCCGTTCTTGATTGTGGTGGTCATGAAACTCCTCCCTAGCCGGCGATCTCCGCCGTCTCGACGACCGCGTGCAGCAACACCTCCGCGCCGGCCGTGCTCCATTCCTTGGAAATGTCTTCAGCTTCATTGTGCGACAGGCCGTCGACGCACGGGCACATGACCATTGCGGTCGGCGCCACCCGGTTGACCCAGCAGGCGTCATGGCCGGCGCCTGAGATGATGTCCTGATGGGAATAGCCGAGACGCTCCGCGGCGTTGCGTATTGCGGCGACGCAATTCTCGTCGAAGGCCGGCGGGTCGAACTGGCCGACTATCTCGCTTTCGAACGAAACCTCCAGCGCCTCGCACAATTTCGGCGCCTCGGCCTCGAGACGCTCGACCATGCCCTTGAGGCGGTCGAGCTCATGCGACCGGAAATCGACCGTGAAGACGGCCTTGCCCGGAATGATGTTGCGCGAGTTTGGATAGACTTCCACATGGCCGATGGCGCCGACCGCATTGGGTTGGTTGTCCATGGCGATCTCGTGCACCAACTCGGTGATCTGGGCGAGGCCGCGTCCGGCATTCTTGCGCATGGGCATGGGCGTCGAGCCGGTGTGGCTTTCCTTGCCGGTCACCGTGCACTGGATCCAGCGCAGGCCCTGGCCGTGGGTCACGACGCCGATATCCTTTCCGTTGGCCTCCAGGATCGGGCCCTGCTCGATATGCAGCTCAAAAAAGGCGCGCATCTTGCGTTCGCCGACGGGCTCATCGCCTTTCCACCCGATGCGCTGAAGCTCGTCGCCAAAGGTCTTGCCGTCTGCATCTTTCCGGCTATAGGCATCTTCCTGGGTGACCGTCCCGGCAAATACGCCCGACGCCATCATCGGCGGCGCGAAGCGGGCGCCTTCTTCGTTGGTCCAGTTGGTGACGACGATCGGGTGCCTGGTCTTGATGTCCATGTCGTTCAGGGTGCGGACAATCTCGAGCCCGGCCAACACGCCCAGAACGCCGTCGTAGCGTCCCCCGGTCGGCTGTGTGTCGAGGTGCGATCCGACATAGACCGGAAGCGCTTGCGGGTCCGTGCCTTCGCGGCGCATGAACATGGTGCCCATCTCGTCGACACCCATGGTGAGGCCGGCGTCTTCACACCATTTCTGAAACAGCTTGCGGCCTTCGGCGTCTTCGTCCGTCACGGTCTGGCGGTTGCTGCCGCCCGCGATGCCAGGTCCGATTTCCGCTATTGCATGAATCGAATCCCACAGGCGGTCGCCATTCAATCGTAGGTTTTCACCAGGTGCCGCCATCTACTCTCCCCTAGTTTTTGTCTTTAGGTCCGCGATTGGAGTTTCGCAATTTTTTGACCATTTGGTAAAGGTTACAGGTTTCATAACCCACTCTCAAGCCGTAAAGTAAAAACTGCAAGCGGATTAGGTTCTGTTGAGCATCATGGTTGCGGTGTTGGTTTGACCAGATTGTTCCACTGTCGTGATGTGAGGAGGAAGGACATGCCGGGCATATTCGACGACGATCAGCGCGCCGGTGAGGCAATCTGGTTAAATCCCTCAGGGACGCGGCCCATTTGGCCCCTGGACAGCGTTGCTCAAGGCTTGAAGTGGCCTGCACTACGGCGCCTTTCGCGCCTTGCCAGCAGCCAAATGAGCCACGCCAACGCCACAAGCATGATGCTCAACAGACCCTAGCCGCCAACAGGGAAGGAAAGCGACACATTGTCCAAGCCACGAGCTGCCGAAACGCAGCGACGCACACGGATACAGGCGGAGAAGGAAGAGCAGATCCTGGAAGCAGCGCTCGAGGTCTTCTCGCGAAACGGCTTTCGCGGTTCGACGATCGACCAGATCGCGGAAGCCGCCGAGATGTCCAAGCCGAACCTGCTCTATTATTTCCGCACCAAGGAGACGATCCACCGTGTGCTGATCGACCGCCTGCTCAACACCTGGCTCGACCCGCTGCGGGCGATCGATCCGGACGGTGAGCCGCTTGGCGAGATCAGGTCCTATGTCCGGCGCAAGCTTGAGATGGCCCGCGACTACCCCAGGGAATCCCGCCTGTTCGCCAACGAGGTGCTGCAGGGTGCTCCACGCATTCAAGAAGAGATGAAGGACTTGAAGGTCCTGGTGAAGGAAAAGGCCGAGATCATCGCGGGCTGGAGCCGGGCGGGCAAACTGGCCGACTGCGATCCTTACCATCTGATCTTTTCGATCTGGGCCACGACCCAGCACTACGCCGATTTCGATGTCCAGGTGCGGGCGATACTGGGCAAGCGTGGCGACCGGTTTGAAGATGCAGCGCGCTATCTCGACCAGCTGTTTCTAAACGGGCTGAAGCCGTAGGGGCGATGCGTTTTGGCCGCGATGATGTCGTCTTTGATGCCCGTGCGAATGTGCGGTGTTAAGGGGCAAACGGAAGCGGTGCTCCGATCTTCGATACGGGTCGAAATGACCCTACGCGGAAGTTTGTCCTTCCGACATAGGCGTCTGCTTTGCGGGGTGGGCTCAACAGGTGGACGCAACACTTTAATCTTTGAACGAAGATGGAGTGTTGGACATGAAGTATCGTCGCCGTATTTACTATTCAGCCGCCCAGCGCGCCGAGATTTGGGATCGTTGGCAGCGCGGGGAGTCAATGAGCTCGATTGGACGGGAGTTTGATCGGCAATCGTCGTCAGTGTTTTCGGTGATTTCTCCTACTGGCGGCATCCGCCCTCCAGACCGCAAGCGCAGTGAACAAGCCCTTAGTCTCAGCGAACGCGAAGAGATATCGCGAGGGCTCAGCATCCAACAATCGCTGCGCGCGATTGCACGTCATTTGGGCCGCGCACCGTCGACGATCAGCCGAGAAGTCCATCGCAATGGAGGGCGTGCATCATATCGTGCAACTGCGTCCGATCAGGCCGCATGGGATCGAGCTTTGCGTCCCAAGACATGTAAGCTGGCTTGCCACCCACCTTTGTGCCGCGCAGTGTCGGTAAAGCTGCGGCGCAAATGGTCACCGGAACAGATTGCTGGCTGGCTTAGACGCACCTTTCCAGGAGAGGCGCACAAGCAAGTGTCACACGAGACGATATATCGGAGCTTGTACATTCAGGCGCGTGGCGTATTGAAGAAGGAACTTCTGGAGCATCTTCGGGCCAAACGGACGGTTCGCCGTTCCAGGCACGCCAGTCTAAAGCGCAATGGATTGGGACAGGTCAAAGATGCCGTCTCGATTAGTGAAAGGCCCGCATCTGTG
>JAJFHL010000115.1 GCA_021775615.1 Hyphomicrobiales bacterium
GCCCACCGAAGGCCGGCTTTTCACGCCCTCTGAACTGCGTTACGGCCCGCTTGTGGTCGGTGAGACCACGGCGCGGACCGTGCCTTGGCAGAAGACGTGAAAAACCGGTCAAGCGATTCCGTAAAAAGAAGAAAGGGTCTAAGCACGGCGCATCTATCGGCCGGCGGAAACTTCAGTGCCGCCGGTTCTGCACAATAACTGCACATTGTTCCTGAAAATCTGCGGAGTTGCGGCACACTATGGGCGCGGTCGGCGGCGAATGTCGCGGTCATGAAAAGACGCCCGAGGCCGCATTCCCCCCTACATCGGCTCCCCGATCGGGTCGTCTTCGACGGCTGGTGGTTGTGTCTCCCCCTCCCGCAGCCACCAGCCGTCATTCTTGAGTTCGCGAGTCCCCTGAGCCGCGTTTCCGGCGCACCAGATCAGAACACCCCTAGAGGCCAGCTTGAGAATGAACCAGACCGTCACAGCAGCGCCCGCCGCGCAATTCACCCCGGGTAGCCTCGAACGCCAGCTTGTCGCCGTGCTCGTCGTCACGTTTGTTGCCGACTGGTTGTTCGTCGATCACCGCCTCGGTATCTCCGTGGCGGTGTTTGCCATCGCCGTCTGTGCCGCGTGTGCCGCGTCAAACCAGCTCTCGGACCGGCGGGCCCTGGTGCTTGCATGCGTGATCATGGCCGCCGGCACCGCGCCGCTGATCGAGGCGGCGGATGCACTGGCCATCTTCATCGCCGTTGCGGCAACCAGCCTGTTCGCCCTCGTCGCGACCGGCCGGCAGGGATCGAGCCTCGCCGATTTTGGCCGGCGAGCATCGCAACTGATCTATTCAACACCGTACCGCCTTTTGCAGGATCTGTTTCTGTTCCGAAAGCTGGTGCGCCGCGGCCGCCGCAAACCCGGACGTCGTGCAGGATTTGCCTCCGCATGGTTGCTCACCGTTCTGTTCGGCACCGTCTTTGCTGTTCTGTTTACCGCCGCAAATCCGCTGATAGAGGCCTGGATCGACACTTTCCATTTCGGCTTCGGCACTGAGGGCATCAACCTCTACCGAGGGCTGTTCTGGCTGATCATCAGTTCGGTTACCTGGCCGGCCATTCGTGTGCGCTACCGCAAGCCGAAACTTCATAGATATGAGCCGGCCGGATCAAAACCCGCACTTCCGGTCAAACCGGCAAAGGCCGCCGCACCTGCCGGCGAGTTCGACTTTCTCTTCAACCCGGCCTCGATCCTGCGCTCGCTTGTCGTGTTCAACGCCCTGTTCGTCCTGCAGAGCGCCATGGATCTCGCCTTCCTGTGGGGCGGTGCCGCGCTGCCCGAGGGCGTGGCTTATGCCGATTATGCCCATCGCGGCGCCTATGCGCTGATAGCCGCCGCCGTGCTGTCTGCGGTGTTCGTGCTGTTCGCCATGCGCCCCGCCGGTGCGGCCGAGCAGATGCCGGTGATCCGAATCCTCGTCTACATCTGGATCGCCCAGAACATTCTTCTTGTGGCATCGGCGATGCAGCGCCTCGATCTCTATGTCGAAGTTTACGCGCTGACCCAATGGCGCGTCGCCGCGTTCATCTGGATGGGACTGGTTGCGGTGGGGCTGGCACTGATGGTAGCGCGCATCGCCCTGGCGCGCTCGAACACCTGGCTGGTGGCCTCGAACGTTATCGCGGCGACCGCCGTGCTCTATGCCTGTTCCTTCATCAATTTCACCCACATCATCGCCACCTACAATGTGGCGCACAGCTGGGAGGTGTCGGGCCGCGGCGTCGCGCTCGACGTGGTTTATCTCCGCCGTCTGGGTGTCATGGCGATCCCGGCCATGGATCAATACATCGAACATCGCAAAAGGGCGCGCCAGACACCACCGCAGAACGTTGTCGATGATCGCCTCGTTCTGGCCAAACGCCATATGTCGAAGGTGAACTCCGGCTGGCGCGCCTGGGGCTATCGCGACCGGCGTCTTGCGCGCTACCTCGAAGCGGCACAAATTGATAGTGTGCGCGGTGATGCGGATCCAAGGGCAGCTGGTAACTAGCGAAGTGGGGGGAACATGACACGGCACATTCTGGTCGTCGATGACGATCCCCACATTCGGGAGGTGATCTGTTTCGCGCTTGAAAAGGCGGGCCACAGTTTCGTCACCGCGCGGGACGGCGCCGAGGCGCTGAGCTGTTTCGACGAGGTGGCCCCGAAACTGGTGATCCTCGATGTCGGTATGCCCGAAATGGACGGGCTCGAAGTGTGCCGCGACATCCGCAAGACCTCCGATGTTCCGATCCTCTTCCTGTCTGCGCGCGATGACGAGATCGACCGGGTGCTGGGTCTGGAAATCGGTGGCGACGACTATGTGACCAAGCCGTTCAGCCCACGCGAACTGATCGCCCGGGTCAACGTGATCCTCAAGCGCATGACGCCCAGGCAGGAGGCCGCACCGGAGCCCGAAGCGCTGTTGCGGCACGGTGCGCTGCACCTCGATCCCGAACGGCACCAGGTCGCCTTCGACGGGGCCGACATAGCGCTGACGTCGATCGAGTTCTCCATTCTCAAGGCATTGCTGGCCCGGCCCGGCATCATTTTTGATCGCGAGCGCATCGTCTCATCGGCCTACGGCGCAGGCATGCATGTCTCCGACCGCACCGTCGACAGCCACATCCGCAACGTGCGCGCCAAGCTTCAGGCGGCCGGTTGTGCGACCGGCATCGAAACCGTCCACGGAGTTGGCTTCCGGCTGGGAGCCTGCGAGGCGGCTCCGTGACGGTTCATGCGGTCCGGGCGAAGTGGCGCCCAACCCTGAGCATGATCGTGTTCACCGTCCTGATCGCGGTCATGTCGATGCCCCTGGTGGGGCTGGTCTTCTTCCGGCTCTATGAAAATCAGCTGGTGCGCCAGACGGAGATGGAGCTCATCACCCAGAGCGCGGTGCTGGCGGCGGTCTTCGCCCGCGAGGTCGAAGCAAGGCTCGACGACGGCATCGAGCTCGGCGCCGACTGGCCGAAAGATCTGCGCGAAAAGGAACTGATGCCCATTGATCCGGTGCTGCCACGCCTCGATCTTGCCGTGGACGATATCCTGGACCCGCGCCCAGATGGGGTGCCGCCGAAAAAGCCACCTGGCAAAGCCATTCTGGAGATCGGCCGGGACATGTCGCGCCTGACCTCCGAGACCAGGCGCAAGACCCTCGCGGGCTTCCTCATCCTCGACGCCCATGGCAACGCCATCGGTGGGCGGGACGAGGCCGGCCTGTCCTTCGCCCATGTGGAAGAGGTCGCGTCCGCACTTGAAGGACGCTATGCCAGTGCGCTGCGCATCCGCATCTCCGACCAGCCGAAGCCGCCGATCTATTCGATCAGCCGCGGCACCGGCGTGCGTGTCTTTGCGGCCTTCCCGGTGTTCCTGAACAACAAGGTGGCCGGCGTCATCTACACCTCGCGCACGCCCAGCAACATCCTGAAGCATCTCTATGAGGAGCGCCGTAACGTGGCGCTGGCGACCATCACGGTGCTCTTGATGACGATCCTGATCGGGCTTGTCTTCCTGCGCGTCGTCACCCAGCCGATCCGCGGCCTGATGGAATACATCCGCCAGATCGGCCGCGGTGAGCGCGAAGCGGCGCGGCCGCCCGCCCATCACGGCAGCCGCGAAATCGCCATGCTGTCGCAGAGCTTCATCGACATGGCGCAGCGTCTGAGTGAGCGCTCGGACTACATCGCCAACTTCGCCGCCCATGTCTCGCATGAGCTGAAAACGCCGCTGACCTCGATTCACGGCGCGGCGGAACTGATGCGTGACGCCGGCGCCTCGATGACCGACGACGAGCGCAAGCGCTTTCTCGGCAATGTCATAAAGGACACCGAACGCCTGACCACGCTGCTTGAGCGCCTGCGCGATCTCGCCCGCGCCGACAATCCGCGCGAGAGAGGCCCGGTTTCGCTCTCAACCGTCCTGTCGGACGTCCAGGCGTCTTTCCCGCGTTTCCCGATCGAGGCGGACGGCGACACGGACCGGCAGATCGCGATGTCGCGCGAGAACGCCGGCATCGTCTTCTCCCACCTCGCCGACAACGCCATACGCCACGGGGCAACGGCGCTGATCCTCGATGTGGACGGCATTGAAGGCTCGGTCCGCGTCATCGCCAGTGACAACGGCGATGGCATCTCGGCCAACAACCGCGATCAGATCTTCGACCCGTTCTTCACCACCAGGCGCGAAAGCGGCGGCACCGGCATGGGGCTCGGCATCGTCCGCTCCATGCTCGGCGCCCATGGCGGCGACATTCGCCTGCTCCCCTCGGAGCGCGGCGCCGTGTTCGAAGTGACGGTTCCGGTCGGTTAGACTCCGACCTCGGTGATGAACTTTGTCCGCATGAACGCGTCGAGCCCTTCGATGCCACCTTCCGAGCCGTAGCCGGATTCATTGACGCCGCCGAAGGGCGTTTCCGGCATGGCGACGAACGGGTGGTTGACACCCACCAGACCGACTTCCAGAGCATCCTCGATCTTGGCCGCCTTGCCGCCGTCGCTTGTGAAGACGTAGGAAGCAAGCCCGAAGGGCAGGGAGTTGGCGCGCTCCACCACTTCGTCGAAGCTGTTGAACGGGGTGATCGGGGCGAGCGGGCCGAACGGCTCCTCGGTCATGATCATGGCGTCGTCCGGCACGTCGGACATCACGGTCGGTGCGTAGAAATAGCCCTGGTTGCCGATGCGCTCGCCGCCGGTCGTGATATTGGCGCCGTGGTCTTTCGCATCGGTGACGAACCTGTCCATCACGTCAAGCCGGCGGTCCGCGATGAGCGGGCCCATTTCGATGCCGTCCTCCATGCCGTTGCCGACCTTCACCGCCTTCGCGCGCTCGGTGAAGCCTTCGACGAAGGACTTGTAGGTCTTGTCCTGCACATAGAAGCGGGTCGGCGAGATGCAGACCTGGCCGGCATTGCGGAACTTGAAGCCGGCCACGGTGTTCAGCGCCTTTTCCACGTCGGCATCGTCGAACACAATCACCGGCGCATGGCCGCCAAGCTCCATGGTGCATCGCTTGAGGGTCTCGGCTGAGAGTTTGGTGAGATGCTTGCCGACCGGGATCGAGCCGGTGAACGAGACCTTGCGCGGGATCCATGAGCCGAGCACCTGGCGTGACACGTCGTCGGGCACGCCGAAGACCACATTGAGGACCCCTGGCGGCAGGCCGGCATCCTGGAAACAGCGCGCAATTGCGACCGCCGTTCCCGGCGTCTCTTCGCTCGGCTTGATGATCATCGAGCAGCCGGCGCCCAGAGCGCCGGCGACCTTGCGGATCACATTGGTGCCGGGGAAGTTCCAGGCAACGAAGGCGCAGGCCGGACCGACCGGTTCCTTGACCACCATCTGGCGGACGCCGGGGATGCGTGCCGGCACGATACGCCCATAGGCGCGCTTGCCTTCTTCGCCATACCAGCGGGCGACATCGATCACGAACCCGATCTCGACCTTCGCTTCGCCGAACGGCTTGCCCATTTCCAGCGTCAGGGTCTTGGCGATGTCGTCGATGCGCTCTTCCATCAGCCGCGCGGCCTGTTCCATGATCGCCTGGCGCTTGAGGGGAGAGGTGGCGCGCCAGACCTTGTAGCCGTCGGCGCTGGCCTGCAGCGCTTCGTCGATATCGGCCGTGGATGCGTGCGGCACCTCGGCGAGGACTTCTTCAGTCGCCGGGTTGATGAGCGGCTCGGTCTTGCCTTCGCTGCCCTGGCGCCATTGGCCGTTGATCAGGAGTTCGAGTTTTTCCGGGTACATGAGGTTACCTTTCGTGCCACGCGGTCACTGTGGTGAGATTCAGAATGCGGGATAGCCGAGCCACGCTCCGCGCGCAACCTTTCGGCGCTTCTGTATCAGGTCTTCCCGCGAGGCGGGCTCAGTCTTCAAGGAACGAGCGGGCAAAGGTGTCGGTGATGGGTCCCAGGAAATACTGCAACGCCGTGCGGGCGCGCGTCTCGACATAGACCTCGACGGGCATACCCGGCGTGATCTCGACATTCTTGAACTCGGGCGGCAGCTCCGAGGAGATCTCGACCCGCGCCGCATAGTAGGTGGTGTTGGTCGTGTCGTCGGTCAGGCGGTCGGCGGAAACATAGATCACCTCGCCGGTGAGGGTCGGCGTGGTCCGCTGGCGCAATGACGTGAAGCGCAGCTTTGCCGGGCGCCCGGAAAGCACGACATCGATGTCCTCAGGTTTCACCCGCGCCTCGATCTGCAGGGTGGCTCCCGCCGGGAGGAGCTCCAGGATCGGTTCGCCCGGCGCCACCACACCGCCTTGCGTGTTGTGGTACATCTTGACCACCACTCCGTCCACCGGCGCGCGAATTTCTATGCGACGGACGACTTCTTCGGCCGCCTGCATCTGCTGCTGCACATCGCTCAGCTGGGTTTGCACGTCGCGCAGCTCGGTGATCGAGGTGCGGCGGCGCTCCTTTTTGAGCTGCACGATCTCCTGATCGGTTTCTGCGATGGTCTGCTTGGCCCGGGCGATGCGAGATGTGAGCTGTCCCTGGTTGCCGGAGAGCTCGGATGACTTGCGCTGCAACGCCAGATACTTCGATCTTGGAGTCAGGCCCTGGTCGAGCAGTGTCTTGGTGGCTTCCATTTCCTCTCGAATGAGGTCGAACTGCTCGCCCTGCGAGGCGCGTTGCGCAATCAGCCCGGTGATTTCTTCTTCATAGGCGAGACGGCGTTTCTCGAAGATTGAGATCTCGCTCTCCAGCTCGTCCCTCAGTGCGGTAAACTCGGACTTCTGGGTCTCGATGATCTCGGCAATCTCGGGGTCGGAAACCTTGTCCATCAGATCTTGCGGAAACGAGATTTCGGCTTCTTCGCCGAGTTCGGCGCGATAGCGGGCGCGCAGGGCCCGCAGAACATCGTACTGGGCGCGGTATCTGTGCAGGTTGGCGGCCGCGCTCGACCGGCTGAGCCGGATCAGGATCTGGCCGGAATCGACATTCTCGCCTTCCTTGACGAGGATTTCGTCGATGATCCCGCCCTCCAGGTGCTGAAGGATCTTGTTCTGGCCAGTGGCGATCACCACGCCGGTGGCAAGGGCCGCGCCCGCGAGCGGGGCGGTTGCCGCCCACAGCCCACCACCGCCAAAGGCCATGAGAAGAGCGAGGAGGCCGATCACCGACAGCCGGGTGTTGCCCGTCCTGATCAGGGAATGCCAGGCGTCGAACTGGGTTTCCGTCCGAGACTTGGCAGGTTCCGGTTTTGGCGCGTTGCTCATTACTTGGCTCGTTCCGTACGGGGCGCGGATTTGGCCTGCGCGCCCTTTTTCCTGGTCTGGGCGTCGGCCCGCGCCGCCGTGATCTTCGCGAGAACGTCATTGCGCGGGCCGTAGAGTTCCACCATCCCCTCGCGCATCACCATGATCCGGTCGACTCCCTCGATGACCGAGGGCCGGTGTGCGACGATCACCGTGGTGATACCGAGCTTCTTGGCGGCAAGCAGCGTCTGCATGAGAGCGTGTTCGCCTTCATTGTCGAGGTTGGCATTTGGTTCGTCGAGCACGACGAAGCGTGGCGGCCCGTAAAATGCCCGTGCCAGCCCGATCCTCTGGCGCTGTCCGCCCGACAATTCGTAACCCGATGGGTCGACCACCGTCTCATAGCCGTCGGCCAGCCGCACGATGAGCTCATGCACGTTGGCAAGCTTCGCCGCGGCGACCACGTCGTCCGCGTCGGCGTCCGGATCGAGACGGGCGATATTTTCCGAGATCGTGCCGGGGAACAGTTCGACGTCCTGCGGGAGATAACCCATGTGCTGCGCCAGCTGATCGTGGTCCCAGGTGCCAAGTTCCGCGCCGTCGAGACGCACGGCGCCGGCGCTTGGGGCAAGTGCGCCGACAAGCATGCGGGCAAGGGTCGACTTGCCGGCGCCCGTCGGCCCGACCACGCCGACCGCATCGCCGGCCCTGATCTTGAACGTCACGCCTTTCAGGACCGGTTTGGCCCCGGGGGCAGGCACATAGGCCAGTTGCTCCACGGCAATGTCGCCCTTGGGGTCGGGCAGAGGCGTGCGCGGCGAGAAGTCGCCACTGTTGAGCAGTGTTGCATGGACCCGTTTGTAGGCGGTGCGCGCCTGGGTATAGGCCTGCCAGCCGGTTATGGCGCTCTCGACCGGCGCCAGCGCCCGGGCGCCCACCAGGGTGGCGGCAAAGATCATACCCGCCGTCAGTTCCTGCTGGAGCACCAGCCAGGCGCCATATCCAAGCAGTCCGACCTGCAGGTAAAGGCGAAACACCTTGGAGAAGGACTGCATGAAGGCGCCGCGATTGGTCGCCGAGATCATGGCGCGGATCGATTTGACGTTCTCCTTGCCCCAGGCCGCAACCGTGTGCGGAAACATGCGCATCGCCTGGATCACCTCGGCGTTGCGCACGTGGGACTGCGCCGTGGAGAGCGCCGCCATGGTGTGGCGGTTCTGGATCTCCAGCGGTTTGCGGCTGATCATCTGGTTGACGATCGCCAGCACGAACAGGACGGCGGCGCCCGACACCATGATCCAACCAAGACTCTGATGGATCATGAAGACCACCAGCACATAGAGCGGCATCAACGGTACGTCGAACATGGAGACGACCACGGGACCGGCCAGGAAAGCCCGCAATTGCGCCAGGTCCCGCAGGCCCTGCGCCTCCGATCTGTCGCCTTTCGTGCGGTTGATGATCGATGCCGCCAGCAGCGGACCGCCAAGCGTCGCCTCCAGTCGGGCGCCGGTGCGCGCCAGGATCAGGCTGCGCAGCATATCGAACAGTCCGAAAAGGAGCAGCGCGCCAAGCGCCACAAGAGTCAGCATGAGGAGGGTATCGACGCTACCGCTCGACAGCACCCGGTCGAACACCTGGATCATATAGAGCGGTACGGTCAGCATCAGGACATTGATCGCGAGCGAAAAAAGGCCCACCGCAATGAGCGAGCGGCGGCATGAGCGCCAGGCCTTTCTCAAAGCGTCCACATGTCCTCCCAGGTTCGGGTGGCCGCTTCCGGCCGCATGAAATATTCCGGAGTTGTCAGTTACTTGCGCCGCATACGGATGAGGCGCGACAGCAGGCCGTCAACCTGGCGCAGCATAAGCTGGCGGGTGAGACATGCGCAAGCAAATCGGCGCGTGAGCGGACTCTACGGCAGCCTGAAGCTCATCCGTATAAAGAAAATATCATTATTTGTGATATGAATCACAATAGTTGTAGAATTTCTCTTCTATTTTAGTGTCATGGCAGGGCAGTCAGACGAGCGGGGATCCGAGTTTCCCTTCGATTGCCCAGCGGGACAACTGAATTCATGAAGGGACAAGATCATGGCTACCAAGACTTCCAAAACCGAGAAATCCATCACCACCGAGCAGACCAAGGAATCCGCCTTCAAGGAGCCGACCGGCTTCAAGGATCCCTATGACATCCAGATCTTCGGCACCGCGAAGAGCGAATATCTCTATGGCAATGCCGGCGACAACTTCATCTATGGCAACGGCGGCGGCGATACGTTTGTCGGCGATGCGGGCAGCGACGAACTGCACGGCAGCGCCGCCGACATCGACACGGTGAACTACTACAAATCGGCCGAAGGCGTGAAGGTCAACCTGGCAAAGGGCTTTGGCTCTGGCGGCGACGCGGACGGCGACAGCTATCACTTCATCAACAACATCAAAGGTTCGGCATACCGCGATTACCTTTATGGCGATGACGCCGCCAACGTGATCGACGGCCTCGACGGCAATGATTACCTGGCCGGTCATGGCGGCGACGACACACTGATCGGTGGTAACGGCGACGACTCGCTCCTGGGCGGCACCGGCAAGGATGTCCTCAACGGTGGCCGCGGCAGTGACACGGCGTCTTATGCCGATGCCACCTCCGGCGTTACGATCGATCTCGCCTCCGGCTCTGCCGACGGAACCTACGCCAAGGGCGACACGTTCATCAGCATCGAGAACGTGACCGGCTCGAACCATCACGACCAGCTCGACGGTGACGGCGGCGACAACGTCCTGCGCGGCGGCGGCGACAACGACACGCTCAACGGCCACGAGGGCGACGACACTCTCTATGGCGACGACGGCGACGATGTGCTGATCGCCGGCGGAGGGCTTGATGTCCTTTACGGTGGTTCCGGCCGCGATGAAGTGAGCTACGCCGACGAAACCCACGACATCTATATCAATCTCCAAGACGGCTATGGCGGAAGTTACACCCCCGCTCTACTCGGTATTTCGTTAACGTCGTCGGACAAGGACGTGTACGACAGCATCGAAGATGCAACGGGAACAGATCATGACGACATCATTGTCGGCAGCTCCGGAGCGAACCGCCTGAACGGGCTCGACGGTCAGGATGAATTCCACGGCAGTGGCGGTGCTGACATAATCGATGGTGGAGACGGCACGGATACGGCAATCTACTGGGGATCGAACAGTGCGATAGACGTCGACCTGGCAGCCGGGACCGCCTCGGGCGGGCATGCGCAGGGCGACGTTCTGATCTCCATCGAGAACCTCTATGGCAGCGACCTGGACGGGAACATTCTGCGTGGCAGTGAAGTTGCGAACCGGATCTCCAGCCACGGAAATTTCGATGTCATCGAAACACGTGGCGGCGAAGACAGAATTTTTATCACCGGGGAGAACGTGCAGGTCTCCGCCGGTGCGGCAGACGATACCGTTATTGTCGAAAATGCGAAAAACCACACGATTGATGGCAATGAAGGCGTCGACACCCTCAACTTCAGCCTGGGCTCCGGTTGGGCCACCGAAATACTCACCGTTGATCTTGAGCTTGGAACGGCCACGTTAAATCGCCCGTCATCAGGTGAACAATCGAGCTTCACATTCGAAAATTTCGAGAACATCGTCAGTTTCAGTATCGGCTCGGACCATTTGCTTGGTGACGGCAGTGCGAACCTCCTTCAGAGCCACTATGGCGAAGATACGCTCGAAGGACGAGGCGGTGACGACACGCTCATTGGCGGCACGGGCGCTGACCACCTTGATGGCGGTGAGGGGGTCGACACTGTGAGTTACGAGACCTCTTATTACAGTGTCAATGTCAGTCTGCGCGCCGGATCCGGTTTCGGTGCAGACGCGCAGGGCGACACGATTGTGAATGTCGAGAACGTCATCGGCGGCTCAGGCGATGACGTTCTCGAAGGCGACGAGGGCGACAATGAGCTCACCGGCAACGGCGGGAGCGACATTCTCAATGGCGGCGGCGGTAGCGACATCCTGACCGGTGGCGACGATGCCGACACCTTCATCTTCGATCTCGACTATTTCGCCGACGAGCACAGCACCATCACCGACTTCGAAGCCGGCGTCGACCAGATCGACCTGCGCGGTCATGAATATGTCAGCAACGCCGATCAGGTTCTCGCCAATCTCGAGCAGGTCGACCCGGACACCGTGGTGTTCACCTACGGGCAGGCTTCGATCACGCTGGAAAACACGCAGGTGGCGAACATCACCGCCGACGACTTCCTGTTCGCCTAAAAGGCAAGGTCCGCTGGACCCCCAAACCAGAATGCCGGGCACGTCTCGTGTCCGGCATTCTGTGTTTTCGTCGCAGTTTTCTTGCGAAATTTTGCCGTAGGGGGAATAAGTGTCTGTCTCAGCCGTTGTGATAGCAAAGCCGAAAGAGGCAGATGTGACGAGTGACATACGCGAGGAGATCGTAGCCTTTCTCCCGCGCCTCAGACGATTTGCCTATTCGCTTACTGGCAACCTGGCGGATGGTGATGACCTGGCGCAAGACGTTTGCGTGCGCGCGATAGAGCGTTCTCACCAATGGCGCCCCGGAACGCGGCTGGACAGTTGGATGTACCGAATTGCACAGAACCTATGGATAGACAGGGTCCGCTCCGCAAAGGTGCGGACCAGGGGCAATGAGACGATGGCGGCGGAACCGGACACGGCGACCGTCGCCCTCAATCCGGCGGAGGACCGCCTTGCGCTTCAGGCGGTCAGCGCCGGGATCGCGGAGCTGCCCGAGGATCAGCAGATCCTCGTGGCTCTGGTCTGCATCGACGGAATGTCCTACCGCGAGGCCGCCGAGATCTCCGAAGTGCCTATCGGAACGGTCATGAGCCGGCTTTCCAGGGCGCGCAAGGCGCTGCACGGAAAGCTCTATGGCGAAGCAGGAAAGTAGTTTGGACATGGAACACAATTTCACAGATGAAATGCTGATGGCCTATGTCGATGGTGAACTGGAGCCCGATCAGCGCCAGCGCCTGCAGGACGCCATGGAAAGCGATCCGTCCCTGCGCGACCGCGTGGAGGTGTTCGGCAGGACGGGGCGCGATCTTGCATCGCTTTTCGATCAGCCCATGAACGAACCGGTGCCCGCGCATCTCCTTGACCTTGTGCGTGGCGCGAAGGTCGAACCGCACCGGACCGGTGTTTTCGAACGCGGTCGCGACTGGTGCAAAACATTTCTGTCCGGCGGCATGATCCCCGCGCCACGCGGCGTCATGGCAGCGGCATCCGTTGCCACCTTTGCGGTCGGCCTCTCGCTGGGAGTGGTGCTGCAGAATGGCGGATCACAGGCGCCGGGCGATCGCATTGCACTTCTGGAAGTGCGCGACAACCAGGTGTGGGCCCGTGGCGTGTTGAAAGACGCCCTTGAAACGCTGGTCAGTGGTGACATTCTTGCCGCGTCAGAGGACGCTAATCTCGTGGTTGCATCGCTGCTCACCTTCAAGGACAAGTCGAACCGCTTCTGCAGGGAATTTGCCGTCGGCGGCTCGCCCGAGGCCAACGCAACGGGCATTGCCTGCCGGCATCAAAGCGGACAGTGGGTGGTCGAGGCGCATCTGGCGCACACCAGGCCCGATCCGGACTCCGACACCTTTCTCCCCGCATCGGGGAAGGGTGCGGGAAGCCTTGAGGCCCTGATGACCGGCATGATCTCCGGCGAACCGCTTTCGCTGGAGGAAGAGGAAGCCTCGATCGAGGGAATGTGGAAGTGATTGGGGGCTGACGGTTCCAGCGGTTGCTTTCGCAACCGGGCCGGATTCAGGTTACCAGCGTATCTCGGAAAAGGGCGGCACAGGCACACGGTGCTATGGCCCGGTTGCTGTGGCCGACATCATTTACAATCTCGGCGTTCCACTGCATCTCGCAGCCGATGCTCTTGGCTGTCTCCTGCGCGGTTGCAATGAAGCTCAGGCCGCGGGCCAGACGGTGCGGGCCCTGCGCCATCGCCCGTCTGCTGACCCGCAGGTTCGGCGAATCCGGCTCGTCATCCCTGTCGCCCAGAAGGATGGTGAGCGGTGTGTTTAGGGCGGAACTCAGCATCTCATGGTCAACGTCAAGATCCGCCACTCCATAGGGAAACCGGACGGTTCGGTCCGGCATCATGTACCAGCCCGCATTGGCCGCGGCTGCGGCGATGATGCGGGCCCCGCCGGTATGCAGCATGAGGCGGTGCACGAACTGGGCTCCCGCCGAATGGCCGTATATTCTGTAGTCCTGCGCCGTCAGGCCGTAGCGGAAACACACCGCGTCAAATATGGTCTCGACGGCGGTGAAGCTCCACTCGGCGGCCGGCACGATGCGGCCGTCGCGGTCGCGCACGTTGCCGCGGTTGTATTCGCGGCTGGTCGGCCAGCTGTCGCGCGCAAACTCCGGAATGATGAGGACGAATCCCTTTTCACCGGCAAGCTTCATCCAGCTGCGAAGGTACCCCCAGGCGTTTCGCGAAACCCCGTGCATGACCATCACCACGGGCATATCAGTGGTAAAGGTGCCGGGCCGGTAGACCAGCGATGTGACGGAGCGCCGCATCGATGGGGCGGGAAACCCGAACTCGTAGACGGTCAGCTCTCCCGAGGGCGCGGCGCGGCGCGCCCGGCGGAGCGTTCTGCGCGAATGCGTCGCGGCAAGACTGAACGGAACCGCCGGAAGCATCGACGCCGCGCCGGCGGAGACGACGCCAAAGGGTTGCGCCTGTCCATTAATCTTCAAAGCTGCACTTGTCATCGCTCACACCGCCGTCAGGGTTATGGGGTTTGCTTTGCCGTTTTCACCGTTCACACCGGTGCAAACGGTCATTCCCCGGTCGTGCAGACGCCACACCTGATCCCATTCCAGCACACCCGGCGTGCCCGGAGTGGTCATAATGATGCTGACATCGCCCCGCTCGGAGACATTGCGGAGAGCCTTCATGCAATCGGGATCGATGAGGAAGTTCGGATCGTCGATGAGGATCAGTCCCGGATCCGATGCGATTGCGCGCGCCAGGCAAATCCGGCTGCGCAGACCCGAAGGCAGGTTGCGTGCGCCTTCCTCCAGCCTGCTCTTCAGGCCATCTGAAAGCGGACCATGCGCCGGATCGATGCCGCACAGGTCAAGCACTTTGAGGACGTCGGCCTCGTCCAGCCGGCGGTTGCCGTAGCGCACGTTGCGCGACAGGCTGCCTTTGAGAAGCGGCATGTCGCCGGAAATCAGTTTGACGCGCCGGTGCCAGTTCCGCGCACTGGTCTGCACGAGGTCGCAGCCATCGATTGCGATGCCGGCATCGCTACCCGGCTCGTCCAGTTCCGTAAGGCGCGCAATCGCACACAGAAGGCTCGATTTGCCGGAACCGCCGGGTCCGCCCAGCAAAACCATCTGGCCGGGCTTCAAGGTTGCGCTGACGTTGTCGCGGATGCCGGGAACGGTGGCATCGGTCAATGTGAGCGCGGCCGGGCCGCGGCGGCCTTTCAACGGGCATTTTCGCGGCTCCGGCGGTGTTGAAAATTCGGCAAACGCCGCCAGCAGTTTTTCGCGGCCGATCTTGAAATTGGCGCGGAATTCGAGTGCCAGCATCACGTCGCGCAGGGGAGCCGACGCCAATGCTATGAGAAACAGCCCGACGGCCAGGGTCCCGATCGGCAGCTGTGCATCGCCGACAGCAAAGTTTGTGCCGAGCGCCGCCGCGGCAAGTGTCATCGGCAGAACCAGGTCGGACAGTGAGCGCATGAAGCCGCTGACAAAGCTGCGTTCGACCAGCGCGTCCGTCATTTCCCTGCTTTGTGCTTTCAGCCGCGTACGCTCCAGATCCAGACGCCCAAAATGCACCGGGAGACCGCGTGCCGGCGCCAGTTCACCAACCGAGGCGGCAAGGCGGCCTCGCAGGCGCCGGGCGCGGCGCACTTTTCTGCGATAGATCACGGAGGCCGCAAGGCCGATAGCGAGCAGGGTGGCGAGCACCAGGCCGGCCTCGACGGTCAGTTCCGGACTCAGCATGTAGAGCGCGATGATGGCGCCGCTTATGGAGAATGCGGCGACCACGAGCTTCGCCACGCCCCAGGCAATCCAGTTTTTCATCGACGTAAGGTCGGTGATCATGCGTGTCATCATGATCCCGTAGCGGACTTTGGGGCCGCCCCTGAGCGGCAGGTCGTTCAGCGCCTTGAACAGGCGCGAGCGGCAGGCGATGATGTAGAGCTGACCGAGCCGCTCCGCCTGCGCGCGCTCGAAAGCCCTCAATATGAGAACGACGACGCCCGCGGACACCAGTCCTGCCACGGCGCTGACGGGCAGCGCGCCGGGCGTGGCGCCGCCGGCCAGTCCGCGGCTCAGCAGCATCGACATGGCGATGACGGCGACCGCCTGGGACAGACCGATCAGGGCCAGCAAAAGGAAGATCTTTCGCCGGCCCGCTCCGAATATGCGTGGCAGTGTCATGACGCCCTCGACAGTGCCTCGATGTTGCCGAGCGCCAGGTCCGGCGTCTCTCCGTCGGACAGTTCGGCCAGGGTGTAGACCGGCAGTCCGGTGGCGGTCTCGGCCTCCTTGCTGGCCAGGGACGACGCTGACAGCCTGCCGCCCACGCCAATCAGCCGATAGGCCTTGCCGCGCAGCCATTCCACGCCGGTCACCGCGCCCATGGCGTCATAGGCGGTGAACAGCGCTGCGGAAATCCGCAGCCGGAAGGAGCTGGACGAGAGCAGGGCGGCGGTTTCAGGCTGCAGCAACCCGTCGGCGACTTCCAGCACGGCGACATCGCAACCGGCAAACGCCAGATGATTGATGAGGTTGTGTGCCAGGGCCTCAAGTTCATCGAGTGGCACATTGTAAGTGCTGACGTAGCCGGCGTCGGTGAAGTCCAGCACCACATGGGCGCCTGAATCGGACAACAGCCATGGATCGGGACCGGCGCCGGTGCCGGTGATCTTCGCCGCACCGACACGATGTCCCTTCTTCACAAGACCGCGCACGATGGCCGCGGCGGACGACGTCTTGCCCGCGTTCATATTGGTGCCGGCCACGAGGATGGTCGAGACCGGCAGGCGTTCACTTATGGGTTTGAGGGCGAAGTGGGCGACGTTCAGGGGTTCGCCCTTGGCGTTGCACACCGCACCGAGCGGTGCGATACGGGTCGGCGTCTTGGCGCTCGAGTGCTTGGACTGGTTGTTTGAGGCAACCCCGCCGGCTGCGACCAGGTCGGTTGGCCATGTGGTGCTGTCAAGCACGGCTTCGAACTGATCAGGCGCATAACGGCTGCCGCAGACGACGATGATTTCGTCGCCTGGGAACATATGGGCCCTGCGGCCCTCCGGCAGTTCAATGCGCGTGTGATGTCCGATTGCCTCAACGCGGGCAAGCAACAGGTCCCCCGGTTTGGGCGCCCATTGGTGGGTTCTTAGATGCGTCATGTTCGCCGGCGGGATCCGGCGTGTCGTAAAGGAGCGTTTGGCGTTCTCGACACGTTTGGCGCACAGCGCCTCATGGCTGTTGTGTTGCATGGTAGTCAACCTCCGATTTTTCTCCACATCACGGGCTGAAAACGGACGGTGGCCGGGTGTTATTCCGCGAGCAAAAATATATTTTTGCCAGGGAGAATGCGGGGAATAAACAGTGCTGCGAAACGTTGTGGTGGGTTGAGCTCTGTGCTCAGACGCGGGGGCGGATCGGCTCTTCGCCACGGCGTCGCCGTCTGGAAACGCGAGAATTCACTTACCCCCGCTGTTTCTGTACTGTGCGGCGAGAGCGCCAGGAGAAGCCAGAATGCGAGAGCCGACATGACCACACCAGGTAACGGACGCACCGGGCCGTTTCGCCTGTTCTTCCATCCGGCAAGCTCGGCGTCGATGCGGGTGACGCTCTATCTGCGTTGCCGAGGCGTGCCTCGGGACGTGGTCGAGCTGGTGAGTACCGGCCTGGAGACGGATCACCGCGGCATTCTCGTTTTCACCATGCCCGACGGCGACCGCGAAACCGAGAAGGTCGGCACCAAAGACCTCACCGCCTTCAATCCGGAAGGGCGTGTGCCGGTTCTGCTGCTGCCCGACGGCCGCAAGCTGACCCAGACCGGCCCTATTATTGATTTTATCGATGACTTCCTGCCGCGGGACGAGGGCATGCGGCTGCTCCCCGACGATCCCTGGGCAAGGGCCCAGGCCAAACGGATCATGTGGATCATCGCCTCCGACGTGCAGCCGTACCAGAACATAGCGTTCATTATTCAGGCGATGGGTGAATGGGGCATGGTGAAGGCTCCGCCAACCGAACACCCCTTGCGGCTGCACTACATCCGCCGCGAATTCGGGGCCATCGATGGGATCATGGCGGAGTGCGCCGGGCGGTTCGCGGTCGGCGATGAACTCTCCCTGGCGGACTGCTTCCTCGTCCCACAGATCCGCAACGCCCTGCTGGCGGGCATCGACCTGGCAGCCGAGTTCCCGACCATGGCGCGGGTCTGGGAAAACGCAATTGCCGTCCGCCAAGTGAAAGAGGTTCTCGACGAGGCCGGTGGCATCGTCCAGCCGCTGGTGTTCGATGAGGACAAGTTCGAGGTCTATACCGAGCCCGCCAAGGCGGAATAGTCAGGTAGGCCTTGCCAGCCAGAATGGCTTGAGGTCCGGCTGGAGCGCTTCAGGCAGATCTGCAAGGGCTCCCGGCCGCATGTCCACTTGCACGATATGGTCGGCAATTGCATCAAGCGGTTCCAGCCTGCCGGGATGTCGCTTGCGCAATTCCGGTGGGGCATTGCGCCACCCGTCCCAGCCGGAAACCTCCCGCATGTGCAATGCCAGAAGGTCTCTTGCGAGATTGACGGCAAGAAACCATGCGCCATCGACAGCGCCATGACCGAAGTCGCCGCCAATATGCATTCCCGACCGCCACAGCTGCCATGCCTTGTCGGAGGTCAGAAACCAGCCGTCGGGAAGTGCGCTGGTGTCGAAGTCGATGCCGAGATGGCGCCTGGTTTCCGCATCGAGCTGCGCATCCGCGAAATGCCAGCGGTCGGCGGCTTCGTTCCAGTATTCGCAAACCCAGTGGTCCTCAAATCGCCCTTGCGCGAAATAGCGTGCGAAGCCGCACCGCACCCGCGCCGCGATGCCCTTCTCGCGCAGAAAGGCACAGAGCAGCAGGGCGTAGTCGCGGCAGGTTGCAACAGCCCTGCCGGCGGGCGGGCGAGCGTTTGACAGGGGTGAGGCGTCGCGCGACAGGATCTGCGTCAGCCGTGCGGCGACGCTCATGGTGTCGCGCGAATGACCGGAAAACTCGGCGGCGGAGAGATCGTACAGGTCCAGGTAATCGCCGTGGACGAGCAGCCCGCGTACCGCTTCCAGAAGCGATGGCAGGTCATCGCCAAGTGCCGCGACGGCCGCGCGGTGTTCGCCCGGGTCGGTCCACTCGCCATGCCCAAGGTAGCGGTCAACGACACTCATGGTCTTCCATCGGTTCAGAGTTGCAGAGGTATCTCTTCGTGGCGGCCCGGGTTCTTCTCCCGGCAAGATGGTATCTAACAGGGCATTTCACTGTTGCGAAAGCCCCAGGCCTATGCGGGCAGGCTCATCACGGTCGTCAACGCCGCTGTTGCGCCCAGGATCACAAGCACCAGGGCCATCTCGAAATTGATCGACCGCACCAGTTTTTTGCCGGCAGCAACGTCACCCCGACGCATGGCGGGCGTGAGCCGCAGCTTGTTCCCCGCCGCCAGCGCCAGCAGTGCACCGACGACAAGCAACTTAAGACCCAGCAACCGCCCATAGGCGCTTGTCACCAGTGCCAGGGGCGTGCCCAGCAGGGCCCAGGCAACAAGGACGCCGGCAACGACAAGGGCACCGACGATCCAGGCGGCCAAACGACCGAACCGTTCGGCCAGTTCCGCGGTTTCGGCGAGCGGCAGACCCCCGGCGGCGGCGGCCCTCAAGGGCATCAGCGCGCCAACCCAATAGGAGATGCCCAGAAGATGCACTGTAAGCAGGGCCTGAAGCGGGTAGGGTGATCCTTCGCTGGTGTGCCCTGAAAGGCAGAACGATGCACATACCGCCAGGGCGCCGAACCCGGAAGCGGCGGTTGCAAAATGGCCCGTCAATGCCGCCGAGAGCACCAGCAATCCCAAGCCGGCCAGGCGCGCGAAATATGCATCTCCCGCCGGTGTCTGGCGGATCAGATCGAGCATTTCGCCATCGATCATGCCCGAAAGCCCGCCCCCTGCGAGCATGCCGGCCTGCGTGCCCATCTGGACCAGCGTGGCAATTGAGCCGCAGACCGCCGCGATCACGAGTGTCCGCGAAACAAGCTGCCCCAGCGGAACGGCCTGTGCTGCAAACACCGCCCGAAACAATCCGGTTCCGGCGGCGACGAACGCTCCCGCATAGACCGCGATCTTTATGATCACGGAGGCGGCGGCCCATCCGTCGAGTTCCATCATAGCGTTACTTGATCGAGAAGGAGAACGATCCCGTCATGGCATGGCCGTCCTTTGCCAGCGCGCGCCATTCCACCAGATACATGCCGGGTGCAAGGTCGGGTGCTGGCAGCATGTGTCTCATCGCGAAAGTCTTGGAGGAAGACAGATCGACATCCGTCTCGGGACCGCCATCGGATGTGACGGTCACTTTGGTAAGCCGCACGGAGTTCTTGAATTCAATGACCAGGGATGCCGGAGGTTCGGCAAGCGATGTGCCATGCAACGGCTGCGTACTGCTGACCGGCGAGTGGGCCGTTGCAGCCACACTCAGGCAAAGCCATGTCAGGGCAAGGACCAATACTAGTTTCACTGGCTTTTTCTCCCCTGAAGACCTGGTGGGCGCCGGCTGCACGCTGTCTGAAGTACCCTGTGGCGGCCCGAATTGTAGGGCAGCAGAGTGCGGAAACCAATCGTGCTTTGCATGGAACCGATAATGCGCGCAGCGGGGTGGGTCCGCGAGCCATCGGGCAACTTGCCGAACCTGACGGATCTGTTGGGATCGACTGTTCCTTCGTCTGTTTCATGATGCAGCAGCCGATACCCCGTGAAACCTTTTTCGTCCGCGATGGCGTCGATTGACCCAGGTCAATGGGAGTGAAGCGCCGATCAGCATAATGCGATCTTCACATTTTAACGCCGACAAGGAGGAGCGATATGAAGAAAATGCTCGTTGCGAGTGCTGCTGCGGTGACTGCGGCAACGCTCATCTTCGGTGCCGCGCTGGCGACGGACGACACCGGTTCGGACGACACCAGCAGCATGATGGGCGGTGACTGCATGATGCTCGGCATGATGGGACAGGGCATGATGGGTCAGGGCCGCATGAGACATGGCCGGATGCATCGCCGCGGCCGGATGAGTGCCATGGCGGAAGGACGACTGGCATACCTTAAAGCAGAACTCGAAATCTCGACGGAACAGGAAACCGCCTGGGACGCCTATGCCGAAGCTGTCAACGACAGGGCGAGCACCATGCAGGGCATGCACCAAAGCATGGCCGCGCTGATGGATGAGGGCAGCGCCATCGACCGGATGGAGGCGCGCATTGCCGGCATGGAGGCCATGCTCGACGCGATGAAAGCCGTGAAGCCGGCGACGGAAGCGCTGTATGCGGTCCTCAGCAAGGAGCAGAAAGAGAAGGCCGACGAGCTTATTGGTCTTGGCTGCGGCGCCATGTAGGACGACGCAGCCGCTGGCCCAGCGCAAGCTTGATGGACCGCGCGTTTTCCTGCAGCTTTCGAATGGTTTCCGCGACCGCCGACCGTGCAGGCTCATGTGTCAGAGTGGAAAGCTCGGCAACCGTCTCGTCATCGATCTCGAATACGGATGCCCGCACGGTGCCGACATGTTCGATGTCTTCTTCGGTATCGAAGGTGTCGAACGTGCCGGGCAAATCGATCGATGTGGCCGCGGCGTCCGTGACCATGACATATCGATGGCCACGTACCCCGTTCTTCATCATTCTGTGCAGGACTATGACATCCGTTCCAAAGTGATCGACCGATCCGCGAAATTCGAACCGTGCCGCCTGACCTCTGTGTACGAAGATCTTGAGATCCAACTCGTTGATATGCCGACAGGCCCGGCAGAGGCAGAGGTTTGCTTCGGCCAGCCGCTTGCGCTCCTGGAAGAAGGCACGGAAGATCGCCATGACTGTATCTCCGATGACGACGTCTGAATGACGCCCTGCATCGACGAAAAACAGCGCCGCATCTCCTTCGAGCTTCGACAGTTGCACCGTCTTTGCCGCAGCGTCGATCATGGCGTTGATGAGAGAAAAGATCACGTGCTGCGCGTGGCCGAACGCAAAATGGTTTCCCGTCATGAACTGCGTGTAGTGGCTGATGTCGGGCAGAATGAAAATCGTATCGTGAGCCCGGGCGTTCCCGTCTCGCCCGAACGCTCTGTCGTGTCGCAGAACCGGCCTGCGCTTATCGGCGGCGAGATCGGCGACCAGAAGTCTGTCGGAACGGGCGGGGCGGATGAAATAGACCACCATCGCAAGCAGGGCAGCAACAACCACCGCTGCGACCATCCATAGAATCAGCATGGGCGCCTGCATGCCCTGCATCATATGGTCGTTCATTTGAGCCATTCGTCTCCGATGCCACGATGAAGCACCGCGGCACCGCCGTAGAGCAGCATTGACGGGGGAAGCAGAATTTCCCCCATCGCGCAAGTGTTTTTCGCCAGTCTACTCCCTGATCTGCTTGATCATGAAGCGGCCGTTCTCCTTGACGAAGTAGAACTCCCGCTTGTCGCCGGGCTTCAGGCCTTCCAGCAATGCCGGATCTTCCGCCGTGAATATCATCTTCATGGCCGGCATATCGAGGTTGGCAATCTCCTCATGCCTTATGGTCACCTTGCCGGTGTCGGGCTTGACTTTGGTGACCTCGCCTTTGGTCCAGACCGGCTCTTCCGCGGCAACCGCCGTGCCGCCGGGTGCCGAACCAAACAAAATTGCCATCAAGATGAACGTGGCAGACAACAGACGCATAACTTTCTCCTTTGAGATGGTGCACCGGTGGGTGCGTTGATTCCGCCCGCAAGTTCTCTTACTGGACGACGATTGTGCCCTTCATGCCGCCGTCGAAGTGTCCGGGGATCAAACAACCGAATTCGAATGTGCCGGCCTTTGAAAAGGTCCAGACGATCTCTCCCGCCTTGCCCGGTTTGACGTGAGCCATATACGGCTCCTCATGTTCCATTTCCGGGAACTCCTCCATCAGCTTCGAGTGTTTGACCAGTTCTTCGGCACTGCCGATCACCATTTCGTGCAGCACCTCTCCCTCATTCTTCACAACAAAGCGGACTGTTTGGCCCGCCTTCACATTGATCTGGTTCGGCGTGAAGGTCAGTTCATCGCTCATGGCAAGTTCAATGGTCTTGTTCACGGCATCAGGATCACCGGTCTTGCCGAATTGGGTTTCCACCATCTCGGGCGGCTCCGCCTTGGCGTCATCGTGCTTTTCTTCGCCGTGAGCGAACGCGGTGCCGGTCATGAATAGCGAGGCCAGGCCGGCGATAATCAAACGCTTCATTGTGAAAGTCTCCTTGGTTTCCCTGGTAAAAAAGGTCAGCTTGTGTGCTTGTACGCGACCGTGCCTTCCGGGTAGTCGTACCAGCCGGGATCCGTGAAATCGCGGTGCGGCAGGTTCTCGCGAACCTTCACCACCGAGAACATGCCGCCCATCTCGATGGGTCCGAACTGCCCCCAGCCGGTCATCATGGGGACTGTGTTGCGCGGCAGCTCCATTTCCATTTCACCCATGTCGGCCATGCCGCGCTCGCCCATGACCATGTAATCGGGTGCGAGCTGAACGATGCGCTTGGCGATGCCGCGATGATCGACGCCGATCATGGTCGGCACGTCGTGGCCCATGGCGTTCATGGTGTGATGTGCCTTGTGGCAGTGGATCGCCCAGTCGCCGGGCGCGTTGGCCTCGAACTCGAAGGCCCGCATCTGCCCGATGGCGACATCGACCGTCACCTCCGGCCAGCGCGCGCCCTGCGGCACCCAGCCGCCATCGGTGCAGGTGACCTCGAAGTCGTAGCCATGCATGTGGATGGGATGGTTCGTCATGGTGAGATTGCCGAACCGGATACGCACCCGGTCGCCCTGGCGGATCACGAAGTGGTCGATGCCGGGAAAAATGCGGCTGTTCCAGGCCCACAGGTTGAAGTCGAGCATGGTGTTGATCTTCGGCGTGTAGGCGCCGGGCTCGATGTCGAAGGCGTTGAGCAGAAACACGAAGTCGCGGTCGACTTTGTGCTGTTCCACATCCTTTGGATGCACCACGAGAAAGCCCATCATGCCCATGGCCATCTGCACCATCTCATCGGCATGGGGGTGGTACATGAAGGTGCCGGACTTCTTCATCTCGAATTCATAGACGAAGGTCTCGCCCGGCTTGATCTGCGGCTGGTTCAATCCGCCGACGCCGTCCATGCCGGAGGGCAGCAGAATGCCATGCCAGTGGATGGTGGTGTGCTCCGGCAGCTTGTTGGTGACGAATATGCGCACCATGTCGCCTTCGACGCACTCGATCGTCGGTCCCGGACTTTGTCCGTTGTAGCCCCACAAAAACGCCGTCGTTCCCGGCGCTAGCTCCCGTTCCACGGGCTCCGCGATCAAGTGAAATTCCTTCCATCCGTCCTTGATCCGCCACGGGGCCGACCAGCCATTCAGCGTTGCGACCGGCAGGTAGGGCCGGCCTTCGCTTGGCAGGTCGGGAACCTGCATCTGGGGGGTGTTCATAATTGCGGCCTCGGGGACGCTTGCCATCGAAGTGCGCGACACGGCTCCGGTGGCCAGAACGGCGGCGGCCGATGTCGCCATGAATTGTCGTCGATCCATCGGTTTCTCCTTCAGTTCGCTTAGTGTTCTTCGCCGCCAGCATTGGCGACAACCGTTTCGCCGCCGCCGGGAACGGCACCTGCGGAACCTGACAGCAGGACGGCATCGATGTGTCCGTCCGCAAGCCAGAAGTCCCGCTTGGCATCCAGTGCCATCATGGATGCTTCACTGTGCTGTCGCACTGCGGTCAGCAGCTCGAAAACGCTGGCCAGCATGCCGTTGTAGCGCAGCAGTTCCTCCTCGGAGATCTTGGCGCGCAGCGGCACGATGGTGCTCTGGTAGTGGCGGGCAAGGTCGAGCTTTGAACGGTAGCCGACATAGGCCTCGCGCACTTCGGAACGTGCCGTGACGGCGAGAGACTTCAGCTTTTCGACCGACTGCATGTAGACCCACTTGGCGCGTGACCGCTTGGCGTCGCCTGGGTCGAAAATTGGTATGGCGATCTCCAGTTCGAAACCTTCCGGATTGATCTCACGGCGATCACCATCCTCTGTTTCCCGTTCCGTCTGGGAAATTGCGCTTATCTCAAGCAGGTTGATGATCGATGTGAAACCGGTGAGGCCCCAGGTTTCCCTCTGTGCATCGACGTCCTTGCGCGCTGCCCTGATGTCGAGCCGTTTGGAGATGGCCACCCGTTCGAGATCCCCGAACCGCTTGGGCCTCGACGGCAATGCGGGAAGCAGCCAGGGCAGTTTGAACTTGGTGTCGCGGCCCCAAATGCCCATGGCACGGATCAATCTCTCCCGCGCCATTTGTGCGCTCGCCCTCATCTGCCCGCGCTGCCCTGCGATTTCGGCGTAAAACGCCTTGATTTTCGCCTGATCGATCTCTGTCATGCTGCCGGCTTCGGCGAGGCGCATGGCAAGATCGTCGGCGGCCTTGGCGGAGTCGAATATGCGCTTCATCAGGGCAAGGCGTTCTTGCGCCGCAACCGCCTCGACCCAAGCCGTCGTGACTTCACTTGCAATCTGAACGACCTCCAATGCCGCCAGATACCTGGTCTTCTCGGCCTGATTCTTCGCGATTTCCGTGCGCCCGCCGAGCGTTGCGAGCGAGAGCACACTGAACAGAACCTGTCGGTTAATCTCCAGAAAGCCGTGCGTCACAACCCTTTCAAAGGAAATGACCGGGTTCTTCAGGCGTCCCGCCTGCGCGACGTCTGCTTCTGAAATTCCAATTTCGGCAAGGCTCGCCTGAACTGCCGGGTTGCGGAGAAACGCCAGCTTGACCGCATTGTCTTTTGTAAGCGGCTGCGCCATCAGTCCGCGCACCTGGTCATCGGCCTGGGCTCGGGACGCGTCGGTTGTGTGCCACACGGCCGGTACACTTGTTCTCGCCGTCACCAGACTGTTGACGTCTTCGAACGCTGCGTCCTCGTTTGGTACGGCGCAGGCGCTGAGCGTAAGCCCCGCGCAGAGTAAAAGGCCGAACTTCATTCGCTGTCGCCCTTTGGATCCAGTCATCGCTACGTTCTCCTGTTTCAGGCGGTCAGTTGTTCTTCTTGTTCCGGATTGGTTCGTCGCGGTCCCGCAGTTGCCCCGCAGGTCCGCCGATCTGTTCCATCCGGTCATTGAGTTCGCGCCAGTCGCCGGGCTTGCCCGGCACCGCAGTGAACTCATAGCCGGACATCACCGAGTGGTAGTGCGCGCGGGGGACGAGGGCGTCGGGATCGCTTGGATCACGTTCGCCGGCCGCCATGCCTGATCCGGGAACCAGGAGGGCGGCAAGGCCTGACATGCAGGCCAGGAGCCGTAAGCTGGACATGGTTTTCCAATCTGTGAACTAACGTTGCAAACAGCGGCATCCGGGTTTGCGGATGCGCGGAGAAACGGGAGTTTCAGAGAATGGAATTTGGTGGGGGAGTGGGTTG
>JAJFHL010000116.1 GCA_021775615.1 Hyphomicrobiales bacterium
CGGGGGCCGTCGCCATACTGCAGGGTCTGGATGGTCATTCAGCGGTCACGCGGGCACGACCGGGATGGTGCTCTCGGCAACCGGTGCGGACAAGAGGTCCGGATCGCCATCGGTGATCGCCCAATTGTCTTCCGCATTGATGAACCCCAGATGATTGGCAAAGTTCGGGTTGCACGCGAACACCATACCACGCTCGAAGGTGATGTCTTCAAAGCCGGCAAGCGAGGGATACTCGGTGGTCTCGACGCCGACCCCGTGGCCGACACGTCCGACCCCCATGGTCTTGAGGCCGCGCTCGCCGAGCATCCGGTCACACACGGCGACGACATCCGCCGGCGCCTTGCCGGGCCGCAGTTGCATGTTGCAGTTGTGCCGCAGTTCCATCATCCAGCTATAGAACTCGTCGAGTTCCTGCGATGCCGGACCGACGGACGCGGTGCGCGCCAGGTCCGACCAGTAGCCCTTGTAGGACACCCCCACATCGAAGCCCACCGTCTCGCCCCTGGCGATGACCCGGTCGGTGGGCAGGAGACATATTCCACCTTCCGACGGTCCTGACACCACGCAGAGCAGCGACAGCTTTTCCGCCCCCTTGGCGATCAGCTTTTCGCGCAGCACTTGCGCACATTCGTTCTCGGTCATCCCGGCGTGAAGGGCGGCGAAGGTTTCCTTCTGGGCCTCCGCGCTGATCTGTGCGGCCTTTCGGCAGTACTCGATCTCCAGCGGGGACTTCACCACCCGGGCCTTGAGAATAACGTCCGCCGCATCAACAAATTCCGCATCCGGCAGGCCGGCCATCACTTCGCAGAGGCCATTGTAGCTGATGCCGAGATACTGCTCGCGGCCGAGTTCCGCGCCAATGCGGGCTCTGGACAGTCCCATGCCCTTCAGTACGTCCTGGATGAATTCGGGATGCCCCGTCAGGCCACCGGTGGTCTTGACGGTGTCGATGAACGTGGTCTGTTCGACCTGCATCACTTCGAACGGCATGGTGATCAGGACCGGTTCATCGTCCTTCGGCAGGATGAACATGTAGGAGCGGATCTTGTCGACGGCGCACTGCTCCGACCGGTGTCCTGAATAATACTGATAGTTCAGCCGTTCCGTGACCAGCAGCGCATCCAGGTTCTGCTCCGCCATCAAGGCGCGGGTCTTGGCGTAGCGGGCTTCGAATTCTTCTTCTGGAAAGTCGGGATAAAGCGGCGCCATGTGTGTGCGTTCCGTTCAATTGAATCCGTTTGACCGCCAAGAATAATATATCATATATTATTTTATGCAACTGCACGGCGCTCTGGAGACCGGAAATGGCGGCATCTGAGGACACTGGACCTGACAAGAACCCGCGGTTTCGCTACGCGCGCCGGGCCGAGGTGCTCGGAAAGTCCATCTTCGAACACCCGCCCGACACCATCATTTTGAGCTCCGGCCTCGCCTATCCGCCGCTTTTGCCGGACGTGGTCCGCGAAGCCGGCGACGCCGCGGGCGATCATGTTACCGAAGCCATGCAATACGGCCCCCTGATGGGGCTCGATGATCTGCGTGACCAGATCGCCGACTTCGTCGCCGAAGACGGCGTACGCTGCACCCGCGACAATGTGCTGGTCACCTATGGCGCCAAGAGCGCGCTTGATCTCGCCTGCCGCGTCTTCATCGAGCCCGGCGACCGCATGATCGTGACCCGGCCGACCTACATGTCGGCGCTGCACATCATGCGCACCCACAATGTCTCCTTCCTGGCGGTGGCGCAGGACGAAGAAGGCCTCGACACGGACGAGCTTGAACATGAACTCAAACGTCTCGAGGCCAATGGCGAGCGGGCACCGAAGCTCCTGTTCGACATCCCCGATTTCCACAACCCGACCGGCATCACCATGTCGCTCGCCCGCCGCAAGCGTCTGATCGAACTGGCGCAAAAATGGGGTTTCGTCATCCTGGAGGACGACCCCTATCGCCGCCTGCGCTTTGAGGGCGAGGCCCTGCCGCCGCTGAAAGCCCTCGACGAGACCGGCGTGGTGGTGGCGCTCGGCACGGTTTCGAAGATTCTTGCCCCCGGCCTGCGGGTCGGTTGGGCTTTGGGCGAGCCGGAAGTCGTCCGCCGCATGGCCTTCCAGAAGGCGGACGGCGGTTCCAATCCCTTCGCCCAGCGCATTGTCGTCGACCTGATGCGCTCCAACAAAATGGCCCTGCACATCGACGAGGTGCGCGACCGCATGCGCGAGCACCGCGACGCCATGATCGGGGCCTTCGCGGAACACCTCCCGGAAATCACCATCCGGGCGCCCGAGGGCGGCTACTTTCTGTGGGCCGAACTTCCAGATGGCGCCGACGCGGAGGCCATTTCCGATCTCGCCGTCGAGCATGGCGTCGAAGTCAGCACCGGGCGCCTGTGCTTCCCGGAAGCCGGCCCCGGCAATTTTTTGCGCCTTGCCTACAGCTATGTCGGCCCCGACGTGATCCGCGACGGCGTCGCGCGTCTCGCGCAAGCCTACCGCGCGTTCGAGCGCGCCGCATGAACCAGTCCAAGGAACACCCATGCCCTGTCCGAAAGTAAGCCTTGCCCCGACCTGCGAAGTGGACCTCGATGCCGACGGCAAGCACCACGGCTACATCCGGATCCAGTTCTCCTCCGACCGCTCGGCCTATGGCTGGCTTCCGGTTCCGATCATGTCGATCAAGAACGGAGATGGCCCCTGCGCCATGATCATCGGCGCCAATCACGGTGATGAATACGAAGGCGTCTCCATCACCAACGAGCTCTACCAGACGCTCGAAACATCCGACATTTCCGGCCAGATCATCTTCCTGCCCGCCGCCAACGCGCCGGCCTTCTATGCCGGCCGCCGCACCTCGCCTCTCGACCATGGCGGCGAGGCCAACCTCAACCGGCTGTTTCCCGGCGACCAGTACGGCTCGCCCACCGAGATGATCGCCTGGTTCATCACCAACCACCTGATCGGGCGCGCGCACGCCATCTTCGATCTGCATTCGGCCGGCAAGTCGATCGACCACTGGCCGTCGGTCAAGATCCGCCTGATGGGCGATGCGGTCAAGGACGCCGTGCAGATGGAATTCCTTCGCCTGTTCGGCGCGCCGCTCGGCATTGTGGGCGACCGGGTGCACGAGACGACGCTCTCCGGCGAGGTCCTGCCCAAGGACATCATCTATCTCTCCACCGAACTGGGCGGCGCCGGCAAGATCCGCCCCTGGATCCGCGATTTCGGTTTCAACGGCATGAAGCGCTGCCTGCGGCGCATGGGGATTTTGCCCGAGGGTCTCGACCTGCCCGACCCGGAGCATGACGTTCGCCTCATGAACATGCAGGCCGGCGAAAACTACATCTTCGCCTATAAGGACGGCATGTTCGAGCCCAGGGTCAATCTCGGCGACGAGGTCGAAGATGGCCAGTTCGCCGGCCTCATCTGGTCCTTGAAGGAGCCTTGGGCACCGCCTGAGAAACTGCACTTCAACAGGGGAGGGGTGGTGTTCTGCAAACGTACCCCGGCGCTCTGCGAGATCGGCGACACGCTGTTCTTCACGCTGAATGACTATGACGGGTAGGGTGGTAAAGGCTGGGCCGGTGCAGGCCAAAAATAAAAACCCTAGATTTCCTTGGTCAGCAGCACCCAGTTCTCGCCCGGGTTCTCCCAGTCTTCCTTCACCATGGGCCGTGCCGCGACGGCGCCGTAGCCGCAGCGCTCATAAAGCCGCCGCGCGCCTTTGTTGGCATCGGACACGATGATGCTCATGGCCGGCAGGTGC
>JAJFHL010000117.1 GCA_021775615.1 Hyphomicrobiales bacterium
GGCATTGCCCCGATCGCGCAACGCATCCGCCGCATCGGGCGTGAAGACATCGCGCAGCCCGGCGACGCCCGCCGCCATGGAGAGCACGTTGTTGTTGAACGTGCCGGCATGCGGCAGTGCATTCTCCGAACGCGGATCGAAACGCGCCATGATGTCGCCGCGCCCACCGAAGGCGCCAAACGTGAGTCCGCCGCCGAGATACTTGCCGAGCGTCGTCATGTCCGGGATCACATTGCATTCGCCCTGCAGCCCGCCGCGCCCGAGCCGCGACGTCATCACCTCGTCATAGATCAGCACCGCACCGCTACGATCGGCAAAATCGCGCAGGCCCTGCAGAAACGCCTTGTCCGCCAGGATGCCGCCCCCGCCGCCAGCCATCGGCTCGACCAGGATCGCGGCGACATCGCCCTCACGCTCCGCCACGGCGGTCATGGTCGCATCGAGGTCGTTATAGGTGCCGTAAATATAGTCGAACGGCACGGTGATGCGTTCCGCATAGGGTGACATGTAAAGAACGCCGCCATGATAGGCGCCGTCGAAAACCAGGATCGCGTCGCGCCCGGTATGGGCCCGCGCCGCGCCGAGCGCCATGAGATTGGCTTCCGTTCCCGAATTGGTGAAGCGCACCGCATCGAGCGAAGGGAACCGTGCGCACAACAGATCGGCGAGTTCGATTTCATGCAGGTTGGGACCGCCGAAGACGATGCCCTTGTCGAGTGCCGCGTGGGCGGCGGCGATGATCGCCGGCTCGGAATGGCCGTAGAGCCCGGCGGAATACTCACCGAGAAAGTCGAGATAGGAGTGCCCGTCCGCATCGTGCAGCTCGGCGCCTTCTGCCTCGACGATACGCAGCGGATAGGGCGCGAAATGGATCACCGTGCGGGTGTTGCCGCCGGGCAGATGAGCGCAGGAGCGCTCATACTGGTGCGCGCTTTGCGGCGTGCGCGCCACGTAAGCGGCCTCGGCCGCTTCCAGGCGGCTCTGCAGTAGGTCGTTACGCCGCTCGGCTTGCGGGTCTTTCAGATGTGCATCGCTCATGGCCGCCTCCGGTGATCATCAACTGATGGAACCTTAGGATGTTCAGGCAAGCAGGATCAATTATGATCTCCAGATCAATTGTGATCTTCCGGCAATGTCGGAACCGGCAGGACCTCGACGCCTTCCTCGAGCAGCTCGCGCGCTTCCTCGACGCTCGCTTCGCCGAAAATGCCGCGCTTCTCGGTTTCCTCGTAATGGATCTTGCGGGCTTCCTCGGGAAACTTGTCGCCGACATACTCGGCGGTGTCCTCGACATGCTGGCGCAGTTTGCGGACCTGTTCGATCAGTTCCTTGACCTTGGGGTCGGGCGCCCCGGCATAGACCCCTGGCGGGGTCCCGGTCTTCTTGTTTGACTTGGCCGGGATGCCCGGCGCCATCAACGCCTTTTCAACCTTTTCCGAACCGCAGGCCGGGCAGGACAGCGCGCTCGCCGCCACCTGCTCGTCAAAGGCGGCGCCATTGCGGAACCAGCCGTCGAACTCATGACCGTTGTCGCAACACAGCGTGAAGGAGATCATGAGGCGAGCTTTCGATCATCGGGCTTCAGGTCCGCCTCGGCTTCGGCGAAGGCCCGGTCATGCTGCAGCGCCGGGATCCGCTCGCGGGCCGAACGGGCGCGGGCCGGATCGATATCGGCATAGACCACGCACTCGCCAAGTCCGGCATCGGCGAGTACTTCGCCCCACGGGTCGACGATCAGGCTGTGCCCATAGGTCTCGCGGCCCGCTTCATGGGCGCCTTCCTGGGCGGCGGCGAACACGTAAGCCCCGGTTTCAATCGCCCTGGCCCGCAGCAGCACCTCCCAGTGCGCTCTGCCGGTCTGCACCGTAAAGGCGGACGGCACGGTCAGGAACATCGCCCCCGCCTGTGCCAGAGTACGATAAAGGGCCGGAAACCGCAGGTCATAACAGACGCTCAATCCGATGCGCCCCCAGGGCAGGTCGGCGACCACCGCCCGCGCGCCAGGCTCGTAGCGCTTAGATTCGCGGTAGCTTTCTCCGCCCGGCAGCATGACGTCGAACATGTGGATCTTGTCGCACACCGCGGCGATGCCGCCATCCGGGCCGATCAGAAACGACCGGTTGGCGAGTTTGTCGCCATCCAGCCGGATCGCCAGCGAGCCGATCGAGAGCCAGACCTTGAGTTCACCGGCAAGGGAACGGAACGCCGCCAGGGCGGTGTCTTCGTCTTGTGTCCTTGTTTTCTCAAGCAGCGCCGCGCCGTTCATTTCGATGAGGCCGGTCATCTCCGGTGTCAGCACCAGGTCCGCGCCGCCCGCAACGGCCTCGCGCACCAGGTGCGAAACAGTTTCGACATTGCCATCGACGCTTCGCCCTGCGCAGAACTGAACGCAGGCCGCCTTGAAGCTGTTCGCGGTGGTGTTCATAGGGTCCGGTTACCGCGCAAGCAGCGTGTCGAGTTCGCCGTTCGCATCCAGCGCATAGAGTTCGTCGCAACCGCCGACATGCTTCTCGCCGATAAAGATCTGCGGCACCGAGTGCCCGCCATTGGCCCGCCTGGTCATCGCCTCGCGCGCGCCCGGCCTCAAGGTGACGTCAATCTCCTCGTAAGACGCGCCCTTCTGCTTCAAGAGCCGCTTGGCGGCGAAGCAGAAGCCGCAGAGTTTCGACGTGTATATGGTTATTTCAGCCATCTTTATCTTTCAAAGCAGCCCTATAGGCCGGATTATCGGCGCAACGCAAGTGCCGCGCAATCACGTTTTCACACAAACCATCGCGCCTGACGCGGCCCGCTTTGGGTTTCCTGCATCCAAATTCCACGCCCGCCCGTAACTCCTATATCGGCGCGCAAACAACGGTCCAGTCAATCCGGCTCAAGAAAACCGGAGCGGTCCGTTGGCGCGGCGGGCGGGCGGTGCCGTCACCGCTCTGTGTACATCACTCAAGACAAGGAGACCCAGAAAGATGAAGCCCCTATCCAAAAACAGCCTTCTCGCCAACACATCCATGGCCCTGGTGGCCACACCGGTGTTTTTCCAGGATTCCAACCAGGACACCCCGACAACGAAGCCCGCGCCCAAACCGCAAGACGGAACGAAGGGCAAAACCAAGGACACATCAAAAGGCAAGCCCAAGGTTGACCGGCCGCTCGGAGACGTCGAGATAGAGGCGCTCAAGCGGATTGAAAAGATCGACCAGGCACTGGCCAGGAAGCTGAGGGCGAAGCTCCCGAAAAAGCAGACCAAGCCCGAGCAGTCCGACTACATTCGCAAGCGCCTCGGCAAAATCATCGATGAACGCAAACAGATCAAGGGCATGGAAAAGGCCGGCATCTTCCGTCCCGACCGCCTCAAGGCCCTGGACAAACTCCAAAAGGAACTCCTCGATCTGGGGGTCTTCTTCACTTTCGGCCAGCGGCCCCGCTGGTACATCAAGCTGCTGGAGGACCGCAAGAAGGCGAAAAAGACCAAGCAGCCGACCAGCAAGCCGACAAAGCAGCCCGCCGGAGGATCGAACGGACTGAACCGCACACCGGACGGGTTTTTCCTGAATTTCGTCGCCGCATGACAGGTGCCCGGGCGATCAGGATCGGGCTCGCCCGGCCCGCGGTCGCCTCACACATCGACCCGGGCCGGGCCGCAGACCAGCGCGAAGGCCAGAACGTCGACACGGGCCGCCCCTCCATCGAGCAGGGCGGTCACGCAGGCTCCTGCGGTCGCCCCGGTGGTGATCACGTCATCAATGAGCACCACACGGGCGCCCGCAAGCGCCGCCTCCGTCTCACCGGCCACCACAAACGCACCGCGCACAGTGCGCCGGCGGTCCATGTTCGAAAGGCCGACCTGGGACCGCGTGGCGCGGACACGCTTGAGCACCTGGGCGGCCATCGCCACGCCCGACATTTTCGATATGCCCGCGCCCAGGAGGGCCGCCTGATTGAACCGTCTCTGCCACAGCCGCGTCCGGTAGAGCGGAACCGGCACGATCAGATCGGCGTCTGTCAGCAGTTCCGCACCCGCGTGGCGCATGAGACGGGCCATCAGCGCGGCGGCGTCATGGCGGTCGCGGTACTTGAGCGCATGGATCAGCGTTCGCGACGCCGTCCCGAAGACGGTCGCGGCGCGGGCGCGGTGCCAGGCGGGCGGTTTTGCAAGGGCGCCGGCGCTCACGATGCCCGGGCCGGGATCATAGGCAAACGGCTGGCCGGTGCGCTCGCACAAGGGGCGCTGGATGAATTCCATATCCGACCAGCAGACTGCACAAAGGCCGGGATGCTCCGAAATCCGGCCGCGGCATCCGAGGCATTGCGGCGGCAGAACGAAATCCAGACCGCGTCGGACACCGTAGCCCAACAGCCTGTGCAACCGCCCGGGCCAGGAGCTTGCCCTCGCCGCATCGTGTTGAACATGGTCGGTTGTCGTGATCTCAATCTCCCCTAAACCAGCAATCGGTGATATTGAGCCCTCCCATGGACCAGGCCGAGCAGCAGATTTTCGATCGTGCGCTTTTGAGGGTACGCCGCACGCGCACCGGCGGGCAAATCCATTCGGCCAACTTTCTCGTCGATCTGGTGGCCGAAGAAGTCGCCGACCGCCTCTCCGCGATCAACCGGACATTCGACACCTGCGTGCTGCACAACGCCGAAGGCGGCGCTCTTGAAGCCGCACTCACAGGCACCGGCAAGGTCGAATGGTCGGTCTCGACCGACAGCGCCGAACCCTACCTGCGTTCGGGCGGCGGCATGCGCGCCGTGCTCGATGAGGAATCGCTGCCACTCGCGCCGGGCGCCCTGGCGCTCTACGTCTCCGCCCTGTCCTTGAACTATGCCAACGATCTGCCCGGCGCCCTCATCCAGATCCGCCGCGCACTCAGGCCCGACGGCCTGTTCCTCGGCGCCATGCTCGGCGGCGACACGCTCACCGAACTGCGCCACGCGGTCCTTGCCGCCGAAGCCGATCTTTCGGGCGGCGCCAGCCCGCGGGTCGCGCCCTTCGCCGATGTGCGGGATCTCGGCAGCCTCCTGCAGCGCGCCGGCTTCGCCCTTCCGGTGGTCGACGCCGACCGTCTCACCGCCCGCTACGACAGCGCCCTCCACCTGATGCGCGAATTGAAGGAAATGTCTCTGACCAGCGCCCTGGCCGCCCGCAGCCGCGTGCCCGTAAGCCGCCGCCTGCTGCAGCGCACGGCCGAGATCTACCACGACACCCATGCCGAGCCGGACGGCCGCATCCCGGCGACATTCCATATGATTTATCTTACCGGCTGGGCGCCGCACGAGAGCCAGCAGCAGCCCCTCAAGCCGGGCAGCGCCAAACAGCGCCTCGCCGATGCGCTGGGCACCGACGAGCACAAGCTCTAGAGCGGGATCAGATCAGAAGTTCAGAACGTGGTGACGAGATTGCCGGTGCCGTAAACACCATCCTGCCCGATACTGCCGTCGGTGTCCGCATAGCCCACGGACGCGCCGACATGGACGCCGGTATCCAGGAGTTCAAATTGCACGAAGCCGCCGATGCGAAGCTGGTCGAAATCGTCGTTGCCGAGCGCCGTCCCCTCCGGACCGATGATCATGTATCCCATGTCGTAACCGGCGCGGGCGCGCGCCCAATAGGTGTCGAATGCCGTGGAGAAGCTGCCGCGCACATCGATATAGTACGGATCATTCGTCGCCCGGGTGATCTCGCCCTCTATCTTAAGGCCGTATTCATCACCGTTGGCCTGCACGCTCGGCGGGGTCGGAGGATTACCGGCGCTCAGGATGTTTTCGTGATCGATATCCCAGTAGTTGACGCCGCCGTAAACACCGAACTGAAATTCGTTATAGTAGAAGCGGTACCCGGCCAGGGCGTCAAATGTAAAACTATCCCCTTGAATGCCCTGACGCTGAAGAGGCCCATTGGGGTTGAACGGCGAAATATAGTTGAACTCGCCACCGCCCACGACCGCCTTCAGGGCAGGTCCGTCCTGGTTCAGACCGTTAAGCGCGAAAATGCCGCCGCCATAGACGAACCAGGAATCCTCGGTGACATCCACGCCGGTGAACACCGCGAAGCTATCGCCCGCCGGACCTGCGTCCTGGGCCACTGCAGCCTGCTGCCCAAATGCCACAAATCCCAACGCGCATGCGCCGCCAACAAGTCTTGCGAAATAAGGAATGCTCATCGTCCAACGGTCCTTGCCTGAAGGAAATCACATATTCGGCAAATCTTAGACAGATTCCCGTCACAAGCAAAGCCGGCAAGTGTTTCACCGCAAGAATCTCCGTCGCCGTGACAAATAGGCCACAGCGGATCCGCACGCATTCACTTGGCCGTCCTGAATGCCTCGATGGCTTTCCCCAGTCCGGTACGCAGGTCGATCCCAGGGCGCCACCCAAGACGTTGAATTGCAAGGGTAATATCCGGACACCTGCGGACCGGATCATCTTCCGGCAGAGCGGCGTTCTCAATGTCGGACCGCGATTCGGTCATCTCGACAATGGTCCTTGCCAGGGTCGCGATGTCGGTTTCATTCGGATTTCCAAGGTTGACCGGACCGATTGCATCATCGGAGCACTCCATCAGCGCAATGAGGCCGCTCACCAGGTCGTCCACATAGCAGAAGGACCGCGTTTGCGTACCGTCCCCGTAGATCGTGATCGGCCGCCCGCCCAGCGCCTGAACGATGAAGTTGGACACCACTCTGCCATCATCAGCCAGCATTCGCGGGCCATAGGTGTTGAAAATCCTCGCAACGCGGATGGAGAGGCCGTGCTGGCGGCGATAGTCGTAGAACAGCGTTTCCGCGCAGCGCTTGCCCTCGTCGTAACAGGCTCTTGGGCCGGTGACATTGACGTTGCCGGCATAATTTTCCGGTTGCGGATGCTCTGCTGGATCGCCGTAGACCTCGCTGGTCGAGGCCTGCAGAACACGCACCTTGAGACGGTCCGCCAGTTCGAGCACGTTCAGGGCGCCGAGCACGCTGGTCCTCGTCGTCTGCACCGGGTCGACCTGGTAGTGGACCGGCGATGCGGGGCACGCCAGATTGTAGATTTCGTCGACCTCCACGTGGAGCGGGTCGCAGACATCGCGCCTCAGCACTTCGAAGGCCGGATCGGCGAGATGCGGGGCGATATTCGCACGTCTTCCCGTGAAATAGTTATCGACGCAAAGGACCTCGTGCCCAAGGGCGAGCAGCCGGTCGCACAGGTGGGATCCTATGAAACCTGCCCCGCCGGTCACCAGTATCCGCTTGCTCATATCACCTGATCTCCCCGCGGCCCTTGGTTTGTTTCATCGCGCGGTCTCGTTCAGCGGCATCGGTTCTGCGGTGCAGGCGGATGGCGCCGGTTGCTGCGACACCGCCTTGTTGGTCTGCGCGGTCCGCCCGGCGCCAAATGTATACATGGAAACATCGTTGGGCCCAGCCGATGCAGTCTCACCCGGTCTCGTGCACTGCTCGACCGTGAGGTGCTGACCGGTTTCCGCCCCACCACCGGCCCAGACCACGGACAGCCGCTGCAGCGGCTCGAGGGGTTCAAAGGCGACCAGAGTAACGTCACAGCCACTCTGGCCCGGCAGCATGAGCGCCAGTTTTACCGGCGAGGCACCGTCATCGGACCTGCGATACAGGATGGCCTTGTGATCTTTCATTTGGCTGCGCCCGTCGCGCATCAGCCCGACAAACGTGGCAAGACGCTCCAGCGGGGTCAGAAAGTACTCTCCATCCCACACCAGCCTGCGGTGCCAGACGCACGCGTGCAGGCTCATATCGAGCCGGTCAATCAGGTTCTGATCGTGCCAGGTGAACTGGCACCTCACCACATGATGCTCTCCATCCGGGGAGGGCTCGACCGGGTGCCCGGGTTCGATCGCGGCACGAAACGGAATCGCCATGCCGGGCACATAGATCTCGCCCTCCAGCACAGAGCGGTCCGTAACGCCGGCCGCCGCATCGACTGCGAAACTCATTCCGGTCGCCGAGAGCCTGATGGTCGATGCGTAGGACGCAGCACCGCCATCGACCGAGACCTGAAGCGGCAATTTCAGCGCGAACCGGTAATCCGCCCGCTTGTTCTTGGCGCACCGCACCGCATTCGCAATGACGCTGGCCGCCAGCCAGCAGTTGAACGCGCACCACATCACCCCGAACACCAGCATGCCAAGGGAATAGGCTTCGATCAGCGCCTCGTCCGGCACGGCGATTGCCCAGATCGCCGCACACAGGTTCAGAGCCAGCACCGCCAGTTGCGGTGCCAGCAGATAGACCTGAAAGTGTCCGACAAACTCCTTGGACGATACGCGCCACTTTATCCGTTTGCGAAACACAGCGAATGTCGAGGCGATGAACACCGGAAAGCGCGCCATGGCCATCTGTTCATTGACGTGGAACCGTTGGTGGCCGCGGCCAAGCTCTTCAAAGAAGAGCAGCGCGATGCAGAAAAACGGCACGAAAAACCAAAGGAAATCATGGGTCGGTGCAATCGGCATCATGCCGGTGAAGATCACAGTCGGCGGCGTGAGATAAAACACCAGCCGCGCCCAGCCCTCCGCATAGAGGAAGCCGAGATAAGTGTATCCGGCATTCTGCGCAAAGCTCAGCCGGCGCGTCAACGGCAGGCCTTCCTCGCGGATCGACTGCACATTGCCCTGCCCCCACCGCAGTCTCTGTTTCTGGAATTCGCCAAGGTCCACCGGCGCCACGCCGTAGGCCAGCGGCAGCGGATAATAGACCGACTTGTAGCCCAGTTTCTGGGCCTTGATCGCGACATGAATGTCTTCGGTAACGGTTTCTTCCGGGAAACCGCCGATCTCGTCGATGACGCTGCGCCGCACGATCGTTGACGTTCCGCAGCATGTCGTGGCGTTTCGGAAATCGCGCCCGGCCTGACCGGTCGCGAAAAACCCCGTCTGATCGTGCCATAGCAGACCAAGGCGCGCATTGTTGCGGTACTGAAACGCGTTGGTGTTGTAGTAGTCCTGCGGCGCCTGGACGAAGGCCACTTGCGGGTCGTCGAAATATCCCAAAAGCCGGTCGAGATAATCCCTCTGGGCGATGTGATCGCAGTCGATCACAGCAATGAAATCCGCCTTGCAGTACTGCAGGGCGTTGTTGAGATTGCCGGGCTTCGCACCCCTGTTGGTGTCCCGCCTGAGATAATGACAGCCGAGACTGTCAGCGAGTTCTTTCATTTCCGGCCGGTCGCCGTCATCCAGCAACCAGGTTTCGTGTGGATAAGCAATGTGCATGGCGGCAATCACGGTCCGGCGCACCAGCGGCAGCTGCTCGTTCAAGGTCGGCACGAGCACATCGACGCTCAGGCCGTCGCGGGCCGTTGTTGGAGCGCGCTCCTTGACCCTCCACAGGATCAGGACCGACATCAGCGCCAGCACCAATGTGGCGATCTCGGCAGCAAAGAAGATCGCGGAAAACACCGGATGATCGAGGTTCATCGTCGTTACTCGCCAGCCGAAATAGACGGCAACCGCCACCACATAGACCGCAAACAGCGCCTTGCGAAGCGCGAAGCCCTGTTTCTGGTGACGGTAGAATGCCTTGAGGTCCATTGCTGTCGGCCAAATCGGGTGTCTTGCTCAGCACCGGTTAAGTTTCAGATTGGAGATCACGTGCAAAGCAGAAATCCAGGCATCTGTATGACGGGCTCAAGGGTGGGATGGATGCCTCGTGGGCTGGACCGGCCGCCGCCGCCGCGCGAGCGACTATCATGGCCGCATCTGATGGTGTCAAATTGTTTGTCGGGCCCGTCGGGTCCAGGTGTTTTTTCTTCGCATCCAACGTGTTACCAAAGGCCATATGGAGCCAACATATAGTGTGAGACTTCGCGATGCGTGAGTCCGATCGTCGAAAATTTCTGCGCCATGGTGTGGCGACATTCGCCGCCATGCAGCTGCCGGCCCTTGCCATCTCACCGCTTTCCGCCGCCGCCTCAGGCGACCCGGTACTGGTCCACGCGCTTCGCGCCTTTCTCGATTACGGCCTCGTCACCCATGCGATGCAGTGCGGCGCCAGACTGGGCGACGGCGTCCCGCCAGTGCAGGACGTCGAGGCGTTCCTCGCCATGGCCAGAACGCTGGCCCGGCAAGACCCTCACCGGCTCATCGAGCATCTTAAGGCGTCCACCCTGAACGACCTGGCGGGCGATGACATCCTGGTCGTCGATGGCTGGGTGTTTGCGCGCACCGAAGCCGTTGCCGCCTCGGCCTATATCCTGGTGACCGGCGAGGACTGCCGGCTCGACGCCGCTGCACTGCAATGAGGACGGCAAGGCGTGTTCGTTGATTTCGCGACCCTCGGCCCCGACCGGGATTTGACCTGCGACCTCTGTGTCGTCGGCTCGGGCCCCGCCGGCACCTCCATCGTCCGCGAATTCATCGGAACATCGCTCAAGGTCATTCTCGTCGAGAGCGGCGATGTGGACGGCAACGGGGACGTCCAGGATCTTTACGTCGGGGAGAGCGTCGGCGTCGATCACACCGACCTCGATGCCTGCCGATTGCGCATGCTGGGTGGCAGCTCGAACTGTTGGAACGGCTGGTGCACCGCGTTTGACGCCTTCGACTTCGAACCGAAATCCTGGGTGCCG
>JAJFHL010000118.1 GCA_021775615.1 Hyphomicrobiales bacterium
TCAAGGGCGGCGTTGGCCTGATCGAGGGGCCGCAGATCGACGGGTATCGGTTTGACCTTTCCGGCGCGAACCAGGTCGAGCATTTCGCGCGCCTCGTTCAACGATCCAACGAATGTCCCGATGACCGACAAGGCACGCAGAGGAAACATCGGCACCGGCAGCGAGAAACTCCCGCCCATGAGGCCGGCCACGACGACCGAACCATTCTTGCGCACGACGCTCTGGGCGAAGTTGAGCGTCGCCTCCGCACCGACATAGTCAACCGCGGCCGCGACGCCGCCACCGGTCGCCTTGAGAACGGTTTTTCGGATACCGTCCTCACCTGGGTCGAACACCTGTGATGCGCCTGCGGCCAGAGCCGCGTCCCGCTTCTCCGGGTCGATATCCGTGGCAAAGATCTCGGTGTCGTAGAGCGCCTGCGCAAACTGCAGTCCCATCATCCCGACGCCGCCGAGGCCGACGATCATCAGCGGGCCGTCGACGACCTTGTCGGCGACCTTCTTCAACGCGCTGAAGGCGGTGAGGCCGGAACACATGTAACTTCCCGCAAGCTTGGCATCGAGACCGTCCGTGCTGAGCAGATAGCGCGGGTGCGGCGCCACCACATGGGTCGCGAACCCGCCATCGACATTGATGCCGAGATGGTTGGTGGTGTCGCATAGATGCTCGTCGCCGCGCACACACAACCGGCACTCACCGCAGCCGATCCAGGGATAAACGGCATAGTGCTCGCCGACCGCGACACCGCTTGCGTCAGGTCCGACTGCAGCGACTTCGCCGGCGATTTCGTGGCCCAATGTGAATGGCATTTCGCGCCCGGCACGGACATCGAGCTGGCGTCCGCCGCCAAGTTCGAAGTAACCGTCGTGCATGTGGATATCGCTATGGCAAACGCCGCAATGGCTTATGCGGACAATCACTTCGGTGCCGCTGGGTGCAGGCGTCTCCGCCGTTGTTTCCTGCAGCGGTACCCCATAGTCCATCATTGACTGACGCTTCATCGCATTCTCCTCACTACCTTTGCGGTCCCGCACCGAAATTTTGCAATCGATCGCGTTCGTTCGTTTTGCCGGTTCCACTTAAATCGACCGTCATCTAGCACGTTCGAGCTCTTCGAAACAGGCCGCCAGTCTGCAAAAGCCGGCCACATTGACCTGTTCGGCGCGCAGATCGCCCGCAATGCCAGCGGCATCAAGCAATGGCTGGGGGTCGGGCAGCAGCGTCTTCAGACTGGAGCGCAGCATCTTGCGGCGCTGCCCGAATGCGGCGGCCGTCACAGCCTCGAACACACCGACCTTGCAGTGCGGACGAGGGTCCGGTCTCGGCTCGACCTGGATGAGGGTCGATGTGACCTTTGGCGGTGGCGTGAACGCGCGGGGGTCGATATCAAACAGCCTGCGCGGCGCCCCGCGCCACTGGGCAAGCACGCTCAGGCGTCCAAAGTTCTTGCTGCCTGGCTCCGCGACAATCCGGTCCGCGACTTCCTTCTGGAACATCAATGTCAGATGCTGATACCACGGCGGCCAGGCATCCCCGGTCAGCCAGCCGGTCAGCAGCACCGTCGAGATATTGTAGGGCAGATTGGAGATCACACACGAGCGGCCGTCCGCAAATGCACCCATGTCCGTCTTCACGGCATTGCCCTGATGGATATCCAGCCGGCCTGGATAGGCGGTGGAAATCTCCTCCAGTGCGCCGATGCATCTTTCGTCCTGTTCTATGGCAACAACCTTGCGTGCGCCGTTGTGCAGCAGGCTGCGGGTCAGTCCGCCGGGGCCGGGCCCGACCTCGATGACGCACATGTCATCCAGCGGGCCTCCCGCGCGGGCAATCCGGTCCGTGAGATTAAGGTCGAGCAGGAAGTTCTGTCCCAGGCGCTTGCGGGCACTGAGACCGTGCCGGCTGATGACCTCGCGCAGCGGCGGCAGGGTGTCATAACCCGCCATCAGGCCGAACGGTCGTTGCGTGCCATTGATCCCGCCATGTTGAGCGCGGCAATGAGACTGCGCGGATCGGCGGTACCGTGGCCCGCGATGTTCAGTGCGGTGCCGTGGTCGGGTGAGGTTCGAATGAACGGCAGGCCAAGGGTACAATTAACCCCTTCGTCGAAGCCGATCGTCTTGATCGGGATCAGCGCCTGATCGTGATACATGCACATGGCCGCATCATAGGCCTGCCGCGCGGCCTCATGAAACATTGTGTCCGCCGACGCCGGGCCCGCAACATTGATGCCGGCCCGCCTGAGGCGCTCGATCGCCGGTTCGATGATGTCGCGTTCCTCCGTTCCAAGCGTTCCCTGCTCGCCGGCATGCGGATTGAGACCGCTAACGGTAAGCCGTGGTTCGGGGACATTGAAATAGCGCTTGAGACCCTCTGCGACGGTTTGGCCGGTGGTGAAGATCAGTTCCGCGCTGAGGCTGGCGATCGCCGCCGCCAGCGGCATGTGAACGGTGACTGGAACCGTTCTGAAGTCCCGCACGGCGAGCATCATGACAGGCGCGGCAACGTTGTCCGAAAGGTCCGCCAGATACTCCGTGTGGCCGGGGTGGGAAAATCCGGCGGCATAGAGTGTCGCCTTGTGTATCGGGTTTGTGACGACGCCGCCCACAAGCCCGGTACGGGCCAGACCGACCGCGCTTTCGATTGCCTCGAGTGTTGCCTGGGCGGTGCCGGTGCTCGGTTCGCCCGGCCGGACCGGTTCCGGCAGCTCTATGGGCAACACGGGAAGCCGGTCGTTCCATGCGGCGGTCGAGGCCGTTGCATCGTCTGTTTCGAAAAGGACGATATCCGCCTGAAGGGACCGCGCCGCGTCGAGCAGCAGTTGTGGTGCGCCCAGATAGATAAATGGGTGGACCGACGTATGCTTGCGCGCCAGCCACGCTTTCACGGTGATTTCGGCGCCAATGCCCGCCGCCTCGCCCATGCTGAGCGCCAGGGGCAGATCGGGGGTGGTCATTGGTCAGCGAGGCGGAACATAAAGGCTCACGAACGCAGGTCTGCGGCCTTGTATTCAATGATGGCGTCCCGCTTCAGGTCGCCGAGGAACTGTGACCCGATGCGGTCGAACTTTCGGTACAGCAACCTTTGTTCGACTTCCTCTCTGGTGACGGCCTGCGTTTCGACCTTTTTCAGCTCGCAATAGGCGATGACGAAAACACCTTCCGCCGTTCGGCCAGGGCCAATGGCTCTGCCTGGGCCGGCTTTGTTCAGCGCCTGACGCAGGTCCGCCGGGGCTTCGGCAACGGGGATTGTCTGTGGCTTGTCGATCTTGACCCTGCCGAGCCCGGCAACCGCCTGCTTAATGCGGCCACAGCCACGGAAGCCCTCCAGAAGGGCCTTCGCCTTGTCCGCGGTAATGCTGACCTGAATCTCCGAAGCATCCCGCTTCAGGGGCAGCACGATGCGCCTGATGACGTAAAAACGCTGCGTCTCCCGGGGGGTTCCGAGTGCCCGTTGATGCTCACGGTCGACATCCGCGTTCTCCACCTGAATTCGCCGGCCAAAGCGCGCCTGGACCACGCGCCTCCAAGACAGCGAGGCTGAGATCTCCTGCTTGATCGTTTTGATCTCAACGCCGCCGGACCTGAGCCTCAGCTCCCAGGCCTCCTTGGTTACTCCCGCGCGTTCCGACATGCGCTGGTAGCTGCTGTCAATTTCTTTCTCGGTAACGGCCTGTTTCAGGCGCTTGGCCTCCTGGCGCTTGAGGGTATTGTCGATCAGTTCGCTCAGAGCCGCCTGTCGCAATTTCTTTAAGCTGCCCTGGGTTCCGTTAAGGGTCTTGTTCATGCGGACCCGTTGATCCAGATCGTATTCCGAGATGGCCTGATCATTGACGATCGCCACCAGACGACCGGACCCTTGAGCTGACGCGGACACGGGCATCAACAGAACGGCGATGACCGCGGCCATAAGCGCCGGTAGCAGCCGGACAGGTGATCGTCTCATGGTCATCAAATGATAATACTCCAAAACCAACTTCCCTGATATCTGTCTGAGCCGGTTGGCCGGACCTTGGGTCCGGCGCCGTTGTACCCTATGTGGCGTACCCCAGGTTGCGTGTTCCGCATGTCTGGCCGACAATGCGGCTGCATTGAGGCGGGTACCTATCATTCCTGTAATCCGCGACAGATCTCCGGATCGAAATTTAGTCCAGTTCGGTTGACGCAGCGGCGCCGCCGAGCGATTTGAGAACAACCCGGAACAGAATGCGCGATTCCTGGTCGATGTCGCGGTCGTCCGTAAAGTTCTCCGAATAGACGATCTCTGCGGTGAAGCAGTCACAGTTGAAGCGCAGACCGACCAGGTTGCCGACCTGGCGCGTCTGCTGGATGTCGTAGCGCGTCCCGCCAAACAGCTCCCATTCGTCGGCCAGCGCAAGGGTCGCCAGAGCGGTCACCTGTTCTTCCGCCGTCAGCCTGCCGAATGCCGGTGCGGCGCTGACATCACTGTATGTGCCGGCAAAGTCCAGCGGGCCGAAATTAGCCACAGCGCTCACATCGTGGCGCCGGACGTCGAATGTCTTCTCGTCCAGCCTGACCGTCGATGAGACCATGAGGTTGTCGACCGGTTGGATTGCGACGGACGCGATGAAGTCGGAACGATAGGAATCGAGGCCCGATCCCGGTGCAAAACTATTCTGGCCGGCAATGTGAAAGGTTTCGCCGGCGCTCGCCCTGATGAACCCGCCGGAATCGAACAGCATCGTGTAGTTCAGGCCAACATTTGCCCGCGTGCCGCCTTCCTGTCGGTCTATCCCGGTGAACTTGTTGTGCAGGAACAGGTTGGTCGGGTCGTATTCGAACTGGACGCTGTCGTCGTTCGGCAATTGGTTCTCGCCGGTTTCGTTGGTCGACGCGATGATCTGGCCGGCCGGTTCGATGATGTGCTGCGTGTTCTCCATGTGGGAGATGAACGGCCACCTGATGTCCACGCCGGCACGCGGCTGGGCCCGGGCGATGGTCTCGTTGCTGCGCACACCACCCGGCACGGTCGGGTCCCGCACATTATCGACAACGTACACATCGCCGCGCACGCCGGCGAATGGCGTAATCACCTGACCGAGGCCATTGACCATCCGGCGCTGCCAATGCAGGTCGGTTGAGATCCGCGCCGAGTCGGCGCCGGCTTCGCGCTCAAGGTGGAACATATGGGTGTCGATGCCCAGCTCGCCACCGAAGATCGGATCCGTAAACGTGTAGCTGTGTTCGATGTAGGGCGCCGCCGTCGGGAAGTTGTTGTTGTTGTCGTCGGCCAGCAGACCCTGGTAGTGCGCCACGTTCGCGTGCAGGTAGTTTCGCCCGTCGATCCCGGTGAGATAGACCTGTGAAATCAGGTCGGTGCGGTCATCGATGTCGTACTTGCGCAGGAACGTGTCGTCGGATGTGGCGGTGATGTCCCAGCCCCAGAACCAGTTCTGCGTAAGGTCGAACTCGCCTGCCGTGTGCACATGCCCGCGCCAGCGTCGGTTGCCGGGCGGCGATGATGGTGGATCCAGCTGATAGATGCCGGACAGGTTCACGAAATACTCGCCGTTCCTGAGCCTGTGCCGGAAATCGGTTTGCGCCAGCACGCCCTGTTTGGTGGTGAACACGGGCCGGAACGTCACGTCATAGTTCGGCGCCAGGTTCCAGAAGAACGGGGTCTCCAGACCGAAGCCGAATTCGCTTGAGGCATGGAAGGTGGGGATCAGGAAGCCGGACTTGCGTTTGACCGTCGGATCGGGATGCGACAGCCATGGCATGTAGAGGACGGGCATGCCGAAAAACTCGAGCGTTGAGTCTTCGTGATAGATCGTGCCTTCGTCCTCGACATGGGTGACCTTCTTGGACCGCAGCTGCCAAAGCGGCGTTCCGTCTTCGTCGACACACTCGTTGCAGCGCGAATAGGTGACGTTGGTGAAGACCTGAACGTTGCCGTCCTCGCGCACGGCACGGTCGGCCTTGATCCAGGCCTCGTTGGTGAACAGCACCGTCAGGTAATCCACAAAGCCCCGGCGGAAGCGGTCGCTGACGTTCAGCTTCTCGGCTCGAACCACGTTGCCGTTGGGTTCGCGGAAATAGACGTTGCCGATCGCAACCATGCTGTCGTTGCGCGGATCGTAGACGACCCGGTCGGCAATCAGCTTGTAGGGGCCGTAATCGATGATCACGTCGCCGACCGCGATCGCCACGCCGGTGTCGCGGTCATGGGTCAACTGGTCGGCGCGAACCTTGATGGGCTCGTCCTTCTTGAGATCGGCGATATAGGGATCGGGGGTTGCCGCGATTGCGGCTGGCGTCAGTCCGACGAGAACAGCCGTCAGAGCGAGGAGGGCATACACACGCGCGCACGCGAACGGGCGCGAAGTGGAGCACCACTTCGCCGCCACGCTGCACAGATCAATGCGCACGCGAAGGCTCATATACTATCCGTCGAGCCGCAGAGGTTTTGCTTCCCTCTCTCGGTCTCCCACCACTCTCAATTCTCCCCTTCACGGCGTGCCTTGCGGCCACCGACACAACACGCAACGAGCCAGTTCTGTCCTCACACCACTGGCCCGCTGCATCACGCCAGATGCGCCGCCTCATGGACCTAGTTGCCACATCCTTGAGATGGTACCCGCATCGGTGCTCAATGTAGCCCGAGTTGCCGGAAAAACGCTACTAGATTCCTTCACTTTTTGCACTTGAATAGCATTGACAAACCTTGATGAATCGCATTCTGCCCGCGATGGTAAATTGTGGTTTGCACAAGGCCTGGTAGCGGCGTCCGGGCGGCCCAAAACGGGTCTTTGCGGGGCGGGCGCGTTTTGCGCCGCCGACAGCCGCGAAACACGCGATGCGGTGAGCAAATGCGCCGTTTTTGGAACGCTCGGTTGATAGTTCAAACGCGACCATATAATAGACGGCGGTCGGCCATCCGGTTTCACTCTTTGCAAGACCCCTTCAGAAAGGCGCACATTTATGGATATCAAATTCTCAGGTTCAGCCGTTCCGAAATCGGGGAATCTGGTGCTGACAGTGGCCGCGGGCGCTAAACTTGGCAGCCTCGGGGTCGAAATTGATTCGCAAACCGACGGTCAGTTGAAACGCGCCATAGCCGCGGCAGAGTTCGAAGCGAAGCGCGACAGCATGCTGGAACTCATCGCGCCGGTCGGATTGAAGGTCGACCGTCTCCTGCTGGTTGGACTGGGGAAACCGGAAGACCTCGGCGCTTACGACCTGGAAAAGACCGGCGGCGCCATCGCCGGGCGCATCGGCGCCGCTTCCGGGCGTGTCGCGCTGGCGGTTGACGATCACGAGGGATTTGAGATGGGTGGCGGCCGCGCCGCCGCGCTGCTGGCGTCGGGCGTCAAGCTGCGCACCTATCGGTTCGACAAATACAAGACCAAGAAAAAGGACGAAGACAAGCGCCTCAAAGCTCTGTCGGTGCTGACAAAGTCTGCCGCGGCCGCACGCAAGGCCTTCGCCCCGCTGTCGGGCATTGCCGATGGCGTTCATCTGGCGCGGGACCTGGTCAACGAACCGGCCAATGTGCTCTACCCGGTAGAATTTGCCAAGCGCGCAAAGCAGTTGAGCAAGCTCGGCGTCAAGGTCGAAGTCCTGACGGAAAAGGACATGGAAAAGCTCAAGATGGACGCGCTTCTCGGCGTCGGTCAGGGCTCGGTGCGGGACAGCCGCATGGTGGTCATGCACTGGATGGGAGGCAAGAAGGGTGAGACGCCGGTCGCATTTATCGGCAAGGGCGTCACCTTCGACACCGGCGGTATCTCGCTGAAGCCCGGCGCCGGAATGGGCGACATGAAGGGCGACATGGGCGGTGCGGCCTGTGTCACCGGCCTGATGCATGCGCTCGCCGCCCGCAAGGCGAAAGCCAACGTGATCGGCATCATCGGGCTGGCCGAGAACATGCCCGATGCCGCGGCGCAGCGCCCCGGCGACATCGTCAATTCCATGTCGGGACAGACCATCGAAATCCTCAATACGGATGCCGAGGGCCGGCTCCTCCTGGCCGACGTCCTGTGGTATGCGCAGGACAGGTTCAAGCCGAAATTCATGGTCAACCTGGCCACCCTGACCGGTGCCATACTGGTGGCGCTCGGCAAGGAATATGCGGGGATCTTCTCCAACAATGACGAACTTGCGCAGCGCCTGACCGTGTCGGGGGAAGCCACCGGCGAGCTGGTGTGGCGCATGCCCCTGTCGCCTGCGTATGACAAGATGATCGACACACCGAATGCCGATGTCAAGAATGTCGGCGGCCGCTATGCGGGGGCGAGCACTGCCGCCCAGTTTCTGCAGCGGTTCGTCAATGATGTGCCCTGGACGCACATCGATGTCGCCGGCACCGCCATGGATTCTCCCAAGAATGAGATCAGCCAGGGATGGGCGTCGGGATACGGCGTTCGGCTTCTCAATCACCTGGTTGCCGAGCATTACGAGGGCTGACCGCCGGACCCGCGGGTCCACGCGCCGCAGGCAGATTGCAAATACACCGCGATTTCATTAGACCCTTCAGTGATGACGGAAATTCTGTTCTATCACCTGGAGCGGCAGCCGTTGGAGCGGGTGCTGCCCCTGCTCCTTGAAAAGAGCCTCGAGCGCGGCTGGCATGCGGTGGTCCAGGCGGGCACGCCCGAGCGGGTCGAGGCGCTGGACGCTCTTCTATGGACTTACCGAGATGACGGCTTCCTGCCTCACGGCACATCCGCCGATGGCAACATCGATCTGCAACCGGTCTACATCACTGACGACATGGCCAATCCGAACGCGGCCCAGGTGCGTTTTTTCGTCGACGGGTCTTCGGCCGACGATGTCGCCGGCTACGAACGCGCGGTTTACCTGTTCGACGGCAACGATCCCGAAGCCGTCCAGGGTGCCCGTGGTCAATGGACACAGTTGAATGATGCCGGGCACGATGTGACATACTGGCAGCAGACCGATCGCGGCAAATGGGAGAAGAAGGCATGAACGACAAACTTCGCTACCGGGTTCTCACCGGCCCTGACGACCGCAGTTTCTGCGAGCGCGTTTCGGCGGCTCTTGACGAGGGATATGAACTGTACGGTTCGCCGTGCATCACCTTCGACGGTAAGGGTCCGGTCGTCGCGCAGGCCATCGTCCTTGCCGGTGCGGGCGAAATGAGACGGCAAAATGATCTCCTGCGGCGTTGATGCCGCTAAAAGCGGAATCAGGAGAAGCGGATACCGGTTTTCCGTCCGATCCTGCTTTAAAATATTGAAATCGTTCACATTTTATCGGCTTAGGTGGTCCCGCCTAAGCCGATCGTGATCTGGCACAGGCGGGCTTTATGACCTGGATCAAGACTGTTCCCGACGAAGCTGCGGGCGGACGGCTGAAAGTCCTCTATGACCGCATAAGATCGCCCGATGGCCAGATCGACAACATCATGCGGGCGCACAGTCTCAGGCCACACACCATGGACGGGCACATGGCGCTATACAAGCAGGTGCTGCATCATGCCTCCAACAGCCTGCCCAAATGGCTGCTCGAGGCAGTCGGGCTCTATGTAAGCGTCTTGAACAAATGCGCTTACTGCGCCGATCATCACTTCACCGGAATGGCCAGGTTGATCGGCGACGAGGCGCGCGCCAAGGCGATCCGCAAGGCCTGCGACGCCGACAATCCGGCGGCCGCCTTCGAGGGCAGGGAACTGGCCGCGATGATCTATGCCCGCGCCCTGACCATGCATGCGGACGGGTTGCGGGAAGCCGATATTGCGCAGCTCCGCGATGCCGGTCTTGACGACGGCGAAATCCTCGAACTCAACCAGGTCACCGCATACTTCGCCTACGCCAACAGGACGGTCCTTGGGCTAGGCGTGACCACCGAAGGCGAGGTGCTCGGCCTTTCGCCCGGCGACAACTCGGATCCGGAGAACTGGTCGCACGATTGAGTGCCTGCCGGACCGACCGCGGTTGGATCAGCGTCAGTCGGTCAGCAGATACCCGGTCCGCGACACTATCGGTTCCGTCCCCTGGATCTTGCCGATTTGCGAGCCCGGGCGTGCGAGCTTGGTCAGGCACCGCGTGAAGAGGCGGCCTGATGTCTTGGCATGGACCGGAGTGCGGCAGGTGGTTGCATCGTTCGACGAAACATCGACGATTTCGGCAACGATTTCGCCCTCTTCGACAGAGGAACCAAGATCCTTCTTGAACGTGACGATGCCGGCCGCGGGACTGACCAGCAGATCGGTGGCCTCGAACGGTGCGGCGATACCGCGGAAGGCCGGCGCGTCACCCGGGTCGCCGGAAATGGCGCCCCGGCGCTGAAGAAAGCGATAGAGGGCGCTTGCGTCTTTCGCCGCGAGGTCGTCGCTAGCGTCCGTATAGCCCCTGAGTTCGATCACCGTGGTCAGAGGCAGTGGCACAGCATCAGCGCCAAAGCGTTCCCTGACGGCATGCCACGGCGCCGCGGCGGTTTCCTCGAATGGCCTGCCGCCGGAACTGCGCGAGGTCATCACCACCGAGGCATCCAGTTCGGCGGCAAGGTCTTCCGCAGCGGGCCAGTTGTCCGGATCAAGATAGAGATGCATCTCCGCTTCTGAATCCGTATGCAGGTCGAGCACAATGTCGCAATCGCACGCCAGCTGAAGCAGGTGGAGCTGCAGGGTTTCGACAAGAGATTTCGGCTTCACCTTCGCAAGCGCGCCACGGATCGCCGTTGCCACCGTCTGCCGGTTGGCGTCGGCGTCACCGGTCATGTTCGACGCAATGGTCTCCAGCACCGCCGCACTGACATCCGGGTAGGACCGGTTGTAGTTGCGGCCGGAGGAAAGGTCATAGCGTCCCAGATGGTCCGACAGCAGCGCCTGGCCGAGCCCGACCGGGTTGGCGACCGGCACGATTGTGATGTCGCCGGTCACGTTTCCTGCCGCCTCGGCGTCTTCCAGCAGCGAGACAAGGTGATGCGCCACCAGCGGAGCGGGAAGTTCGTCGGCATGAATGCCCGCTTGAATATAGACCTTGGGCGTACCGCCCGATTTGCCATAGCGGTAGGTCTGAAGGGAGTGCTCCGTTCCAAGACTGTATCGCGGCAGCGAGACTTCCAGAGGTTTTGTGGGCATCGCGCGGTCGTGTCCTCGTGTCCTGGGTTTTGTACTCACCACCATGCTGTCTTCCGCGTAGGGGAATCCGCATTTGTTTCAGGCGCATCCTGCTTTGAAACTGCTATCGTGTCGACATGAAGAAAGACAATTCGCCGGCATCTTTCGGTGCCGGGCAGCCAGGACACTCCGTTCGCCTGGCCGTTTCCGATTTGAGTGTTCTCAACCTGTCGCCGGTGACGCTCGTGCTCCACGCCGGCCAATGCGCCGTTCTCGAAGGCCCGTCCGGCTCCGGAAAATCGCTGCTGCTGCGTGCCATCGCCGATCTCGATCCGGCCTCGGGCGCGGTGGCGCTCGACGGCGAAGATCGCGGTGCCCTGAGCGGGCCCGAGTGGCGCCGGCAGGTGAGATACTTCTCCGCCGAACCTGGGTGGTGGAGCGAGCGGGTCGGCGATCATTTTACGCCGTCTGACGAGGTGTCGGATTTGCTCGATGCCTTCGGACTGCCCGCCGATGCCATGGACTGGACGGTGGAGCGCGCGTCAACCGGTGAAAAGCAGCGACTTGCACTGGTACGGGGCATGGCCGACCGGCCCAAGGTCCTGCTTCTGGATGAGCCCACAAGCGCCCTCGACGACGCAACGGCGAAGGCGGTGGAACAGCAGCTCCTTGCGCGCATTCGCGGCGACGGCGCAGCCGCGATCATCGTCACACACGACGAGGCGCAGGCCATCCGGATTGCCCAGCGACGACTGGCCATCCAGGACGGAGCCGTGATCGAGGTGGCGTCGTGAGTTACGTCGTCCTGGGGTATTGGGATCTGGCGCTCGCGGCGATCCTGATCCTCGTCAACGGGGCCCTGTCGCTAGCCTTCAAGCTTGGGCTCGAGCGCCGCCTGATCATCTCCGCAATACGCATGTGTGTGCAGCTTGGCGCCATCGGTTTCGTCCTGAAGTTCGTTTTCGTCCAGACATCGCCGGCCTGGACCGTGGGCCTGGCGATGGTCATGATCCTGCTGGCGGGCCGCGAAATTTTTGCCCGCCAGACCACGGTTTTCACCGGCTTTTGGACCTACGGGCTCGGCACCGCGACCATGATGTTCGCCGCAACGTCGGTGCTCATTTTTGCCCTGGCCGCACTGGTCCGGCCGGAACCGGTCTACGCACCGCGTTACGCGCTGCCGCTGCTGGGTATGCTGCTCGGAAACACCATGACCGGGATCAGCCTTGGTCTGGATGGCCTGATGCGCTCGGCCAGGCGCGATCGGTTCGCCATCGAGGCCCGTATCGCGCTCGGCCACAGCCGCGTCGAGGCCTTGCGCGAGCCGGTCCGCGATGCCCTCAGGACAGGCTCCATGCCGATCGTCAATGCCATGGCGGCGAGCGGCATCGTCTCCTTGCCTGGTATGATGACCGGTCAGATTCTGGCCGGAGTTGAACCCGTCGAGGCGGTCAAGTACCAGATCATGATCATGTTCCTGATCTCGGGCGCCACCGGGCTCGGCGTGTTGATGGCCGTGGCGGGCGCCGCCTGGCGCCTTACCGATGAGCGCCACAGGCTGCGGCTCGACAGGTTGCGGCCGGAAGACCGTTCTGGCTGATGCGGCCTTCCGCCGGCCCGCTGGACCCGCTCAGTAAATCTTCTCGAAGTCCCCGTGCCGACCGAGACCGTCCTTAAAGCGTGTCGCGCCTGCGACGCCGTTCTCGATCAGCGCCTCGCGGCCGTTGTACCACTCCTGCACCAGGGCATCGCGCACCGGCAGCCCGCGCTGGCGAATGGCGGAGCGGCGGTCGGTGCGCACACACACTTGCGGAAAATGCGCAATCTGCTGCGCAAGCTCTTCTGCTTTTTCGCGGCTCTTGCCGTCATCGACGATGTATTCGCAGAGCCCGATCCGTTCGCACTCATCGGCCGGCACCTTGCGGCCGGTGAGGATGATCTCAAGCGCACGTCCCTGGCCGACGATACGCGGCAGCCGCACCGTTCCACCGTCAATCAGCGGCACGCCCCAGCGCCGGCAATAGACGCCGAGATAGGCGCTGTTCTCCATCACCCGGAAGTCGCACCAAAGCGCCAGTTCCATGCCTCCGGCAACCGCTGGCCCCGCCACTGCCGCGATCACCGGCTTGTCAAGCTCGAGACGGCTCGGGCCAAGCGGGCCGCGGGGCACGTCCCCGCCATTGCCGCGTTCACCTCCGTCTTTGGGCATGTCGAGTTCGCCAAGGGGATGGTCCTGATCGAGCGTCGAGACGTATTTCAGGTCCCAGCCTGCGCAGAACGCGCCGCCTTCGCCCCAGAACACCGCAACGGAAGCGCTGTCATCGGCATCGAACTCGAGGAAGGCCTCGGTCAACGCGTCGGCGCTGTCGGGATCCATCGCGTTGCGCGCCTCGGCGCGTGAGTGGATGACGGTCCAGACACTGTCGTTCTTTTCAATTCTTACAGTCATGCTAGGCTCCTCCATGTTCATTGGGGCGAACTATAGGTTCGCACTGCAGCGGTGCGAACCATAATTCCAGGATGAGGAAACCGGATTGCCGGCCAGTCATGGACGCCGCCTAATGAGACGTCCCATCTAAGTGCCACGGGACGCCAATCGGAACACGAAAGGGAGCAGGGAATGCAGCACTATAAGCCCAAAAAGGGACTGATCGTCGGTGTCGGCGCGGGACTGAGCGCGGCGGTCGCCAGGCTTTTGGCGAAGGACGGTGTGGAAGTCTCATTGGCGGCGCGCACGCCGGACGACCTTTCAGACCTCTGCAATGAGCTGTCGGCAAAGGCTTATGCGTGTGATGCCGCCCAGCGCGACGATGTGGCGGCACTGTTTTCAGCGCTTGATGCCGACGGACGGACACCGGACTTCGTCCTCTACAATCCAAGCGCCCGGGCCCGCGGCCCGTTCGTCGAACTTGATCCCGAAGAGGTGCAGAACGCCATTATGGTGAGCGCCTATGGTGGGTTTCTTGTGGCGCTGGAAGCGGCAAAACGCATGGTCGAGAAAGGCGAGGGCGCCATCTTCTTTACGGGAGCCTCAGCCAGCGTAAAAGGCTATGCCCAGTCCGCGTCCTTCGCCATGGGCAAGTTTGCCCTGCGCGGG
>JAJFHL010000119.1 GCA_021775615.1 Hyphomicrobiales bacterium
ACCGATATGGCCCACCGAAGGCCGGCTTTTCACGCCCTCTGAACTGCGTTACGGCCCGCTTGTGGTCGGTGAGACCACGGCGCGGACCGTGCCTTGGCAGAAGACGTGAAAACCCGGTCAAGTGATTCCGTAAGAAGAAGAAAGGGTCTAGAGCGGAATCTTGCCGCGGCGGCGTTTACGAAATGCCGGTTAACAAATCATTCACCATAAAATCCTATCACGGTGGGAGTGGTTTTCAGCTTCACCGATACGGCCCGCGCCGCCCAAAACAGGATTCCCATATGTCTGATCCCGCCATCGCCCAGCCGGAGCCGGCACACTCAACACTAGAGCAGGCGCAGGCAGAGATTGGCGCGCTGCGGGGACAGATCGAGCGGGTCGCAGGCGTCGCCCAGCAGATCAACGCCATTGCGAGGCAAACCAACCTGTTGGCGCTCAACGCAACCATCGAGGCCGCCCGCGCCGGCGAAGCGGGCCGCGGTTTTTCGGTTGTTGCCGGAGAGGTCAAGGCACTCGCACTCCAAACCAGCACCGCGACCGAAGAAATCGCGGAAATCGTCAATACCTTGAACCATCACGCCGACCGGCTGACGCAGGAGGTCGCCGCACCCCCGGAAACCGCCACCGCTCAGTTCAGGGAACGCTCCGTGCCGATGCCTGAAAAGGCCGCCGCGCCGGTGGCCGGGGAACCCGCTTCCGGGCCAGCGTCCGCCGCAGCCGTGGCCGAGCAGTCTCCGCCGGTGGCACCGAACGCACTTTGCGAAGTGAGCGAAGAACAAAGGAAACTGGTGCAGGCGAGCTTCGCCCTTGTCGAGCCCATCGCCGACCAGGCGGCCGATCTGTTTTACGGCAAGCTCTTCGAGCTGGAGCCGGACCTGCAAACACTGTTTCCGGAAGACATGGCCGAGCAGAAACGCAAGCTCATGACCACGCTCAAGGTGGCCGTTTCAAGCCTCGACAAACCGGATGTGCTGCTGCCCGTCGTGCAGGATCTAGGACGCCGTCACAAAGACTACGGCGTCACGGACACCAACTACGACACGGTTGCGTCGGCATTGCTGTGGACCCTCGAACAGGGCCTCGGAGAGCAGTTCGCGCCGGAGGTCGAAGACGCCTGGATCGCCGTCTATGGCGTCCTGTCCGGCACTATGAAATCCGCGGCCGCTGAAGTTTAGGTCAATGCGGTGCCGTCGATTTCGACGAATTGCGGGCCACCTGCTGCCACCGCTTCACGCACCGCCCGGGTAACATCTTCGAAGCTGTCTGCAAGCTGATAGCCGAAGCCATAGGCCCCTGCGAGCTTTGCAAAATCCGGATTGACCGGATTGGTCGCGATATGGCCGATTTCCTTGCGGTCCATGTCATCCATGATGGCTTGCAGCCCGGCGCTGTTCCACAACACGACGGTAAGTGACTGCTTCAGTTCGGTTGCCACGGCAAGCTCGTTCAGTGTGTACTGGAAGCCGTAATCCCCGGCCACGGCCACCACCGGCGCATCGCCGGCTCCGAGCTTGGCGCCGATGGCCGCCGGCAACGCGTAGCCCAGCGTGCCGTAGCCGTTGGGGTGCATCCACCGCCTCGGCTCGGCCACCGGAAACATCTCGTTTCCGGCATAGGCCAGCGTTGTCATGTCGGTGACCAGCACGGTCTCATCGGGCAACCCTTCGCGCAGGGCGGCCAGGACCTTGCGCTTGATTGTCCTGTCCGGCTCTTCGGTGTCCTCGAGCTTCTGCTTGAGCGCCGCTGCGTCCTCTGCGCCGAGCTTGCTCTTGCCGCCTCCCTCCGGCAGGGCCGCCAACAGCGCATCCACCGCAACTCCGGCGTCCGCCGCAATCGCCACATCGCCGCCATACCGGTCCGCCAGCTTGTCGGAATCGATATCGATGCGGATCAGCTTGCCTTTGATCGGGATCCACTCTTCCCAGAAGTCCGTCTCGGCAAGCTCGGTTCCGACAGCCAGGATCACGTCAGCGTTCGAAATGAATTTCTTGGCGTGGCCGCGCGCCATGATCGCGCCGACACTCAATGCATGATCGTCCGGCACGACCCCCTTGCCCGCGACCGTCGGCATCACGATTGCGCTCAGCCGATCGGTGATCGCGCGCAGGCCCTGCGCGGCACCGACTGCGCCGCCGCCGGCGATGATCAGCGGTCGCTCGGCGCCCGCCAGAAGTTGCGCCGCTCGGGCAATGGCGGCTGGATCGGGATAGGGCACCGCGCCGGTCGCACCGGCGCTCCAGTTCCCGGTCGCCTCGGCGCTCAGCACGTCGATCGGAATTTCGATATAGGCCGGCCGCGGCCGTGTCGTCCTGAACCCGGCAAACGCCTTGGCCAGCAGTTCAGGCACGTCTTCGGGCGCATAGGCGGTTGCCGCCATGCCGGTGACCGTGGCGGCTGCCGCGCGCTGGTCCTGGATCTCGTGCAGACGTCCCCTGCCCTGTCCAAGGTCCTTCACATCGAGCGCGCTCGAAATCACCAGCATCGGCACGGAATCCGAGTAGGCCTGGCCAAGCGGAGTCATGATGTTGGTCAGCCCCGGCCCGGTGATGGTGAAACACACACCCGGTTTTCCGGTCGCCCGGGCGTAGCCATCGGCCATGAATCCGGCGCCCTGCTCATGCCGCGGCAGCACATGGTGCATCCCTGAGTTCAGCAACCCGCGATACAGCTCGTTGTTGTGAACGCCCGGTATGCCGAAAATCGTATCGACGCCATAGTCCTTCAAAAGCGCCACCAGCGCCTGCCCGACGCTCCTGCCCGCATTGGTCTTGGTCATGTAAGCTTCCTACTCTCGAAGTTATAGCGTGCCGACAAAGCGCGTCATGCGCGCAACGGCGTCCTGCAGGGTTGCCGCCGACTGGCACAGCGAAACCCGCACCCAGTCCGAATGCGCCGAACCGAATGCCTCGCCGGGCAGGACCGCGACGCCTTCGGCATCATACAGCTTCTCGGCAAATTCCTGCGCCGGCATCCCCAGCCTGTCGATGCCGACAATGCAGAATATCCCCGCATCAGGCGACATGCAGTCCAGGCTGTTGACCTTGGACAGCGCGTCCACCAAAAGGTCGCGCCGTTCCCGGTAGGCCTGTTTCATTTGCGCCACTTCCGGGATGTCCTGTGTGAACGCCGCCAGCGCGCCATGCTGGATGAACCCGGGCGCGCCGTATATGGCGTGGTTCAGGAGATCCCTGGCGCCATCGCAGATCGATGTTGGCGCCACCATCCACCCGAGCCGCCATCCGGTCATCGCATGGGTCTTTGAAAGCGAGCGCAGGATGATCGTCCTGTCCTGCATGCCCTGAAGCTTCGAAGGCGACGAAAAGGACCGTTCGAAACACAGATCCGCATAGACCTCATCTGAGATCAGCCAGATACCCTTTTCGATGCACAGGCCGGCAATGGCCTCGAGCGCTTCGGAGCTTGCGATGGCACCGGAGGGATTGTGCGGAGAGTTGAGCAAAATTGCCCTGGTGCGCGGTGTGACCGCAGCCGTGAGGGCGTCGAGGTCGACCTGAAAGCCCTCGGAACGCTTCAGGGGCACCAGCCGCGCCTTGCCGCCCGCCGCGCCGACCACGCCTTCGAACATGGTATAGGGCGGCGACAGGAGTATCACCTCGTCACCCGGGTCCAGCAGGCAGCGCACCGTGCAGTACAGCGCATTCTGGGCTCCTGAACACACCACCACGCGGTCCGGACCGACCGGCCAGCCAAGCCGGGCGCTTTCATGCGTCGCGATTTCCGCGACCAGCGGCTTGATGCCTCCCGCCAGCGTGTAATGCGTCTCCTCGTCATGCAGCGCCTTGATGGCGGCATCGGTGATTGCCGGCGGGGTGGCAAAGTCGGGATCGCCGACCGAC
>JAJFHL010000120.1 GCA_021775615.1 Hyphomicrobiales bacterium
ATCTCCTGCGCAACGGTGCCGCCGGACTTCGCCCGCATGTGCGAGGCGAGGCTTGCCGATCACGGAGTGCTCTACCTCGATGCCCCGATCTCGGGCGGCGCCGCGAAGTCGGCACTTGGCGAACTCACCATCATGGCCTCGGGCCGGCCTGAGGCCTTCGACGCGGCGCAGGCGGCGCTTGATGCGATCGCCGAGCGGGTTTTCAGGCTTGGCGATGAAGCCGGGCCCGGGTCCGCCATGAAGATCGTCAACCAGATGCTGGCCGGGGTGCACATTGCCGCCGCCGCCGAAGCGATGACCTTCGGTATTGCCCAGGGCATCGACCCGAAGCAGACCCTTGAGGTCATTTCGCAGTGTGCCGGATCCTCCTGGATGTTTGAAAACAGGGGCCCGCATATCGCCGAGGGCGACTACACTCCTCACTCGGCAGTGGAGATATTCGTGAAGGACCTCGGCATCGTCCTCGACATCGCCCGCGGCGCGCGGTTTTCCGCGCCGCTGTCCGCGACCGCCTTGCAGCAGTTCGTGGCGGCAAGTGGCGCGGGCTACGGAGGAGAGGACGATTCCGCCGTGGCCAAGATCTATGCGCGGAACGCCGGTCTGAAATTGCCGGGAGAGCCGCAATGATCCTGGGCGCCATCGGCGACGACTTCACCGGCTCGTCGGACCTCGGGCTCATTCTTTCGCAGGGCGGCATGAGAACGGTTCAGTATGTGGGAACCCCGGCGAAACCGGCAGCGCCCGAAGTCGAGGCCGGGATCGTTGCGCTGAAAACCCGCTCGATCCCTCCGCGCGATGCAGTACAACAGTCTCTCGAAGCACTCGAATGGTTGCGCGCCCAGGGCTGTCGGCAGTTCCTTTTCAAATACTGCTCAACCTTCGATTCAACGCCACAGGGAAACATCGGCCCGGTGATCGATGCCCTGATCGATGCCCTGGGAACGCAAGACCCGGTCATCGTCTGCCCGGCCTTCCCGGCAACCGGGCGAACGATCTATCGAGGCCATCTCTTCGTCTGGGACAAGCTCCTGTCGGAAAGCGGCATGGAAAACCATCCGATCACACCCATGACCGATCCTGACATCAGGCGCTGGCTGCAGCTTCAGACGCAGCGGCCGGTGGGTCACGTTGCCGTCGATGCCATCCGTTCCGGCACGGCGCGCGAGAGCCTGATGGAGCAGGCCGGTGACGGGCGCCAGATCGTCATTTGCGACGCGATCGATGATGCGGACCTGATCGAGCTCGGCGCCGCCGCCGAAGGCTTCGCCCTCCTGACCGGCGGCTCGGGCATCGCGCTCGGTCTTCCCCGCCTCTATGCGGAGCGGACGCCCGAGGATATCGCCTGGCGCGGCGAGCCGGGACGGGCGATCATTCTGTCGGGGTCGTGCTCACAAGCCACCCGCGATCAGATTACCCGGCATGCCGGCACCGGCGCGCCGCAATTGAAAGTCGAAGCCACCGAACTGGTCGACGGCCGGCAGAGCGCCGAAAAGGCGCTCGAGTGGGCCCTGGCGCAGGAGGGCGTGCCGCTGGTCTTCTCTTCGGACGATCCCGCCAGCGTCAAGGCGGCGCAATCAGAGCTTGGCGCCGACCGCGCCGCGGAGGCCATCGAAACATTCTTCGGTGAGCTTGCCGACATGGCCGTAAAGGCGGGCGTCACGCGGCTCATATCGGCGGGCGGGGAAACCTCGGGCGCGGTGGTCGGCGCGCTTGGCGTCGATGCCCTCGAGATCGGCCCGATGATCGACCCCGGCGTTCCGGCGCTGAGGGTCGCGGGAAAGGACCTGGTTCTGGCGCTCAAGTCCGGCAATTTCGGCGCACCGGATTTCTTCTGCAAGGCGTATGACGTGATGGGCAGCCGATGAGCCAAGACAGCCGCATTCGAGAAGACATCTGCCTCCTGGCGAAATCCATGTTCGACCGGGGACTTACGAGTGGCGCCTCGGGCAACATCTCGGCAAGGCTGGATGATGGGTCGCTGCTGGTCACGCCGACAGGAAGTTCGCTGGGGACCCTCGATCCGGCGCAGTTGAGCCATTTCGACCAGAGCGGCCGGCAGATCGCTGGCGCGGCGCCGACCAAGGAGATGCCCCTGCACAGCGCCTTCTATGAAACCCGGACGCAGACCGGCGCGGTGGTGCACCTGCACTCCACCCATTCGGTCGCCCTTTCGATGCTGCCGGACACGGATCCCGACAACGTCCTGCCGCCGCTGACCGCCTACGGCATCATGCGGCTCGGCAAGGTGAAACTGCTGCCGGTGTTCCTGCCCGGCGACCCGGCGATGGCGGACGCGGTGCGCGGTCTGGCTGGCAAACGGTCCGCGGTGCTGCTGGCCAATCACGGCCCGGTCGTATCGGCGAAGGACCTGCAGGCCGCGGTCTATGCAATGGAAGAACTTGAGGAGACGGCAAAACTGGCGCTGCTGACCCAGGGCCTCTCTCCCAGGCCTCTTTCGCCCGAGCAGATCGCCGAGGTGGTCACTGCATACGACGTGGAGTGGGACGAGTGACGTCCGCCTATCGCTTCTCGGCAAACACCGGCTTCTTGTGGAAAGAGCTGCCGTTTCTCGATCGCATACGGCGGGCGGCAGCCCATGGATTCGATGCCGTCGAATTCCACGACGAGGCGCAGCGCGAAAACCGCGAGGCGCTGAAAGACGTGTTGGCGGAAACCGGCCTGCCGGTGGTAGGGCTCAATGTCCGCATGGGCGAAACCGCGGGGTATGCCGCCCGGCCGGAGGCGACCGAGGCGGCGCGCAGCGGCATTCTCGAGGCGGCCGAGACCGCATTGCATGTCGGTGCAGGCAGTGTGCATGTTCTGGCCGGAAAGGCCGAAGGCGCGGATGCGGCGCGCGCCTATGTCGATACGCTGCGCTTTGCGCTCGCGGAGACGGACCTGACGATCCTGATCGAGCCGATCTGCGCCGAACAGGTGCCCGGCTACTTTCTCTCCACCATCGAGCAGGCGGCCGGCGTCATCGCGGAGATCAGCAATCGGCGCCTCAAGATCATGTTCGACTGCTATCACGTGCAGCGCGAGAGCGGCGCCTTGATGAACGCGTTCGTCACACATGCCGGACATATCGGCCATGTCCAGATTGCCGCCATGGAGAACCGGGCCGAGCCGTTTCCGGGCGAACTGGATTATGGGGTTCTTCTGCCCGAATTCCGCAAGGCCGGCTACGACGGGCCGTTCGGCTGCGAGTACCGGCCAAAGGGGCGAACCGAGGACGGGCTCGCCTGGCGCGACACCGTGATGCCGGCCCGCGGGGAGTAACCGAAGAGAGCTAGCGGTCGTTCTGAAGCTTGTCGAACGCCCGGCGGAAGGCCCGGCCCGCGGCATAGGCGCGGTCGTCTTCCTTGGCGATCTGCTTGGCTTCCTTGACCAGGCCGCTGGCGGCCCTTGCCACCTTCTCCCTTGCCTCGGGATCCGATGCGGCTTTTTGCGTGACGTAGCGTGCGAGTTTTCTCAGCAGGATTGACATGTCGCAATGATAACCTGTGTGGGTGATTTCCGCTACGGCCGTGATCAACGTCCTCGTCAGTTCTTGCGCGTGCCCGCGTTCCGGCCCAGGTCCAGGAGATGGCCGGCCCTGTTCGCCTTGGCTGTCAGATAGGGCTCATTGTATCGGTTGATCCGGCCCTGCAGTTCGGCCCGGCCCGTCACCGCGATCCCGTTGTCGACAAGGGCCGAGATCTTTTCGGGATTGTTGGTCAGCAGTTCGATCTGCCCGACGCCCAGATCGCGCAGGATCTGCGCCGCCACCCCATAGCTTCGCTCATCGGCGGAGAAGCCCAGGATTTGGTCGGCATCGAGCGTATCGACGCCGGTGTCCTGGAGGCTGTAGGCCCGCAGCTTGTTGGCGAGACCGATGCCGCGCCCTTCCTGAGCGAGATAAAGCAGGATCCCGCCGCCCTGCTCCGCAATGCGGCCCACCGCGGTTCGAAGCTGTTCGCCGCAATCGCATCGTAGGCTGCCGAACAGGTCACCCGTCAGGCAGGCCGAATGCAGACGCACCGGCACCGCGCCCGGTTTGCGCCAGTCGCCGATCAGAATAGCAACATGTTCGCTGATGCCGTCATTGGCCCTGTACACAACGAAGCGCGACTGTCTGGCCTGCTCAAGTGCAATGTCGGCCTCGCTGATCCGCGTGATGACAACCGCATCGCGGTCGGCTTCACCCATGAGCTGGTCGGCTTCGAACGTCAGAATATCGTCGCTGTCGAGTGACCTGGCCAACCGGTCCGGCAGTTTCTTCGGGGCTGAAAACGAAATGACCGAGGGCAGCAGCTTGCTTGACTTGGAAAGCGCCAGGGCGGCCTGTTCGACTGGGCGTGCCGATTGAATGTCGGTGATCCTGGGCAGTATCTCCTGCTGGACGCCGTTGATCGGTTCAGCGGCAATGGTCATCCAT
>JAJFHL010000013.1 GCA_021775615.1 Hyphomicrobiales bacterium
CGCGGATTTTCCTGCGGATGTCGCCGAGGGTGCCGCGCAGGAACATCTGGTCGGGCCAGCCGACCCGGTAGGCGACAACCACCGGACAGTCCTCGCCATAGAGCGGTATCAGCTCCTTCTGAATATGGCCGATATTGCGCACCGACAGGTGAATGGCCATGGTCGCGCCGCTCCTGCCGAGAGTTGCGAGATCTTCGCCTTCAGGCATGGCCGACGACTTCATGGCCGTCCGGGTGAGGATCACGGTCTGCGACACTTCCGGAATCGTCAACTCCTGACCCATTGCCGCAGCCGCGGCGGCGTAGGCAGACACCCCGGGGGTAACATCGAAGGGAATGTCCAGCGCCTTGAGGCGGCGGATCTGCTCGGCGATGGCACCGTAGAGCGACGGGTCACCGGAATGGACGCGGGCGACGTCCCGTCCCAGCGAATGTGCCGCTTCCATTTCCGCAATGATCTCGTCGAGCGTCATCGGAGCCGTATCCAGAACCCTTGCGTCTTGCGGCGCATAGGCGACGATCTCGGGCGGAACCAGGCTTCCGGCATAGAGGCACACGGGGCAGCTCTCGATCAGGGTCCTGGCCCGGACGGTCAGAAGGTCCGGGGCTCCGGGGCCCGCTCCAATGAAATGAACGGTCATGGTGTTCCAGTCCTCAGGCTACTATGCCGTCTATCCGTTTTGCATATCCGCGCGGCGTGTAAACGCGCGGCCCGTCGCCCCGTTGCATCAGGCGTGACTGGGACGCGCCGATAATCACAACGGTCAGCATGTCCACATCATCCACGTCGAGGTCCTTCAGCGCGACGTAATTGAGTTTCTCGCGCGACCGTCCCAGGTTCGATGCGAGAATCACCGGTGTGTCCGATGGGCGATGGGCGAGCAGCATGTCTCTTGCCTGGCCCAACAGGGTTCGCCGCCGCCTGGAGACGGGATTGTAGAAGGCGATCACGAAGTCCCCCTCCGCCGCCGCCTTTATGCGGCGCACAATGGTGTCGCGCGGCGTCAGGAGGTCCGACAGGGAGATGGCGCAGAAGTCGTGCCCCAGCGGAGCTCCGGCCCGGGCAGCGGCAGCCTGGAGCGCAGACACTCCTGGGGCGGATACGACCTCGACGCGGCGGGCGCCGCCGGCGACACCGCCTGCATCTTCGGAACGGTCGAGCAGTTCGAAGACCAGTGCACTCATAGCGTAGATGCCGGCGTCGCCTGAACAGATGACGGCTACATCTTTCCCTTCGCCCGCCCTCTCGAGAGCATAGCGGCAGCGGTCTTCTTCTTCACCGAGCGCGAAGTCGCGGCGCGTCTTTCCGGCGACCAACGGGCCCAGAAGGTCGATGTAAAGGCCATAGCCCACCAGCTCATCGGCCTCGGTGATCAGTTTCGAGGCTTCGGGCGTCCGCCAGTCGGCCTGGCCGGGGCCGATGCCAATCATCGATACGCGGCCTCGCTTGCGGCCCGGCAGGGCTGTAATCGGCTCCGGTGCACGGGCGATGGCGCAGGTGGCATTGGCGCTCTTGCGTTTTTCGAAAATCAGTGTGCTGTCCGGGCCTGCAGCGGCGAGCGCCGCGCCTTCGGCAACACCATGGCACCCCACTTCGGCAAACACGATATCGGACGGGTTGGCCAGCCGAGGCGCTTCGGCCTCCAGTGTCGTGGCATCGAACACCCGGAAGGCAACACCAAGTTCACGGGCCAGCGCCACGACGGCGCCTTCATCCGCCTTGACGTCGATGCTGAATACTCCGGCGACGGCGCCTGGCGCGACGCTTGCGCTTTGCATCGCATCGCTGACGAGTGCGCTGAGTTCCTCCGGCGGGCAGCCACGGGCGCTTCCGACACCAATGGCAATGGTTTGCGGGTGGTAGACCAGGTGATCCTGACCGCCGGTGAGATTGCTCTCGGTTACCGTTATCTGCAGATCTGTGTCGTCACCTTGGGGAAGTGCAGACAACCACGACGCACCGCCATGAACGCGAACGGATCGTCCGGCCAGCAGCCCGGCGGCCATTGCCTTGGCGTCCTGCGGGTTCGCGAGCCGCCAGCCTGCGGGAGGTTCGTCGAGCGCAATCCCGTATGCAACGTCGCCCGCGGTCGTAATGGCCGCGTGCCCGCAAAGCGTCTCTGCGATCTGGCGAGCCAGGGCGTTGGCGCCATGGTGACCGCCAAGCAACGGGATGACCGACTTGCCGTCTTCGGAGACAGAGACAACCGGCGGCTCGGCCCATTTGTCCGCCAGCAACGGCGAAACAGCACGGATTAGGATGCCCGATGCGCAGATGCCGACCACAGGGACACCGGCGGCGAACAGAGCACGCAGATGCGCCATCGTATCTGCGAAAATGACGTCCGCCTCCGTGACCCGGCCTTCCAGCCCGTGGACCATGCCATCAAGCAGGTTCGCTATTCTGGTGGCCGTATCGAAGCCTGACGAAGACAGGCAAATTATCGCGGGTTTTACATCAGCCATTCATCGGCCCCCACTCTTCACCACCCATATAGACAAGGATCATGGAAAAATACGGAGCGCGTTCCGGCGCTTCGGCGAGCGGCAGGACGATCTGCTGTGGCAGTGAAGCGCGTTCGACGTAACCCGCCCGTTCGGTTGCGCCAAGGTCTTCGAGGATGCGTCTCACCTTCGGCAGGTGACGACCCACCTTGATGATGGCCGCGGCGTCAGCGCGTTCCAGGCGGACTCTGAGCTCTTTTTCGGGCAACGGCCCAGGAATGACCGTCAAAGTGTCGTTGCGCGCCGCGATGGGGCGCTTGAGCACGGCGGCGCAGGACATGATCGAAGACACGCCGGGCACGATCTCGCTTGGAAACCTGCCGGCCAGTCGCTCATAGAGATACATGAAGGATCCGTAGAAGAACGGGTCCCCCTCGCATAACACAACGACGTCCTCGCCGGCTTCGAGCTTTGCGGCAAGGTGCCGTGACGCGTCGTCATAGACCTGCCGCGCGGGGAAGCGTTCCGTCTTCATCGGGATCACGATGGCGAACTCTTCCGCATCGGTGCGGATCAGGCTTGCGACAATGGAGCGGGCAAAGCTGTCGCCGTCATCGGGAGCCGGATAGGCCACCACGGCGGCGGAAGTAATCAGGCGATGCGCCTTCAACGTAAGCAGTTCCGGGTCGCCGGGTCCCACTCCCACGCCATAGAGGGTGCCGGTGAGAGGTTCAGTCATTTCGCAAGGCTCCACTGAAGAACGGGCATCAGCGGCTTCCAGCCATGCATCGATCCGATCTCCGCCGCACGGTCGACGGACAGACGCACCAACTCACCGCCATGGGCCTCCGCCAACCGCAGGAGAACCGCCTCACTCTCAAGGGTCACTGCATTGGCCACCAGCCTGCCGAACGGCTTCAGCAACTGCCAGCAGGTGTCGAACACGGCTTCTGAAAGGCCGCCACCAATGAAAACGGCGTCCGGTGCGTCCAGACCTGAAATCGCCTCCGGTGCGGCCCCTTCGATGATCCGGAGATCAGGCGTGCCGAGCGTCAGGGCGTTCGCCGCCGCCAGGGCTCTTCTGTCTTCGCGCGGTTCGATGCCGATCGCACGGGCATCGCGTGCCGCCCGCATCCACTCGATGGCCACCGAACCGCATCCAAGGCCGATGTCCCACAGGAGGCCGCCACGGACGGGCCCGAGCTTTGCCAAAGTCGCGGCGCGGACTTCGCGCTTGGTCAGGTTTCCGTCATGGGCGAATGCGTCGTCGGAAAGACCTGGTGCGCGGGTTCGCACAGAGGCTCCCGGTTCGGCGATGCACTCCAGCGCCAGCGTATGAAAATCCGGGACTTCGTGCGACCAGTCCGACGCGATGCCGTCGAAGCGCGTTTCATCCGCGCCGCCAAGATGGGAAATCGCGGTCAGATGCGACGGGCCATAGCCGTTTTGGGCCGCGAGGCTGGCGACCTGAGCCGGGGTTGTGCGGTCCTTCGCCAGGATCAAAAGCCTGGCTCCCGGCGCGAAATAAGGAACGATGCGTTCCGGCGCGCGGCCGTGCACTGTCAAAGTCTCGGCATCGGCCAGAGACCATCCCATGCGGGCCGCCGCCCACTGGAACGCTGATAGCTGCGGATGATAAACGATGTTTTCCGGCCCAAGCGCCCTGCCGATTTTCGTTCCGGCTGAGTACCAAAGCGGGTCCCCCGTCACCAGCACGACAATCCGGCGGCCCTTGTTCTCAATGAGTGTCTCGGGCATTGCACTGAACGGCGACGGCCAGGTTGCCCGTTCCGCGGAAACCTCTTCGGTCAACGCGTGGTGGCGCTCGCTGCCGAATATGATTTCGGCCGAACGGACCAGCGCCTGGACCGCAGGAGAGAGACCGTCGAGGCCATCTTCGCCGATGCCGATGATATGGAGCCAGGGTGCCGTCACTGGTTTTCTTCCAGGAGACCGGCGGCGATTGCATTGACTGCGGCGCCGGCCATGGCCGAGCCGCCGCGGCGGCCTTTCAATGTCAGAAACGGCACGCTGCGTGGGTCCGTGGCAAGTGCGGCTTTGGATTCGGCCGCCCCCACAAATCCCACCGGGAACGCCAGGATGGCGGCGGGGGCCGGCCAGCCCTCATCCAGTTTTTCAAGCAGCTGGAACAGGGCTGTTGGTGCGTTGCCGATCACCACAACGGAGCCTTCGATATGATCGCGCCACAACGTCACGGCTGCGGCTGAGCGTGTCGTCTCCAATTCCTTCGCGAGCGCCGGAACCTCGGGATCATTCAATGTCACTCGCACATGGTTGTCGGACGGCAGACGGGAGCGGATGATGCCTGCCGCAACCATTTCGCAATCGCACAGGACCGTGCCCCCGCCTTCCAGGGCGGTGCGTCCGGCGGATGCAACATCGGGCGAGAAGGCGAGATCACGGACGATATCGATCATGCCGCAGGCATGCACCAGCCGGATGGCAATGGGCCGCAGATCGGCCGGCAGGCCGTCCAGGTCTGCCTCGTCCCTGACGATCGAGAACGACTTGCGATAGATCGCTGCGGGATCGCGCTCGTACAGCATCGGATCTACTCGCCGTCTTTCAGATACTTGCGGACGCTTTCGGGTCCGTGCGGGTGATCGCTGTGCGGATAGGGCGGGTGGTGGTGGTCGTGATCATGCGCATGATCGTGACCATGGTGATGATGATCGTCGTCATCATGATGATGATGGTGGTGATGGTCACCCACCAGGCGGCAGGCGCCGGTGCAGAACGTGTCGCACAATTCGCAGTCTTCCACATTGGACCCCGGGGCGCTGGCCCCCTGCCCTTCCACATGATGATGGTGAGATTCCTGGGGCATGCCGATTTCGGATTCGAACCCCAGAACCTGCGTGCGGTACTTGCACATGGCGCAGTTCATGACGTTCTGGCCGTCGAGGATCTCGGTGGCCCGTTCAGCGAAAGTGGCGATGACCTGCTTGTGGTCGTTGAGATAGCTCGCCTTGATGAAGTCGATATGCGGATATCGTGCCGCCACTTCGTCGGTGAAACCGTAGATCCGGTCCACCAGAATGCCTGTGAAGAGGAAATAGGGAAACACGATCACCCGGCGGTAGCCAAGCTTCGCGACATGCTCCAGGCACGGTTCGACCAGCGGAAAGGTCACACCGGAATAGCCGGTCTCGCACCAGCCAAACCCGAGCCCCTCCCACAGGAGGCGGGCGATCTTGGAGACGTTGGAGTTGGCATCCGGGTCGCTGGCGCCACGGCCGATGACTGCGAGGCAGGTCTCGTGTGCGGGGACCGGGCCGTTCTTTGCATCGGCTTCGGTGACCGCGGCGGCGACTCGCTCTGCCGCGGCTGCGACCATTTTAGGGTCCACCCCCAGTTCGCGGCCATACTGGATCTTCACGTCGTGCTTGGCGGCATAGGTGTTCAGAACGGTCGGGATATCGTTCTTGGCATGCATCGCCGCGAACAGCATGCCGGGAACCGCCAGGATGTGGTCGCATCCCTGCGCCCGCAAACTGTCCAGCCCATCGCGGATCAGGGGGTTGGCGAATTCCAGATAGCCGTATTCGACAGGCCACTGCGGAAACAGGTCGCGCAAGCGCTCCGCCACAACGGCGAACTCGTCGACCGCTGCCTGCGAGCGTGATCCGTGACCGCATACCATGACGCCGATTTTGCTCATGATGCGGCCCCGTCAACTTCGTCGGTATCATTTTCTCCGACATCTGATGCTTCCTCCGTGTCGGAAACACGCCGTTTGGCAAGCAACGCCGCGAGAGCCGCCGCGGCTGCAGCCGCGCCGAGCGCCACCCAATGCGAGTGACCGGCAAGCTCGCCCGCATGGCCGAAATGCGCCGCCGCAGGCGATACGCCGGCCAGGAGAATGAGGAATGCGCGAAGGAACATGTCGGGACCCACCTTTCTGCCGTCATGCGGTGAGTCCTGCGAAAGCAGATAAGGCAGGAACGATTGCGCATCGCTGCGTGCCTGGTCGGTTCCGGCTTCGGCCCCCGAATTGGGTCAGCTTTGGTCCGGACGCTTTCTCAGCTTCCTCAGGAAGCACCAACTGTAGTGGTGGTGTTGTAGGCCTAAGCGCGAGCACGATCAACGACGGTTTCGGCGATCCGGGTGCTAAAACCGACATTACTTTATGCCGGTATGACTTTCGGGAAGTTTGGCTTGATCGCGGGCTGCCGACGTGTTCAGTCGGCGGGTCGAACCCGGAACGTTGCGGAAGGTCTTCATGAACCTCGCACTTGCCCTGTTGATAGACGCGATTGTCGGTGAGCCGAAGGCGGTCTGGACCCGTGTTCCCCACCCTGTCGTGATCATGGGCCGGTGCATTTCCGCATTGGATGCATGGCTGAACCGAGGCTCTAACCGACGGCTCAAGGGTCTGGTGGCGACCGCTATGCTGGTTGTGGGGGGGCTGCTGCTTGGCATTGCGATCGCCCGCATACCGGTGGTTGGCCTTGCGCTGGAAGTCATCATAACTGCGATCCTCATCGCCCAGCGGAGCCTTGTCGGGCATCTGCAGGCTGTTGTCACGGGGCTCGACAGAGGCCTGGAGCCCGGGCGCGAGGCGGTGTCTCACATTGTCGGCCGCGATCCTGAGACACTCGACGAAGCCGGGGTCTGCCGGGCGGCGATTGAAAGCTGTGCGGAGAACTTTTCCGATGGTGTCGTGGCGCCGGCCCTGTGGTTTGCCGTGGCGGGACTGCCGGGCATCCTTGTCTACAAGGTGGTCAATACTGCCGATTCGATGATCGGACACCGCACCGAACGTCATGAAGAATTCGGTTGGGCGGCGGCCCGGCTGGATGACCTTCTCAATCTCGTCCCGGCACGGGCCACCGGTGCGCTGTTCTGTCTGGTGGCAGGTTCGATGCAGGCGTTCCGCGTCATGCTGCGCGATGCGGGCCAGCACAACTCACCCAACGCGGGCTGGCCGGAAGCCGCCCTGGCGGCAGCGCTCGGCGTCGCCATTGCAGGCCCACGCACCTATGGCGGCGTGACCACCGAGAGCCCCTACATGAATGCTGAGGGCCGCCGCGGGGCGACGGCGGGCGACATCAGCGCGGCGATCGGACTGATCTGGAAGGCATGGGGCTGGATTGTCGCCGTAGCCATCGTCGTTGCCGTGCTTGAACTCACCTGAGAGTGGCGACAAGACCGTCGACGTCGAGATGGGTCTCGAGATGGGCTGCAAGGCGGTCGAGGGTGTCTTCGACCTCGGTCTCGTAGGAGAGGCCTCCCGTATCCGCGCCGAGGCCTTTCAGATAAGCCGCCCTGAACCCGTCTTCTGCGAACATCCCATGCAGATAGGCCCCACTGACCCGCCTGTCACGCGAGCGCGCACCCTCGGGCCTGCCGTCTATATCGAACATGGGGCGCGCGCAGTCAGGTCCCTCCGTCGTGCCGATGTGGATTTCGTATCCGGTGACGGTTTCGCCGCTTTCGACATGGCGGCCCGTGGTTAACGCCAGACGCTTTTCGGGTTTCATCACCGTTTTGACGTCGAGCAGGTCAAGGCCCGCTGCGCTGCCTGGCGGTCCTTCGATGCCGTCTGGATCATCTATGTTTTGCCCGAGCATCTGGTATCCGCCGCAAATGCCGAGGATGTGCCCGCCCCGCCGCCTGTGAGCGGCGAGATCGATGTCCCAGCCCTGTTCGCGCAGAAAGTTCAGGTCGCCAATAGTGGACTTTGTCCCGGCGAGGATCACCAGATCGGCGTCACCCGGCAGCGCTTTGCCCGGCGGCACGATTTCGACGGTGACCCCGGGCTCGAGCCTGAGCGGGTCGAGATCATCGAAATTTGCGATCCGCGAGAGATGTGGCGCCGCGACCTTGAAGGCCCCCTCGCCGCCTGAGCGGATCTGTACGGCGTCTTCGGCGGGCAGCCGGCCGCATTCGGGCAGCCAGGGCACGATGCCGAAACCGGTCCATCCGGTCTGCTGCTTCACGAAGTCGTAGCCGTCATCGAAAAGGCGCGGGTCGCCGCGGAACTTGTTGATGACGAAGCCCGCGATCATGGCCTCGTCTTCGGGATCGATCACGTGGCGCGTGCCGACCAATTGCGCAATGACGCCGCCCCGGTCGATGTCGGCGGCAAGAATGACCGGGATATCAGCGGCGCGGGCAAAGCCCATATTGGCAATATCGCCGGCGCGCAGGTTGACTTCCGCCGGACTGCCCGCTCCTTCCACGAGAACGACGTCAGCCTGCGAGCGCAGAGTATCAAAGCTCTCCAGCACGGCGCTCAGAAGCTGGGGCTTGAGTTTGGCGTAGTCCCTCGCCGCCGCGGTTGCATAGCGCCGACCGCGCACGATGACCTGGGCGCCGATGTCGGTCTCCGGTTTGAGCAGCACCGGGTTCATATGCACCGAAGGCGTAGCACCACAGGCCCGTGCCTGCAACGCCTGGGCGCGGCCAATTTCGCCACCATCCCCGGTAACTGCGGCATTGTTGGACATGTTTTGCGGCTTGAACGGGCGAACCTTGTGACCGCGTCGAACAAGGGCGCGGCACAGCCCCGCCACAAGCACGGACTTACCCACATCCGAGCCGGTCCCCTGAACCATGAGCGCCTTTGCAGTCACAGTGGCTTCAGAACTCCACGCCGGCCTGCGCCTTGATGCCGGAGCGGAACGGATGCTTGATGAGTTCCATCTCCGTCACCAGGTCGGCGGCCTCGATGAGCTCGTCCTTTGCATTGCGGCCGGTGAGAACCACATGGGTCATCTCCGGCTTTTCGGCCTGGAGAAACGCCACCACATCGCCTATCGGGATGTAGTCGTACCGCAGCGCGATATTGATCTCGTCAAGCAGCACCATCCGGTTGCGGTCGTCGCGGATCAGCTCCTTGGCCTTCTCCCAGGCCGCCTGGGCCATCTCCATGTCGCGCGCCTTGTCCTGGGTTTCCCAGGTAAAACCCTCGCCCATGGTGTAGAACTGACAGAGATCGCCAAAATGCTTCTCGACCAGATCGCGCTCACCGGTGTGCATCGCACCCTTGATGAACTGCACGACCGCACAGGGAAAGCCATGTGCGATGGCGCGGAAGAGCATGCCGAAGGCGGCGGATGATTTTCCCTTGCCCTTGCCGGTGTGGACAATGATCAGGCCCTTCTCTTCCGTCTTCGTCGACATGATCTTGTCGCGGGCAGCCTTCTTCTTGGCCATCTTCGAGGCGTGGCGGTCCAGGTCTTCTTCACTCATGTTCGGGCTCCCCGATAGGTGTCGATGAGGGTGGCGGCCGAATTGCTCCGGGGCTGCCACAGGTTACGTTCTATCGCTTCGTGCAGGCGTTCGGCAATTTCGCGCAAGGCGGCGGGGTTGGCGGTCTCGATGAAGCTGCGGGTATCTTCGTCGCCAATAAAGGCCTCATGCACGAGGTCGAAGTGATGGTCGCGGACCGCATGGGTCGTGGCGGCGAAGGCAAAGAGATAGTCGACCGTCGCGGCCATCTCGAAGGCGCCCTTGTAGCCGTGCCGCTTGACCCCCTCGATCCATTTGGGGTTTACGACGCGGGAGCGCACCACGCGGCCGATCTCTTCATCGAGGGTACGGACGACCGGGCGCTCGGGCCGCGAATGATCGTTGTGATAGACCTTGGGCGCCTTGCCGGAAAGATGCTCGACGGTCGCCGCCGCTCCCCCTTCGAACTGATAATAATCGTCCGAATCGAGGAGATCGTGCTCGCGGTTGTCCTGATTCTGTACCACCGCGTCGACCGTTGTGAGGCGGGTTTCCAGCAGGGCCCGTTCGCTGGCCCCTTCGGACCCGTCGCCATAGGCGTAGCCGCCCCATTCGAGATAGGCGTCCGCGAGGTCGCCGGGATCGCGCCACAGGCGTTCATCGATGAGTGCCTGCAGGCCGGCGCCGTAGGCGCCCGGCTTTGACCCGAACACACGGAAACCGGCACGCCGCTCGCCAAGGTCGCCTCGTTCGGTACGGTACCGGGCAGCGGCCGGGTTCGATGCCTCGGGTTCGTCGAGGGCCATGACGGCGCGTGCGGCGCTGTCGACCAAATCGATCTGTGCGGGAAAGGCGTCACGGAAGAAGCCTGAAACGCGGAGGGTCACGTCCACCCGTGGCCGGTCGAGGACCGAAAGCGGCAGGATTTCGAAACCTGTCACCCGTCCGCTTGCGCCGTCCCACGTCGGCCGGGTGCCCATGAGAGCGAGGGCCTGGGCGATGTCATCGCCGCCGGTGCGCATATTGGCGGTGCCCCAGGCGGTCAGAACCATGGAGCGTGGCCAGTCGCCTTCATCCTGCAGATGGCGCTCAATCAGGAGCGAGGCGGATTTCCAGCCGAGCGCGGCGGCGGCGGGTGTCGGAACCGCCCTGGTGTCGACAGAATAGAAGTTACGGCCGGTCGGCAGGACATCGAGCCGGCCCCGCGTCGGCGCGCCGGACGGTCCGGGCGCGACGAAGCGGCCGTTCAACCCATCGAGCAGGCCTGACAGTTCCCGGGGACCACAGGCCTCGACCGCGGGCCGGACATGATCCGCAATGTGATCGAGCACGGCACGCGTTGCAATCCACCCGGCCGCACATTCGGCCTTGCCGGACACCAGTGACAATGCCAGGAACTCGAGGCGCTCGACCGTGTCGCCGACGAGCCGCCAGGGGTCTTGAGAAATTCCAGTCAGAGCGTCCGGACGGTCTCCGTGCCAGGGTTCACCCATGGCGCAGTTGAGCGGGTCGAAGTCTTCGCCGTAGATCCCAAGGTCGCGTGCGAGAGCACGGATGAGCGATGCATCGCCGGGGGCTCCTCCCGTGCGGGGCACGCGCACCAGTGCGACGATCAGGTCCTCCGCGAGCCGGCCGTTCGGGGCCTGTCCGAAGACATGCAGGCCGTCCCGAATCTGGCTTTCCTTGAGCTCACATAGATATTCGTCCAGCTTCGCGAGCTGGCTGTCCTCATCGTCACCTGAAGCAATCCCGGCATCGATGTCGATCCGGGTGGTCTGCGTGAGCGACAGGATTTCGCCGCGCAGATAATCGAGACGTCGCGGATCGAGGCCGGCGGCCTGGTAGTACTCGTCGACCAGGGCCTCAAGGTCCTTGAGCGGTCCATAGGTCTCGGCCCGCGTCATTGGCGGTGTCAGGTGGTCGATAATGACCGCCTGGGTACGCCGCTTGGCCTGGGTCCCTTCGCCGGGGTCATTGACGATGAACGGGTAGAGGTGCGGTGTCGGCCCGAGCACCGCTTCGGGCAGACATGCGGCGGAAAGCGCAAGCGCCTTGCCCGGCAGCCACTCGAGATTGCCATGCTTGCCCATGTGAATGATGGCATGGGTGCCGAACACGCCGCGCAGCCAGAAATAGAAGGCGAGATAATTATGCGGCGGGACAAGATCGGGGCTGTGATAGGTGTCCTTCGGATCGATGTTGTAACCGCGCGCCGGCTGGACGCCGACGACCACGTTGCCGAAGCGCAGGATCGACAATGCGAAGCCGTCATCACCGAAGAACGGGTCGTTTTCAGGCTGGCCCCATCGCTCCTCGATACGGGTTTGCAGATCGCCCGGCAGCTCCGCATAGCTTGTGCGGTAGTCTTCGATAGGGAAGCGTTCACCTCCAGCCCGTTCGGCGCGGCCGGTGAGCCAGTTGGTCGGTCCCGCCAAAATCATGTCCATCAGGTCGGCCCCGGACCGCGGTGCGTCCTCGACGCCGTAGCCTGCTGCGGAAAGCGCGTTCAGGGTCCCTATTGTGCCCGCGGGCGTATCGAGGCCGACGCCATTGGCGAGGCGGCCATCCTTGTTGGGATAGTTTGCAAGAAGTATGGCGACACGGCGCTGCGGGGCCGCGGTGCCGGCCAGCGCCGCCCAGTTGGCAGCAAGATCTGCGGTGAATTCAATCCGGTCGGGTTGCGCCTTGTAGGCGGCGACCCTGCACTGGGTGGCCTCGTCGTAGTAGGCCTCTCCCTTGAAACTGACCGCCCGTGTCAGTATCCGGCCATCGAGTTCCGGCAGGGCAACATTCATTGCTATGTCCCGGGCCGATAGTCCGCGAAGCCCGGATTGCCAGTCATCCTGGGTGCCGCCTGCAAGGACCATCTGCAGCACCGGAACGCCCGGAGCATCGAGCGGCGTGACCGTCCGCTCCCCGTCGACGATCGATGCCTGCGGGCTCGATACCGCAAAGCTTGTCGCATTGAGGATCACATCGGGCCGGGCCTGTTCGAACAGATGCGCCAGCGTTGCCGCCGAAACAGGGTCTTTGAGCGACGCCACAAACACGGGAAGCGGATTGAGCCCCCGCGCCATCAACGCCCGGGTCATTTCGTTGATCGGGTTCATGCCGCCGCCGAGCGCAAGTGCCCGGTAGAAGACTATGGGAACGACCGGAGCGTTGTCGGTCCAGTGGTTCCCGACCGTCTCGAGATCGCAGACGCCCTGATCCGGCCAAAACACCCCTGCCCTCAGGAACGCTTTGGCCGGCCCGGGCTTGTCGACCCTGTCGAGTAACGCCGTACAGTAGCCCAGCAGGTTGGTGGCGTTTTCCGGTCCGCCTTCGACAAAGTATGCCCACAGGGCTTCCCAGTCTTCCCGGGCGACATTGGAGGCGCGCCACAAGTCATCATCTGGCTTGTCGTCACCGGGCAGAGCGGCAAACAGCACTCCTGCCTGGCGAAGGCGCATGGCGAACTGCTCCAGACCGTATGTCCAATATGGCGCACCGCCCAGAACACGGGCGACGACCATCCGGGACCTGGTCGCCGTTTCGTCGAGATACCTGTCGATGGAGAACGGATGAGACAGATGCCCGAGATTTGCCAGACGCAAGGTGTTGGAACCGGGCACCGCCGAACGATGCGCCTCTGAAAGAGAGGCAAGTTCGGTGTCGGCAGCGGACAGCACGATGATGTCCGCCGGGGTCTGATCGAGATCAACCGGTTCGGATCCGTCGGATATCCCGCCCGGCTGAGCAAGCAACAGATGCATCAGCTTGCCAGATCGGCCCTGATTGCGGACATGTCCATGCCGGTCTCGCCAATGGCGACGAGCCGGGTGCGGCCGTCTTCTCCCGCCTGAAGCGGGCGGTCGAAATAGGTTTCGACCCGCGGCCCCACGGCCTGGATCACGAGACGCATGGGTTTGCCTTCCACCGCGCCGAAGCCTTTCAGCCGGAGGATGTCGTGCTTGCGCATCGCGGCGGAGATGGTGCTTGCAAACTCTTCGACGTCCTGCACCACACCGAGTTCCACATCGAAACTTTCAAACTCGTCGTGACCATGGGTGTGTTCGTCATCGTCGTGATCGTCATCATGATGGTGATGAACTTCCCGGCGGGACTCAAGATCGTCCTGGGCACCGATTTCAAGTCCGAGCAATGCATCGGCCGGGACCTCGCCCATGCGCGAGCGCACGAAACGGACGCCGTCCCTGGTGCCGGACTGCAACTCGCTCAGGACCGTGTCGACGGTGGCGCCATCGATCAGGTCGATCTTGTTGAGGACGACCATGTCGGCACAGGCGAGTTGATCCTCGAAGAGCTCCGACAGTGGCGTCTCATGGTCGAGATTGTCGTCGGCATCGCGTTGCGCGTCGACAGCCGTCTCGTCGTGGGCGAAACGGCCTTCTGACAACGCCGCGCCATCGACCACGGTGACGACGCCGTCGACCGTGACCCGGGTCCGGATTTCGGGCCAGTTGAAGGCCCGCACCAGGGGTTGCGGCAGGGCAAGCCCCGAGGTTTCAATGACGATGTGATCGGGCGCTTCGTCGCGGTCGATCAGGGCTTTCATGGTCGGTATGAAGTCCTCCGCCACGGTACAGCAGATGCATCCGTTCGACAGTTCCATGATGTCGTCGTCGCGGCAGTTCTCGATGCCGCATCCCTTCACCACTTCGCCGTCGATGCCGAGATCGCCGAATTCATTGATGATCAGGGCTATCCGCTTGCCATTGGCGTTCCGCAAAAGGTGGCGGATCAGGGTGGTCTTGCCGGCGCCAAGGAAACCGGTGATGACGGTTGCAGGTATTTTCTGATGCATGTGTTGTCCTATACGCGGGAGATGAAGCTTTCGCCCTGACGGCGCTCTTCCCAACCGGCGCGTTCGAGTTCGGGATCGAGGTGTTCTTCGTCGGGCCAGCCGACACAGAGGTAACCGACGAAGGCCCAGTTCGGGTCAACGCCGAGCGATTGTCTGAGAGAGGCCGGATCGATAATGGAAACCCAGCCTACACCAAGCCCTGCGGCGCGGGTGGCCAGCCAGAACTGCATGATGGCGCAGACCACAGAATAGCGCAGCGCCTCGGTCATGGTGGCCGAGCCGAGCCCGGAGCCCTGGCGGGTCGCCTCGTCGCAGAACGCGGCGATCTGCACCGGCGCTTCCTTCATGCCGGAGAGCTTGAGCGAGGCATAAAGCCGCTTCTGTTCGCCTTCGTAACCGGCAAGTGCTTCGGCATTGGCGGTCTCGTAGTTCTCGCGCGCCGCCCACCTTGCCGCTTCACTCTCGACATAGACAAACCGGGTGGGTTGGCTCAAACCCACGGAGGGAGAAAGGCTGACAGCTTCTTCCAGCAGTCCGTAGACAAGGCGCTCCGGTACCGGTTCCGCACTGAAAGAACGAACGTCGCGCCGCCAGCGGAACAGCTTATGCAGCTCTTGGGCAAACTCGGTTGAGAACGTGCCCGGTTCCCGGTCTGAACTTCTAATGGCCTGTGACATTGATCCATACCATCCCGGCGCCGCGCGACGGGCCTCACGCTTCGTGCGTTTTTTCCTGCAGCCGGGCCAGTGCGCCACCAAGAAGGGCCCCAAGGACAATCCAGAACACCGCCGCGGTTGCCAGAGAGTTGGCGGCAAACTGCGAGGCCAGATATGCCGGCACCGCACTCGCGTGGGCTTCGGGCTGCGGCGCACCGATCAGGTGCGGCAGCGCGACAACGAACACGCCGGCGGCTTTGGCAAGGGGGTTGGCCACGAGTGCGATGAGCCCGATCCCGGCCGCGGTGGCGGCGACGGTGCCCCACCACCAGACCTGCCGGTCCAGCAATTCGGCGGCCGGCATGCCCGGCAGTTCGGGCGACAGACCGGCTGCGGGCGCCAGCGAGACGGCGGCGAAACCGGCAACGCCAAGCATGACGCCGTGTCCAAGCGAGACTTTGAGGCCGAGAACCATGATGGCACCGGTCAGCAGCATCGAGAATGCCACGCCCGCGACGACATTCGACATGACGGTAAAGGCGGTGCGCTCGAAACCGTCCTCGGGCGCCCAGGCGTCGCCGTGATCATGCGTGTGAGCGTCACCTGTTTCCGTCTGGGCAGCCGTATCCGCATGGCTGTGTTCGGCCGGCTCTGCACCTTCAAAGGCTTCGGCGGCAATGATGAGCGGCGTCACCTTCCAGGCCTGGACGGCGGACATCAGAAGTCCGGCCGCAATCCCGCAAAGGAGCGCTGCAAAGAGCACCCGTCCAATCATGGAACCGGTTCCTGCTAGTGGCAGGGAAAGGTCAACGCGTGGCGTGTGTCATGCGCCGCGTTGTGGATGGTCGCGGAATGGGCAAACCCAATACCCAGAACGAGAAACGTGCCGAGCAGAAGCGCAATTGCGCCGATGGCCATACGATCCTGCAGCGAACGGGTAGAAATACCGGCAGTGGACGAATTGAACATAACACCCTCCGTGATGTTCCGTTGTCGGAAAGCCCGACGCACCATGCGTCATGACCCAAGCGGCAGGTATCCTGGCTTGCAGATCGCCGATCCGGTGCTCGCCTTCCCGGCCCCCAGGCGGGGCGCCAGTGGCTTGAGTGCACAGACCTCACTGCTCACAGTTGCGGGGGCAGCTACGGTTTCGGCCCCTTTTGGGTACACCTCACCGTATTCCCTCTATTCGTCCTCCGGTGCTCTTCAACTCCAGAGGAACCGCTTGAGCTTAGTATTTTCACGCCCGGTCGGCACGGTCAAGCGAAAGCACTTCGACCGACTTGCTTTTTATTTGACCGGCGGTCAATCCACCTTGGCGCGGACGCTTGCAACCTCAAACGTCCAGACGAGATTTGTGACCGTGGGAAGATTTGAGAGACTGACGGACTTTTCAATACCGCGCACCTGTCCCGGCGGGATCTCGAGCTTTACCTTTTCGGCGCTTTCACCGACGGTTTCGCAGGCATCGCTGAACCGGTCGGTCGGGCAGTCATGAGCCCGCACCCGCAACATGAGAGACTCAAGGGTGTGCTCCGATGAGAGATTCTTGATGCTGCCCTTGGCGTAGAAAATGCCGGTGCGGGATCGGGTCGCAAAATCGCGCAATTCCACATCCTTTGGCGCGATCAGCGTCGTTGCCAGATTCTCCGATGCATACTCATCGTAGAGCAGGTATGCGACGCCGCAGATCAGCACCGCCAGGATGATAATGACAGCCTTGCGCGCTTCGGGCGACAAATAGGCCAGGTAG